>JAYTIE010000033.1:0-6164 GCA_043732015.1 Elusimicrobiota bacterium | reverse complement strand
GAGTCCTGCTGTATGCGTGTTTTGGATCGGGCGTCCATTCAAGTGGACATGAATAAGATGGGGTTTCTCCCGGACACTCTGATTACGTTGAAAGAGGTTCTTCAACGTCCTTTTGGTCTTGTGCTTGTTTGCGGTCCGACGGGCTCCGGGAAATCCACCACGCTCTATGCGGCGCTCAACTCCATCAATACGCCGGATATGAAAATTTTGACCGCAGAAAATCCGCTGGAATACAACCTGCCGGGCATTGTTCAAGTGAATATTAATCAGGAGATCGGTTTTGATTTTGCTACGGCGCTCCGGTCCTTTCTGCGTCAGGATCCGGACATTGTCATGGTCGGGGAAATTCGCGATAAAGAGACGGCGCAAATCGCCATGGAAGCCGCCATGACCGGCCATCTCGTTTTCTCGACGATCCACACCAACGACGCGCCGTCGGCTGTCGCGCGCCTGCATGAAATGGGCGTGCCGTCGTTCCTGATTTCGGGCACCGTCGAAGGCGTGCTGGCCCAGCGCCTGGTTCGCCGCGTCTGCGCCAATTGCGCGAAGCCGTGGACGGCCGACGACGCGGCGAAAGAAGTTTTCGCCAGGTACGAGATCGATATTTCCAAGGCCAAGCTGATGAAAGGCAAAGGCTGCGACGTCTGCAACAAAACCGGCTACAAGGGCCGCGCGGGTATCCACGAACTGCTGACGATGAACGACGACATCCGCAAGGTTCTCCTCACTGAAATTTCGTCTCAGCCCATCCGGGATGCGGCGGTCAGAACCGGCATGCGCCTGATGCTGCTGGACGGCCTGATCAAGGTGTCGCTTGGCGTCACCACCATCGAAGAAGTTTTCTCGGCCACCTCATGAACTTCAAATCCAACGGCGACGGATTGGCGCAGGACATCGCGGTCTTCGAAATCGCGCGGAGCTTCGCCTCCACGCAGGACGTGGACACGCTGCTGGGAGAAATCAGCGCGGCGGTCGAGACCCTCACGGGTTCCGAAGCCGCCTCCATCCTCCTTCTCGACAGCACCAAGACGCAGCTTGTTTTCCGCGCCGCCACGGGCGACAAGGGATCGAGCGTGAAAAGGTTTTACGTCCCGCTGGGCAAAGGCGTGGCGGGCTGGGTGGCTGAAAAGGGCGAAGCCGTGATCGTGAACGACGTCCACACGGACACGCGCTTCACGGGGCAGATCGACAAGTCCAGCGGCTTTTCAACGCGCTCCATTCTCGCCGTTCCGCTTCACGCGGACGGCCAGCTGGTCGGCGTCTGCGAGGCGCTGAACAAGGTCGAAGGGACATATACCGACGAGGACCGCCGGGTTCTGGAGAACCTGGGCGCGCTCGCGGCGCAGACCATTTCAAACGCGCGCGCGGCCGAGGAATATCGCAATTTCTTCTCTCACATGATCGAGATCATGACGCTGGCCATCGAATCGCGCGATCCGTCGAAAACCGGACATTCGTACCGCGTCGCTGAACTGGCCTGCCGCATCGGCCGGGCGATGGGCCTTCAGGGCCAGGATTACAAGGATCTGTACTACGCGAGCATTCTCCATGACATCGGACTTCTGGCCGGAAACGATCCGCGGTATCTTCCGAGCATGGCGTCCCGGATGGAGCGCACGCCCGAACGGATGAATCCGCTGGTGGGCGCCGAGCTTGTCAAGAACATCAAGCTTCTCGCGAGCATCGGTCCCATCATCCGGCACCACCGGGAAAATATGGACGGGACCGGTTCCCCGATGGGACTTCGCGGCGGGGACATCCCGCTCGGCTCGCGCATCCTGGCGCTGGCCGAAAGCCTGGATGATCTCCAGATGCGGGGCCTGACGGGCGACGAGTTCCAGTCCGCTGCCGCAAAGCTGGCCACCAGCGGCGCCGGGACGCGGTTTGACCCGGTTGTTGTGGAAGCCTTCCTCAGCCTCACCCGCTAACTCAAAGCCAGGGTTCAATCGCCCAACGCGCTCCGTACGTATATAATAGGCACGCCTCACGACATGTCCAAAGGGAGAGAGCATTATGGCCCCCAAGAAATCCGCCAAGAAGGCGACCGCGAAAAAATCGGCCAAGAAGAAAGCGCCGGCGAAGAAAAAAGCGAGCGCGAAAAAATCCTCCGCCAAGAAAGCCGGGCGCGAGCGTCGCAGGAACAAGCGCTGGCAGGTAGCCGTGCTCGTCCGCTGCGAGATTCCAAAAATTTCATCCGAGACCTTCGAACTGGAGATGTGGGCGAAGGACGTCAACGAAAAGGGCATGCAGCTCGAGTGGGCGCGCGGCCTGAACGTGAACCACATCGACGCGGACGGTGAAGGCGAGGCCGCGTCCCAGTCGATCCGTTTCGAAGACGTGAACTTCACCGCCGGCACCGTGTTGAAGGTTCAGGACCTCTTTTACGACGACGACGGCTCCCCCTTCATCGAGGGCCGCATCCAGTGGGTGCGCCGCGCTCCGAACGGAAACTGGAACCTGGGCGTCGCGTTCACCGACGCGCAGAAGCAGCCGCAGGCGCTGCTGGGGGCCTTCAAGGACTTCCTCAGCATCGTGAAGAATCCGACCGCCGCGATCGCGAAAGCCAGCAAGAAATAATCGATCCTCCCTTCTGTCAAAAACCCCCGGTCCAGCTCAGCTGGGCCGGGGGTTTTCTTTTCTCGGGCGTTGAAGGATCGCGGGGTTCCCCGTACTCTTACCTATCCAGGCAGGAGAATCCCCAATGAAAAACAAAAATTTGATGTTTGCGGCCGTCATGGCCTTGGCGCTTCCCGTCTTCGCGGAAACCGCCGCCCCGGCGACGGCCCTGAAAGCCGACGTGAAGATCGCGACCGACGTTCAGAACCGCGAGCCCGCGGGCGTGGCCGACTCGTTCGGCGCCGAAGTCCCCGCCGTCGCGGCCTGGTGCCGCGTCACGGGGGCCGAGCATCCCACGGAAATCACCCAGATCTGGAAGCGGAACGGCGAGGAAGTGGGCCGGATTCCGCTCAAAGTGCAGTCGGCGTCCTACCGCACCTACAGCCGCAAAAGCGTGGCGGGTCTGCCGGGCAACTGGTCCGTCGAAGTGGTGGATGCGGCGGGTGTGATAATCGGGTCGGCGGATTTCAACGTCATGCCGCAGGGCAGCAACGCGACCACGACGAAATAACCTTTTCCTAAGAGGGACCAACGAGCGCGCCGACCCTGGTCACGGGGTCGGCGCTTTTTTTACCGGTTGGCGGCCGAGGCCGACCAGGCGAGGAGGGCCCGGTAGATGGCGTCGGTCCCGCCGGGCATGGGAAAGTGGCGCCGGTCGGGAACGTCTTCCAGCGGCAGCTCGGCCCGGAGGAGGACGTCGAAGAAGAGGATGGATTCGGGCGCGCCGGATCCCAGGATGTGCGCGCCGAGAAGCTTCCCGCCGCGGCGTCGCCCGATGATCTTCACGAGAAAGGATTCTCCCTGCGTAACGGCGGTGACGACGTCCGCATACCGCGCCCGCGCTTCCCGTTCGGTCAGACCCACCCGCGCGATGGGCGGCGTGGTGCGGATGATGGCGGGCGGCAGCGCGGTTTCCAGCTTCCGTTTCCCGAAAACACCGGCGAACACATTGTTCGCCGCGTTTTCCGCCTGGGCCGCGTGCTCGGCCAGCGGCCCGCCGGGAGACACGGCCTGTCCCGCGGCCCAGATGCGGGGCGCGGAGGTGCGCATCTCGTCGTTCACGACAATTCTTCCCGACGGGTGGGCCAGGACCCCGGCCTGCTTCAGATCAAGTCCGTCCAGGGCCGCGCGAAGATCCGTCTCGGCAAAAAGGGCTTCGGTTTTGATTTCCTGTGGCCCGCCGTCCCCGGTCCAGCGGGTGACGCCGGAGGGCGACCACGTGACGGCGGTGGCGCCCGTGTGAATCTTCACGCCGCGGGCCCGGAGCCGACCGGTGATGGCGTCCGACACGCTGTCGTCGTCCTCGGGAACGAGGCGCGTGCTTTTCGTGAGCACGGTGACATCCGCACCCTGCCGGGCCAGACGGTCGGCGGCCACGACAGCGACGGGTCCGGCGCCCAGAATGGCGGCGCTGGCGGGGGCCGTCCCCGAGAATGCGCTGATGACGGGCGGGAACGGGCCGGTCCCCAGGTCCCATTCTCCCGCCGGAACGGCGCCGACGGTGATCACAAAGCGGAGCGCTTCCACCTCGCCCTCTCCCACGGAAAGGCGGGAGGGGGACAGGAAGCGGGCGGGTCCGGTCAGCGTCTCAAACCGGACGGCGGGGACTTCGGTCTCGGGAATGCCTTCCAGCGCGGCCATGAGGCGGTCGGCATCGTCGTCGCCGGGCGTTTTCACGAGGGCGACGGACCGCCCCTGCGCGGACAGGGCGTCCGCCACCATCAGGCCCGCGCGGGTCGCGCCGATCACGGCCACATCGAATCGTTTCATGCGGGGATCGTATCAACCGCAGGGGCCGCCGTCTAAAAAAATTGATAAGGTTCCGCATCATGAAAAAGTCACCGAAACGCATCGTCTGCGCCTATTCCGGCGGACTCGACACCTCTATCATCCTCACCTGGCTCCGCGAGACCTACGACGCCGACGTCGTGGCCTGCTACGTGGACGTCGGCCAGCACGAAGACGCCGCGGCCGTCCGCGTGAAAGCGCTGAAGACCGGCGCCTCCCAGTTTTTCGCTCCGAAAGTGGACGAAGAGTACGTCCAGGATTACCTGTGGCCTGCGCTGAAGGGCCACGCAGTCTACGAGCACAAGTACCTGCTCGGCACGTCGCTGGCGCGCCCGCTCATCGCCCAGAAAGTGGTCGAAGTGGCCCGCGCGGTCAAAGCCGACGCGGTCTGCCACGGCGCGACCGGTAAGGGCAACGACCAGGTCCGTTTCGAACTCACCTTCAAGGCGCTGGCGCCGGACCTGCAGATCATCGCTCCGTGGCGCACGTGGAGCTTCAAGGGCCGCGAAGACCTCATCGATTACGCGAAGCGCCACAACATCCCGGTTCCGGTGTCGAAGAAGAAGCCCTATTCCTCCGACGCCAACCTCTGGCACATCTCGCACGAGGGCGGAATTCTGGAAGATCTCACCGCCGCCGTTCCCGAGGACGTGTACGAGTGGACGACCTCGCCTGCGAAGGCGCCAAACCGCCCCACCGACGTGGAAATCACCTTCGAGAAGGGCGTGCCCGTGAAGCTGAACGGCCGGAAAATGTCCGGCGTCGGCATGGTGACCACCCTGAATGACATCGGCGGCAAGAACGGCATCGGCCGCGTGGACCTGGTGGAGAATCGCCTCGTCGGTCTTAAATCCCGCGGCATCTACGAATGCCCCGGCGCGACCATTCTTTACGCCGCGCACCGCGAACTGGAAACGCTCGCGCTCGACCGCGACACCTATCACTACAAAGAGCAGCTGGGACCTAAGTTCGGCGAGCTGATCTACAACGGTCAGTGGTTCACGCCGCTTCGTGAGGCGTTGCAGCATTTCGTCGAGAAGACCCAGAAGCACGTCAACGGCTCGGTGAAGCTTCGCCTCTACAAGGGCAACGTCGAGATCCTGAGCCGCAAGGCCGACCGCTCGCTCTATTCGCAGGACTGGGTCACGTTCGAAGCCGATTCCAACTACGACCAGTCCGACGCCACCGGGTTCATCAATCTGTTCGGACTGCCGATCAAGATGAACGCGCTGCTGAACAAATAATCATGGACCGCCGGAAGCCAGAACAGTTCATCGCCTCGTTCTCCTATGACGTTCGCCTCGCGCCCTATGACATCCAGGGCTCCATCGCGCACGCCGAGATGCTGGCCAAACAGAAGATTCTGCCGAAGCCGGTCGTGGCGAAAATCATCAAGGGTCTGTCGGCCATCCTGAAGGACCTGAACAACGGCAAGCGCATCCCCGCCGACGAAGACATTCATTTCGCCATCGAGCGCGAACTCATCCGCCGCGTCGGGAAACAGGGCGGCGCCCTGCACACGGGCCGCAGCCGCAACGACCAGGTGGTCACCGACCTTCACCTTTATCTTAAGGATCACGCCGCGATGATCGAGCGGGAAATCGCCCGGCTCGAAGACGGCATCCTCATCGTGGCACAGCGCTACAAGAACGCCGTGATGCCTGGCTTCACCCATCTGCAGCACGCGCAGCCCGTTCTGTTCGCGCACCACATGCTGGCCTATGCCTGGATGCTGGACCGGGACCGCGGGCGGTTCAAGG
>JAYTIE010000032.1:0-41951 GCA_043732015.1 Elusimicrobiota bacterium | reverse complement strand
CGGCGGTCTGGTCAGAGGCGCCAGAGCCGGCAACGCCGGAGCCCATCGGTTTGCGCTCGATGCTTTCGTTGTGGACAAAAACGCTCATGGGCCGGGGAATTGTGGCGTAGAGAGCGGCATGCGCATTGACGTCGGCCGCGCTGCCGGTGATTTTGTCGTCGAAGATGAAGCAGGATTCGACCTGCTTCTTCAAAACGGCCGCATTGTAGAGATCGCGAATGCGCTTCAGCCATCCCAGCACAGGGAACAAGATCGTGCGCCCGCGCTTCTCCTGGCTGACCACATTCATCTTGATGTGGATCATCTGCTTGGCCGGGATCTGCCGGATGATATACTCCATAGTCTTCGCCTTCTTTGCTCCTGCGGGCGCGCCCGGTACCGCCAGGCCGGTGAAGGTCTGGTAGGCGGTCGGGTAAGACTGGTGATAATAATAAACCTTCGAGATGTCGTCTGGATCGGTAATGATGTCCAGCACCGTTGACGGGTCGGTCGAAAGCCAGACAGCCTTGTCAATCATCAGCTCGCCGTAGGTCAGGTATTCCTTGATCCAGTATTTTGAGAGGCGATGGATGATCTTGTTCTCGCGCTCAAAGGTTTCCCACGCTTCCTTCTTGGCTTCATCCTTGATGCGAACCTTGAACCGCCGACCAAGGGCGTATTGCGCAAGCAAGTCGATGATGCGCTTCGCGAGCGGATTGTGATTCTTGGCCTCGAATGCGCGCGCATGCATCGTGAGGTAGTCGTGCTGGTAAAGCTGTTTGTTGAAGGGACCGGCGTAAGTGGGCGCGTACTCCGTGTACTGGCCGGAATCGTAGGGGCCGGTCAGGCTGTCGGTGTCGAACTCGCCTTCGATCATCTTCGCTTCACGGAGCCGGTTGATGCCGGCTTCGATTTTGCGCTTGGCTTCCTGGGCGCGATGGCTCTTGAGGCCCAGTCCCTGAAATTCAGCGCGAGATATGGCGGTCGCTTCCATAAACTCGCTGTGGCTGCCGACGTAGACGGTCTGCGATGCCTCAACGCCAAGGCGCTTCGCAACGGAGGATTCCATCAGCTTCCCGCGCTTATCGAACCGGCCAACAAAGAGCCACGCCTCAGCAACGCGCGCCTTGCCTTCGCTGACACGCCGGTTGAAATCAATCACCGGGCTCAGCACCTGCGCATTGCCAAGCTTCTCAAACTCTTCGTCGGGATTGTAGGTCAGACCACCCATGTAGGGCGCGGCGGCCGGAACCTTCGACAGGTCTTCAGCTTCTTCCATCCAATCCGCTTTGCGTTTGCGTGCCATGATTACATCCAATCCGCTTTTCGTCTCGACGTGCCTGCGCCTGACTCGTGCATCGTAAGTCCGCCAACGGATGCGGCAGCCGGGCGGCTTGATCCGCCAACCGTCGCGCCGTAAACCGCGAGACAAAAGGCGTCAGCGATGTCCGGTGAACGACCGAGGCGATCTTTCTTCTTCAGTTCGGCCTTATCTTCGACAACGATCTGGCCGCCGGAAATTTCGTACTTCGGAGCGGACAGCTCCTCTTCGAATGACCGATCAGGAATCAAAGAGAATGGTGCCGGGTTATTTTCCACGCTCGGATCCAGCGCCTGGCGAGCGCGCCACCACATTTCGGAGCGCAGGTTCTTGAACTTCGGTTTCTTGGTCTTCCGGTCGATGACCTTGGAAGCCTCAGCCGCGTTCACGCCATAGGCGTCATAGTTCAGTTGGATCAGACGATCGTAGACCCCGGCACCGATGCCGATGACGTCAACATAAATGCCCGTCGCGCCAAACTCGTCAGCGATGCGCGCAACTTCATCGGCCACCTTCATGGTGTCCATGCCTTCAAGCGGAATGTAAGGCAGCTGCTTGCGGCCACGGATCGGAAGGATGATGGTGCGGTCGTCGCCGAACCGTGCCACGTCAACTCCGAGGACCACGCTGCCCTCATTGGCCTTGCGCTGGTGCGCGGCATAGACCCAGTCAGAAGGAATGACAACGTCCGCCACATCAGCTTCATCCCACGAGTTGCGCACGAACCGATTGTAGAGGCGAGGCTTCTCAACCTTCATCACCTCAAGGCCCGCAAGGAACGTCGGCTCAAGGTTGTGGGCGTTGTCGTAGGTCTCAGCTTCAATCAGCTGAACGATATCGGCAGCGCTTGACGCGCCGGGGAAAATGCCAGGCTTTTCGTTCATCAGCTGCGCAACGATGTCGAGCAGCGCGCGCTTTTTCCACAGACGCCAGATCCAGTTGTGACCATTCGTGTTGGCGACGACGAATCCGCAGTGCCGGATCCCCTTGCGGCGCAGACGGCCGAACAGGGTGAAGAACTGGTCGTCGGTGTCGAGCTCTTCAGCTTGTTCGATGCCGAACCAACCGAGGTTGATGTTCTGGATGTTGTTCAGTTCTTCGATGTGCCGAAACATGATCACGGAACCGTTTGGCAGCTGGACTTCGCGCGACGAGTTGACTTTGATGCCTGTGTAGGATTCAAAATCCTTCACCGTTGAATCGCGCAAGTCGGTAAATTCTTTGCGGAAGATGATGCCGAGGTTGTTCGGAAACTCCTCGGACAGCGCCATCGCTTTGCCGATGAGCGAGAGAGATTTGCCTGTGCCCCAACCGCCAACGTAGGCAGGGAAGCGCGCATGCGTCTTCAGGAACTGCGCCTGGGGAGGGATGACTTTGAAAACCTTGTCGCTCTCCTGGATGTCGAGCAAAGCGGAGGTGGTCACTTGCTTTCCTCCTCATTCGGGAAGATGAACACCAGCCGGCCAGCGCCATTGCCGCCGCCAACATCAAGGCGCGCAACTGGCTTGCCCTGGTCGTAGTGCGTGGCAAACTCATAAGCGCGCAGGTAGGTGTCCGCGCGCGCGCGTCCTTTCACGGACGGCTTGCCTTCCTTGTCGAGGTAAACTTCTGCGTCGGGCGCATCGCTGAGGATGCGTTCCAGGCGACGGCGGTTCTTTGGCGAATGGACGAGATTGCCGATCCACTTCTTGAACCAGTCCGGCTTTCGACCGGAGCCCGCGCGCTTGCCGCCGGGAGCGCCGATGCCGCCATTCTTCAGTTGCGCAGGCATTGGTAGCCTCCTTGAAGGTTGAATGGCATCATGCGATCGTCCCATCGACCTGAAACGATTCGGCCGGTGTCGTCAGCGGGGCGCTAGCGCCCTGAAGCGTGACCTTGAATTCAAAAGACCAGAGGCCGACCGCATTCAAGTCTGAAGAGGTTGCCAGCCAGCTCACCTTCGAGCCGAGCACCGTTACCACCGCGCTGAAGGAAATCGCCGTCACGCCGTCAGGCTTGCGCAGGTCGATGGTCGCGGTGGCGCCGGTCAGGTCCACGGCGGCTCCGGTCAGGTCGTAGATGCTGCGCTCGATTTTCGTTGGGTCGCTCTTTCTGCAGCGGAAGCTTGGGATCATACGTAGCCCTTAATCACGACGTAGGCGATTCTTGAATCGCCGGTGGCCAGGGGCGCCAAGCTGCTCGCCAGGACTGCGATATTGGTCTGGCGCAAATCTCCCGTGGCCAGCGCGGCGAGAAGGCTGGAGCGAACCGCGATCACCGTGTTCCCCGGATACAGGTGGAAGTTCGCCGGGAGGGTGTAAGGCGGAAGGATGAGCGCTGATCCCGGCCGGAAGCCAGGTTGGGTGAAACGGGGCATGAGCGGCGCGACAAGCCAGCTCTCGAGCCGGGCGCTGGGAAGCGCAATCCAGAAGAGCGCAGACTCCGGAACTCGCGCGATGCGCGCGGGCGTGCCCAATGCCGGCGACCAAGAAGTTAAGGGCGGAACGTTGAACGGCGGTGCGAAGCTGTCTGAAGCGGGCGCGCGGATGATGCGGGACGGAACCGTCGGAACCGAAAGCCAGCTGAACGAAACGGTCGGAATGACCGGCGCGAACGTGTCCCCGGCCGGATTGCGCCGGACCAGAACCGGCGTGATCTGGGGCTGGATCCATTCTGTCGGGGTGCCCCGGACGAATACCGGCTGGACCAGGCTTCCCTGGGGCGTTGCGGGCCGCTGGGGCGCGATCTGCGGGGCCTGCTGCCACGCCTCGAGGAACGTGCTGACGGCTGCAACCTTGAGAGGGGAGAAGGTCTCCCCAGCCGGGTTTCTGCGAGGTACAACCAGACCGGAGGGCGTCTGATACCAGCCGAATGGCACGGACTGCGGGAACGGGGTGACGAGGTCCGAGGCCGGTGAGCGGCGTGCGACAGCCGGTGTCGGCTGCGCCTGATTCCATCCGAACGGAACCGACAGCGAGAATGGCGACACGCTGTCGCTGGACGGGTTGCGGCGAACCGAGGCCGGCGGCGATTGCGGCTGATTCCAGTCGCTCTTGAACAGGGAGACGACAGGTGGCTGGGTTGAGCCGTCCGGCGTCCGTCCCGAGACCCGTCCCGGGATCTGGGGCGCTTGCTGCCAGGCTTCCAGGAACGTTGAGACCGGGGGCGTCGCCTGCGTCGTGACGGGTGCAAAGGTGTCCCCCACCGGAGACCGGCGCGCGGAGGTCGGGACGCTTTGCAGCGGCATCCACGCGATCTGCAGTGGCTGCGGGAACGGTGAAACGACGTCGCTCGCCGGGTTGCGGCGGGCCGGGGACGGCACGGACTGGGGCTGTTGCCAGTCATACTTGAACAGCGGGATCGTCAGTGGGCCAGTGACGTCTCCGCGAATCGACGATGGAAGCCGGAAAGCGGTTTGTGGAGCCTGAGCCCATTCTTCTACGAATGCCGGCGCAACGGTAACCGGGGCGAAGGTGTCGCCCGCGGGGGCTCTGCGGACGAAATTCGGGGTGCTCTGGGGCTGCTGCCAATCATTCTGGAAGACCGGAACCTTGAGCGGGAAGACGGAGCCGTCCTGAATCGCCCCGGTCTTGCGGATCGGAACCTGAGGAGGCTGTTGCCACGCCTCAAGGTAGGCAGTCGGACCAACGGCAACAGGCGTCGTGACTGGGGCGAACGTGCCACCTTCAAATATCCGCCGCGCCGGGGATGGGGTCGATGTTATCTGCTGCCACGCCTCAAAGAATGACGGGGTGACCGTGACCGGGGCGAATGTATCGCCCGCTGGAGAACGGCGAACGAGAACCGGGGTGTTTTGCGGTTGCTGCCAGTCGTGCGTAAATAACGGGACAACGAGTGGCCGGAACAGGCTTTCCCATATCGGTGCGGCTCTTCGAGTCGGGACCTGCGGTGGCTGCTGCCAGGCTTCCAGGAAGAATGTCGGTGCAGGTGTGGCGCCAACGGTGACCGGCGCAAACGTGTCGCCGGATGACCGGCCCGGGATCCTCGTCGGGATGCTCTGGGGAAGGTTCCAGTCGTTCTTGACGGGTACCGGGAGCGGAAGCGCAGAGGTATCGGTCGGGGCGCGGGTCGGGGCGCTGGTCGGGGCGCTGGTCGGCTGCTGCCAGGCGTTCTGTGGCGTCGGGACGACAATCGGTTCAACGAAGAAGCCGGGGGTGACGGGCCGGGCGCGAACGACTTCAGATTGCGGCGGCTGCCACTTGTCGATCCGGCTTTCAGCTTGTCCGGTTCCGAGGCTGACGAAAAAGACGGCAGCCGCAATAGAAGCTGTCGCGAAGATTCTGGCGACAGGCGAGTCCATCTTCGGCGACCACTTGTTCAGCGTGATGACTTCGGGCGTCAGCTGATTGAGCGGTTCAACCTTAGATTGAAACTGCCATCGCCGGGCCATCAGTAGCCCACCATTTCAAACCGTTCCGACGGGTTCATGGGCGGAGTCACAATCTGAGGAACGATAGCGCGCCGGCGGCGACTGATCGGGCGCACGAGCGCCAGCGGGTCAATGCAGAAAAGGCGCGCCTCGTTGTACGACCAAGCGCGGTTTGCCACGCCCGTCAGAAGGATGTCGCCATTCCACGCCTGCGTACTCCCCTGCCGACGTCCAATCATGCAGTTAACGTTCGGGATCAATTGCGAGGCTGGGCCCGTGCCGGACGTGCCGCTGGTATCGTCAAGGCCATCGACATAGAGCTTCATCTGCGTTGAAGGGTTGTAGACGCCGACGACTGAGTGCCACTCGCCGTAGTTTGCCGATTTGGTCCCGATCGCGAAGATATTCGTCGTGGTGTTCGAGGCGACGTGGAATTCGAAAGTAGCGGGAAGGGGACTGTTGACGTAAAGCGCCCAACCGCGCGCCCCGGAAACTCCGTCACGCCCCAGGATTACCTGCGCGCTCTGCGCAGAATTTTCAGGGCCCATACAGCGGACGACACCGAAAACCGTCATAGCGCCGGTACCGGCCGACCAGCTGGGCTTCACGAGATCTATCTGGCCGTCGATTCCGTTGAATCGGCGCACCGGTCCGTATATCCCCGCCGCCATCGTAAGAGTCGAGGCGGAGGTCCCGACCGTCGTTTTAACGATGCCCACCGGAGTCGAGGTGTTGTTCAGGACAAAGAGCTCCTGAATGGAATTCGCCAGCGGGTGGTTCGAGACCATCGTAAGGCGTCCAATCGGAGGAACAAACTTGTCAAACCGGGGCTTGAGCATCAGTAGATCCCGGTCCAGGATGCCGAGCATGCCGTAAAGGCGAAGCCGCTTTGATTCTCGATTACGATCCCCCACTTCCTCGGAAGGACTCCTCCGAACGCCTGCGCCACCGACATCGGGTGGCCCTTGTAATTCAGCGCTCCCGCCGTTGGCGTCGAGGTGACACCAATCAGGCGCAAGTTCGTCGGGCTCCTGAGCGTCACAGCGGCATCGGATCCCGTCACGTTGTCGCCGTAATTCGTCCCGTCTTCCGATCCGTAGGCGTAGACGTTGACCTGCGCCCCAGTGGCCGGGGTGCCAGTGGCCAATGTCGCCTGGACAAAGACCAGCGCGTCCAGATACTGGTTCGTGCTGTTGTCGATCGCGTTAGATTCGCGCGCGGCTCCGGTAGCGAGCGTGGTCGCGGTGATCGTGAAGGCGGATGAAGCTGCCAAGGTCACGCGCGCGCCTCCATTGCCTTCAGCTTCTCTTCGAAGGGAATGCAGGGATCGCAGGCATGCTTTCCACACGTCGTTGACTGACAGTTCATGCAAAATCCCCGCCGGGCTCCGGAGCCTTTCAAGCTGACGAAGTGAGCGTTGCAGTGGCAGCACTGTTTCGTGTGCGCCACTTCAACCCCTTCGACAACGATGGCCCCGGATGCCCGCCGTTCGAACTGCGGCTCGCCAGGGAGGATCAGGCCTGACGGGTGGATCACTTATTCCTCGTAGATGAAGGTCGCGGTTCCGAGGAAGGTCGTGGCCTGCGCGGTGGGCTTGAGGCCGACGCCGTTCGCAGCGGTGGCCGGAAGGACCAGTTCGCAGAACGGGGCCGCAATCCAGCGGAACGTCGCGCGCTGGTTGAGCGCGAAGTCGAGCAGCACGGCGCTGGCCGTGTAGGTCGGTTCAACGGTGTGGTTGAAACCGGCGGACGCGAGCGCAGCAGGATCGGCCGGGTCGAGCGCGATCGGGGTGAACGCGGTCGAGGTGCCGGCGGCGGTCGCGCGCTGAATCACCCATTCCGCCGAGTTGTCGGCCGGGGTGGAGTTGGAACCGATTACGATTTCGAAGAGACGAGGACGGATCGTCGCAGCGGACGTGAGTCCGAGAACGGTCTTGCTGGCACCGCCAGTCGTCTGAGAACCTGAAACTGAATAACGTCGAGCCATTGTGTTACCTCCCGCTTAATGCCCCGTTTTCAAACGGGGGTTTGAGAAATTTGGAATCAAAAAGATCCGCCCCGGCGGCCGCTTCATTCGGTTCGGTGTAAGCGCGCGGGGTGGAAATCATTTTGGGATCACCGCCAGACTCACGTCGGAGAACTCGACGTAAGAATCAGCGGGAAACGGTCCAGCATCCCCGCTGTTCGGGGCGTAGACCATCTGCGGGCAGAACATATTTCGAGTGCCGGGAGTGGCAACGCTGTCGGACATCCACCTCCCATCATCAACCAACGTCTGACCGCCGAGAGAAATTCGAAGGTGTCCGTCGCCCTTGCCAGGGCCAGAAGAATAAGTAAACGTGCGAACCTCAGGCACCAACTGGCCTGCAGCGTTCGGGTAAACGTAGTAGGCACGGTTCCAAGGACCAACAACATTTCCGGCCGCGTCGTGTGCGATGGAAACGGGCGCGCCGCCTTCCACGAACGTGATCAGCGCGTTGCTGCCAGCGGCAATTGGCTTGCCGTCGTAGCCGTTGGGTTTGGCGAAGGCAAGGTAGCTACGATCGATCTTGTCATTTGAGTTTCGGCCGATGGGGACGTTTGTGCGCCGCTTGTAAGACCAGAGCACCGTGTCGCCCGGTTTGATCGCAACTCCAGGCGCAAAGAACAATGCGCACTTCTGATCGGAACCAAGGTTGTTTGATCGCCAAACGCCGGGCGAAATCTCCGTCATATTCTGAACGTCGTAAGGACGCGTGACGGTGATTGCGCCGGTGATTACGGGGGCGGGCGGCGCGCTCGCAGTCGGCATTGGGGAAGGAACGGGAACCGGCGTAACCGCAGCATCAGAGGTGAACGTGATCGTGCCCGGACTGGAAACGTGAACGGTGAAGTCAGCGAGCGCCGGGCCTACGAGCGCGAGAACATAAAAGAGCCCGGCAGCGATCACTCGCGGCCGGGTTGCGACGAACGTGCCTTTTGGGCGATGGTACTTCAAAAGCGAAACATCCATGCTAAGCCTCTCCTCGGCTCCGCGATGGCACGTTCGAATGGAGCTTGACTCTTAACGCGCCAAAAGTCAAGGCTAAATTGGAATTTATTTGGCGCCAACAAAAATCTCGGAGCGCAAACGAACCGCCACCAAACCGCGCCTCGCTCCGAGAACTCCGAGAGCTCCGAGTTTCCTATTGTTTACCTCTAATAGAAAGAATCACAAAAAACTTCAACAATTACTATCTCGGAGCTCTCGGAGCGTAAAAAATGAACTTCGCTGATACTCAGTCATTGCGGTTCGCTCCGAGATTTGTCGGTCCAAGCCCCCGGCGGTCACGCCATCGCCAGCGGAGGAATTTTCTTGCCGTCGGCGAGCGCCTTTCCACGTGCGTTGATCAGCGGAATGGCGTCATTCGGATGGAGATTTTGCTGGATGAAAACCAGCCGCGCTTGCACGCGCGCCTTGCCGGCGAACACCCATCTCGGCGCGGTGGGGCACTTGAGGGCGATGTAGCCAGCCTTCTGCATGCGGAAGCCAATCTTGCGCGGCGACTTCAGGGCGTTGAAGATTTCTTCACGCCCATCGAACACCGCCTCCGGCAGTTCGCTCCCAAACAGCACCGGTGGCCGCCCAAGGTTGTTGAGCGCAGAGTCGATGGCGTCTTCCGGCTCGGACCAGGTGTTGGTGATGGCTTCCCAGCCGGCAGTCTTTTTGCTTTGGGCCTTGGGGTTGAACTTCGACAGATCACGCTTCATGAGCCACCGCCCCACTTCCGCTTCGCCGCCCGCCGCGAACCAAGCGAACAGGTCAATGAAATACTTCTGGTCCTGCCAGAGCTGCGGCCGGGTTGAGTGCATGATGTAGAGGCGGCGGTCTTCCGGCGGAATGTACATCGCCATCCAGTCGTTGGTGGTGATGAAGATGCGCATCACGTTCACCACATACCTCAGCGCCATGTACTTGTTGTTGAGCGGAAGGGTATCTGGCGGCGTCGCAATCATCGGTTTCAAAATGTTGTACATCGAGCTCGCGTGAAACTCGTCCTTGCTGGGCCGCACCTCATCAATCACCAGCATGACCGTTTGAAGCCACGGTTTGTAAGGCGAGAACAGCTCGTCGGGATCGATGTTCTTGGTGTTCCATGGCCCCATGGCCGCTTTCACCGGCTTCAGCGCGGCGTCCTTGCCGATGCCTTGTGCGCCGGACAGCACGATGGCCGTGTTGCATTTTTCTTCCGGGCGCTGAATCATGTGCGCGCAGAAATCGAAGAAGTAGTCGTGGTCGTCCGGCCAGAGCGCCTTAACGTGCTCCACCCACATCTCCGCGCCGTCCGGGCCTTCACCAACCGGGGTCGGCGGCAGGTATTGATTGTAGATGCGGCGTCCTGGCGCCGGGCGCGCGCCGTTGGCGTCGATGAAGATGTCCTTGATGATTTGGGGGTGGCCGGGGAACCAGGTGGCCGCTTCAACGGTCTGGTCGAATTCGATGCGGAGGATGTCTTTGCTGGGCGGAATCATGCGCTCGCGGTTTGTCTTTTCGTCCACCTGCGCCCGCCAGAGCTCCAAAGGGATTGAGCCGTCGACGGCCTTTTCTTTGTGGAGCGTGCCGTCGCGCACGTCCCAGTATTTTTCCTGGGCTTTGTCCCAGACATAATCTTTGGGGTGGGCAAGGCGTCGCTGGGATTGCATTTGCTCGGTGAGAAGAGCTTCGCGCTCGGCTGCGCGTTCTTCGGGCGTATTCATCGGGCGCTCCTGTTGGCTGCTTCAAGTTCGTCTGCGGCAAGATCGTTGACCCATTCGGTGAGGTCGCGCCAGGCTTTGTTGAGGCAGTAGCCGTGGTGACACCGGAAGGCACCGCCCCATCCATTCTGTTCGCTGGGCTCACAGATGGCGGCTCCGTTGTCGATGCTGGCGGTGTGAAACTCAACCCAAGGGCAATTCATCTCCGTCCATCCGCCCAAGTCAGGCTGCGGCCGCTTCAGCATGGCACGCGACTGCAAGAACTTGTAAATGTCCACGAACGCGCGGTTGCGCTGGATGCTTTCTTCCGTGGCCAGCCGGGGCATGGGGACGTTCCTGCCTTTTAGTTCCAGCCCGAAGGCGCTGACCAGCTCGTCGATGGAGTAGTTGCGGTCAGTGAGCTCCGCAAGGTTGGTAACGAAACCGTTGTACCGTTTTTTGCCGTTCACGTATCCCGGCAACCGCCCGACGCGCGTGATGCCGGCCATCCCAGGATCCACACCCAACAGCTTGCCGGAGATGAACGCACGTATCAGCGCATCAAAGCGCACCGCATCGGCCTCCGGCTTGTCCAGGAAATACCACCACTGAAAATTCCCCGGCGACGTTTCAATCTTCGCGCTGGGCGGAAGGGCGATGGTGGCGGGATCAATTTTCGCGGTTGCGCCGGTGCCAACGTCGTCCACCATCAATGCCTGTCCCGCCGCGAAGAGGCGCTTTTGGCGGCGCCAAGTTCCGTCCTGGGCCTTATAATAGGAAGCGACCGTTGCGTAGGCGTTCCAGTTTTTGCTGATGTGAAGGCCGTCCGTGGGTTGCCAAGGTTTGGGTTGCCATGCGTCAGGCGGCGCTGAGTTTGGGTCACCGGCGAATCCGCAAAGGATCAGCCGCTGATCCGTCGGCAACGTCGGCACCATGGCCGCGAGAAATTCTTTCGCTTCACTCATCATTCTGCTCCGTCCGCTCCGAGATTTTTGGTGGATATGGAATCTTGTCTTTTTCGTTGCGAGCGCCAAACAAATATTTTTCGAAACGCTGAAAACGGTTGATCCTCAAGCGCGATGAACGAAAGATTTTTGTTGCCTTCTGAACGCGAAACAGTCATACTTATCTCGTTGGCAGTTCAGAATTTAAAACGTAAAAGGAGCTCAAAATGAAAACCCCGCAAGTCGCCGCCCTCCCCGGCATGACGCCTCTCGGCATCAACCCCACCTCAAGCCGCAACCATTCAGAAAAAGGCCTCAAGACCCTCGCCGAAATGAACACGCAGCCGGCCGACTGGACCTACACGCCCATCAAGTGGGTCAAGGAAGAGCGCACCATCCTCATTGACGGCAAGAAGATGACTGAAGAGACGGGCCTGATCGAAACCGCCGGGGAGGTGCGCTGATGAACGAATACAGCTGCTGGTGTCACGTTTGTGGCGCCCATTACATTCACCGAGCCATCTTCATGTCCGGGCCAACGCGCGTTTCCGCTGGCAACGTCACTTATCTGGTGCGCTGCTGCGACGAGCATCAAAAGGAACCGGGACTGATTCGCCGGTCCTACCTGCACTACATTCAAACTGGCAAGTCGCTGCCGGATCAAACCGCCGCGCGCGAACAACAGATCAACAAACAGATGGGGGTGCTGTCATGAAACTTTCCCGTCGCCACGAGCGCGGATTTTTCGTTCCTTACATTCTGTGGGTGCTGTTCTGGCCAGCAGCGGGAGTTTTTGTGGCCACAGCGGTTCACCCGCAGCGCGTCGACTTGACGCGCGACATGGCGGCTGTCCTGCGCGACAAGAACGGGAAGCCGATCCCCTACACGCCGGAGGTGCGCGTCCGCGAGGACCGCAACCGGCGCTTGATCCTGACCGAAGCCGAGCTGGTTCAGCTGAACGCTGAGAGGAGGGCGCAGCCATGAAATGCAAAACCTGCGGACACGCCGCCAACATCCACACAGGCGGAATTGATTACGGATATTGCGTTGAGCCGGGGTGCAACTGTCAAGCGTGGCAGCTTCAGCCTTCGCGGAGTTGCCAAAATGAGACAGCCAAACTTTTTTGAGTTGAGCAAGATCTGGTCGCGCCGCCGCGCACTCGCAATTTATTTTCGAGACGCCCGAAGGAACCGCGACTTCATTCGCGCAGCTTTCGCGGCCGTGCGTGAACACCTGAAGGGGAAACGCAAATGGCTGACGAGGAAACCAGCATCAAGGAATTCGACGAAGCAGTTGAGGACGCAGTTCGTTGCTGCGACACGACCTCAATGCGCGACAGGCTCGCAAGGCTCCGGCAGTTGTTTGTTGAGGCGGTTCGGCGCAACCGTGATTCCAGCCAAGACAATTGAACGTCAGCTGTTTTCACGCATCTGAAAATAGTTCAAAATAGTTGTTGACTTATGAACGTTCAAAAGCGAGACTTACTTCGTAGTCAAAATTCAGAACTCAAAAGGAGCCTCAAATGAAGACCGCCGAAAACATCCCCCTCAAAGGCCTCAAGCCCGCCGCCCAGAAGCCGGTTGACCAGTTGGCTGATGAACTGTCGGACGCCTACTCAACAACCCGCTACAAGAACGGCTGGCGCGCCTCAATCAAGATGCTGCGCCGCCGGGGATACGATGACCGCCAGATTGAGGCGATCATCCGCTCCAAGTGGACACGCTGGGCGGCGGACGGAAGCAACAACCGCTACGGCCATCACACCAGCGCCGACCTGGCCCGGTTTCTCGACAGCCACACCAACACGTCGCTGAAGGCGGCGGTTGCCGAACTGGCCGCCCAAACCTTCTCGGAGGTGAAGTAACATGCGCATCACGCCCAAGGAACAGAAGCAAATCCGCAAGATCGCGGAAGCGGCGGTTGAGGCTCTGTCTGAGCGGATCGCCGATGAGCTCAACGCCGGCACCTTCGGCAGCTGCGACTTTGAGCGCGAGATCGAAATTGACGCGCAGGTGCGCAAGGCCGTTGCCCTCAAACTGTCAAAGGCGGATCGGCCATGAACCTGAACCTCCAACCCGTCGACGGTCCGTACTTCACCACCACCTACTTCTGGGTCACCACCGGCGTCGCCGTGATCCTGGCCGCGATTGCGGCATTGTGGGGTGAACGATGACCCGCGAACGACTCAACGCCTTCCGCTGGCTCAAGGGTGACATCATTCGCCGTGGCTCAGCCACAAAGGTTGAATTGCTCGACGATGGCACGTACCAGTCGGGCGGCGGCTGGGGCCTCTGGTCCTTTCAGGCGCGCGTCATCGGCACCGAGAACGTCATCACCGTCATCCCGATGGTCACCGACGAAAATTTGACCATGGCTGAAGAAGACAAAAATAACTTGACTTGCCGTTTCCGAAAATGCAAGATTCCCTGCA
This sequence comes from Elusimicrobiota bacterium, assembly GCA_043732015.1. Taxonomy (GTDB): domain Bacteria; phylum Elusimicrobiota; class Elusimicrobia; order F11; family F11; genus JBBRXR01. Next base: position 28,216 of record JAYTIE010000032.1, on the reverse strand, counting down.
GCCAAACCAAAACGTAAAAAGGAGAATGAAAATGAAGAAGCATCCCAAAGACGTAACCATCGCCGACCTCGGCACCCTCGCCACGAAAGACCTGCTGGCCGTTTACAACCACCACGCACCTGAGCCGATCGCCCGCTTCGCGGACCACCCGTCAGGCTTCCGCCGCACCAAAGCTCTGTTGGAGGCGCTTTCGCCCAAGGCTGCCCATCCTACGACCACCGCGCCTAAGCCGGTCGCAACCACGAAGACGCCCAAAACGCCCAAACCGGCCTCAGAGCCCAAGGTTCGCTCAAAGGTGCTGGTTGCGCGCGTTGGTGCCGCCAACGACCTCACCGAATACCACTCCGTCCTCGCCGCCTTCAAGGCGCTGAAGCTGCCGCTCGAAAAGCACCAGCGCTTCCGCCGCCGGGTCAAGCTGGAAGGCAAGGCGACCTTCGACAAGTTCATCTTCACCTCCACCAAGAAGTAAAAGGAGCCGCCCATGTCCTCCAAAGACATCACCATCGTTGGTGCTGGCCTCTCCGGGCTCATCGCCGCGCACGCTTGGCCGACAGCGCAGGTGCTTGAGGTTGCTCCCGCGCCCCGCAACGCTCACCAAGCACTCATGCGCTTCCGCACGGATGCGGTCAGTCGGCTGACTGGCGTTGAGTTCCGGAAGGTTCTGGTGCGCAAGGGACTTTTCTCTGCCGGCAAGTTCGTTGAGCCCAACGTCAAGTTGGCCAACCTCTACGCCCAGAAAGTGATCGGCCGTGTGGTCGACCGCAGCGTCTGGAACCTGCAGCCTGTGGAACGGTTCGTGGCACCGGAAACGTTCTATGAGCAGCTGGTGGAGGCGGTCGGGGCGCGCGTGAGTTGGGGGACGCAGTTCCAGCGCCCAGACGGTGGCACGGTGATTTCAACCGCGCCGCTGCCGGTGATGCTGAAGCAGTTCCCGATTGAGCTCGCCCCGTCCTGCGGCCGCGCCGCCATCCGCGTGCGCCGGTGGAGAATTCCTGGCGCGGACGTGTTCCAGACGATTTACTTTCCGGATCCCGTCACCCCCATCTACCGCGCCTCCATCACCGGCTCAATGCTCATCGTTGAAGAGCAAGCCGCCGAGCCGGAAGAAGATGCGCCGTTGGCCTGGATGAAGGAAGCATTCGGGATTGAACCGGAGGCGCTGGAGCCGTTGGGCGCTTCGGAGCAGTCGTTCGGAAAGGTTGACGAGCTGGAAGCTGCAACGCGCAAGCGGGTGCTCCATGAGTTGACGGCTCGGTATGGAATCTTCTCGTTGGGGCGGTTCGCAACCTGGCGGAACGTTTTGCTGGACGATGTTGTGAACGACATTGTCGTGATCAAGCGCCTCCTCAAGACGCAGTCGCCTTACGAGCTACGGAAGGCGGCATCATGAACATGGTGGCAGAGGAGCGCCCGTTTCGCGCGAAATTGCGCCGGTTGAAGATGTGGGCGCGCGTTGTCGGAGTCTTGCTGGCGCTCGCCGTTGCATATTTGGCGCACCGCGCGATGGCGCCCTGCATCGCGAAGATGGACGCTGCGATGGCGCGCGGTTCCTGGAACGGCAAGTGATGTTTTGCTGCACCGTGGGCGTACGTGCGGAAGGCCGTGGAAGGCGGCCAGGATGGACACCGGCGCAAAGCCCCTTGCGGGACTGAACCGAATGTGTCTGGTGAGCGGAGATGGATGAGTTCGTGAGGGCGTCGGCCTGGAGTCGCCTGAGAAGCTACATCTGCCGCAAAATTTGAGAAGCGCAGAACTGCAAAAGGAGAACTTAAAATGACAACGTCTCAAGCGGCAGCACAATACGAAGCAGAACACCTCCGCGACTGGGCCCGCAAAAATTACGCCGTCCACAACCCGCACAACAAGCCGCTCGGTGAGCTCCCCGTCATTTGGGGATTCAGCAACGGCGGGTCCCCCGGCTGGATGGACGCGGTCTTGCTTGCTGAAGACGGAACCTTCCTTGGGTCGCACCTTTGCTCAAGCACCGCTTACATGCCCCACGACCTGGGCATCCTGGAAGGAGCGCGCCCTGACCGCCACGAAACGTTCCGTGAACATTACCCGGACGGCTACCGCATGGACTTCACCGTTGATGCTCACCACCCCGAAATCGAAAAAGCCTATCAGAAGAACCAGCAGCTCGCCAAGGAGAGCGATGCGCACGGATGACATCAAGCCCGACGAGTGGCCGCAGTTCCAGGACCACCAGCGGCGCGGCAAGAAGTGCCTGACCTGCGACAATCGCCAATGCACCGGGTTCGGCACCGGGAAGTGTCCTTGTTGCAGCCGGAACGTTGGCGCCAGGGACGGCATGCAGATCTCGCGCCCGTCTGATCAGGGAATATGAACGTGTTGTACCAAATGGCTCCACTTCCATGGAGCTGGCGCGGCGCCAAGCCCCGGTAAATTCACCGGACGGACGAGCAACACCGCAGAGCGGCCGATGAAACTCAGCAGCTAACCGCTGAGTGGAGGCCGCCGACTTTGAAACGTAAAAAGGAGAACTTAAAATGAACGAGCAAATGGATGTGAAACTAATCAGCTTCACCGGCAAAGGCGCGCCGGACGAGCAGTGGGCAGCGGCCGACCTGCTGCTGTTCACCAAAAGCACCCGCCTTGAGATGCGCCCCGACCTGCTGCAGACCATCCAGGCTTTGCCCATCGGGCAGAAATTGGCGCAGTTGGAATATATGGCGCACACCATCCCCAGCTCCTGGGAGTTTGTTGATTACACGTTCCTGGTGACGGGCGTCAGCCGCGCCTACACCCACCAGCAAGTCCGTACGCGCGCCGCCAGCTACGCCCAGCAGTCAATGCGCGTGGTGAACGTGAGCGATTTCGACTTCATCTTCACTGAGCGCAATAAGCAAAGCGACAAGGCCATGGGCCTGCTGCGCAACGCGCTCGCCGTGATCAAGTCAACCTACGCAGAGCTGCTGATGGAAGGGCAGCCGACGGAAGATGCGCGCGGCATCCTCCCCACCAACATCGCCACCAACATCGTCTGCAAGTTCAATATGCGCACGTTCGTCGACCTCGCCAAGGCGCGCACCGGCGGTCGTACCCAGAACGAATACCAGCGCGTCGTCAGCAAGATGGTTGATGAGGTGCTGGCGGTTCATCCGTGGATGGACAAGTTCCTTCACGGTGATGTTGGCCGCAACTACTTCGATGAGATCGAAGCGTTCGCGGCGGAGCAGTTCGGCGGCGACCTGATCACCAAAGGCAAGCTGCTCAAGATCGTCGACAAGATGCGCAAGGAGGCACGATGAAGTCCTACGTCATCATCGACCTGGACGGCTGCATCGCAGACGATCGGCGGCGCCAACCGCTGATCAACCCTGAGGCAACGGATCCGTGGGCGACGTATCACGCCGGGTGCGATGAGGATCCGTTGATCAACGAGCACATCCTTGAACTTGCAGCCAACCACGCGCCTGTCTTCTTCACGGCGCGCCCGGACAGCGTACGTGCGAAGACGCTGGAGTGGCTTGAGAAGGTTGCTGGGATGCAGGGCGGGTTGTTGTTCATGCGCGCAAACGATTGCCGCAAAACGTCTCCGGATCTCAAGGCAAGCTTCCTTGAGATGCTGTTCCGGATTGGCATCCCGGCGCGTGAGATCGCTTGCGCGTGTGATGATCGCGACGACGTACTGGAGATGTATAAGTTGCATGGCATTCGCACAATGAAAACTATTTACCCATTGGAGGAAAAATGAAAGCGAGCGACAACCTTGAGGCAGGTGCGAAGACTTTTCTTGAGCGCAACGCCACCTACGGCAATTCGTACTTGACGTTTGGCGCGGTAATGGCAGCGCTGTTTCCGCGTGGCCTCAACATCGACGCCGGGAACGTTGATGGCTTCAACCGGCTGGGCATCTACGTTCAGATCGTTAGCAAGTGCTGCCGCTACGCAACGTCCATTGCTGATGGCGGTCACGCGGATTCGGCGCACGACATCATGGTGTACGGCGCAATGCTGGAGGAGGTCACAAAGTCGTGAAGTGCGACAACTGCCAGCAGGATCCTTGCCGTGGACCGCGCGAACCTTCCAACAAAGGCAGGTTCAAAGTCGGGCAGCGCGTGGTCAGCACGGCGGAAGCGCGCCGGTTTTTGTCCACCATCCATTTCAGCCGCGTTCCGATGCGCGTGCTGGAGGTGGAAGAAACAACTTACTGCGGAACGACAGGCCAACACGTCCGCACGGCACGCGAGGGGTGGACAGACGCGCACTGGCTGGAAGAAGCTTACAACAATCATAGGGGGCGACCATGAAGGAAAATTTGCTGTTGGTGTTTGACACGGAGACCACCGGCCTCACCCTTCACCCCAATGCGCCCTTGAGCAAGCAGCCCAAGATCATCGAGTTCGGCGGCATCGTGCTGCTCAACGGTGAGGTTGAGGAGGTGGTGTCGTTCCTGATGGATCCGGGGGAAAGCCTCACCGAAGAAATCGTCAAGATCACCGGCATCACCGACAAGGATCTTGACGGCCAACCGCCGTTCCGTGAGCGCGTGCCGACGCTGAAGAAGCTGTTCGGACGGTGCGGTGCGGTTGCGGCGCACAACTTTCCGTTTGACGAGGCGATGATGGTGAACGAATTGCTGCGCTGCGGTAGCGCGCACGACTTCCCGTGGCCGGCACGGAAAATGTGCACCGTCGGCATGTACAAGGAGCAGTGGGGCCGCAACCCCAAACTGGTGGAGTTGTATGCCGACATCATGGGCAAGCCGCTGGCCCAAACTCACCGCGCGCTGGGCGACGTCAAGGCGCTAGTTGAGATCATTCAGGAGGAGGAATTGTGGGCGTTGGCTTAGTTCAACTTCGCTGCCGCACCGAGTTTTCCTTTCGGGAAGCCTTTGGGAAGATTTCGGACGTGGCTGCGCGCCTTGAGGCCATTGGGACGCCGGCAGCAGCGATCATTGATGGAGGAACCTGGGGCCACGTGAAGTGGGCCAAGGAACTCAAGAAGCGCAACATCAAGCCGCTGTTCGGCGTTGAGCAGTCACTGCTCTGTGAGGACGGCAAGCGTCCGCGCTTCTGGTTGCTGGCGACGGACATGAAAAAGTTTTACCAGCTGTGCACGTCCCTCAATGCAGACGGCATCACCCTTGAGCAGCAGCTGGCCCTGCTCAAGAAGGCGAAGGGCGTCGTGCGCTTTGCCGGCGCGGCACTGACCGACCCGGCCACGTTTGATTTTATCGACATCAACCCGGCCTCGAAGTTGTCTCAGGCGCGCGCCCTCAAGCTGCACAAAAAGACGCGTAAGCCGTTGGTCATCACCTCCGACAACGCCTACCCAGCGCCGGAGAACTTTCACGCCTACGCCGCCTTTGCGCGCGGAACACGCGCCACGCCTCAATGGATTCTTTCAATGGACGAGCTGCGCAAGGAGTTGTCCTGTCTGACCGATAAGCAGTTCGCCAAAGCGGTTGAGACAACCAACGCCATCGCAGAGCGTTGCGCCAACGTCCTGCCCATCGCGCCCATCATCAAGGTGGAAGGCGACCTGATTGCCGCCATCGAGAAGGGCCGCAAGGAGCGTCTGCGGTTGGGCCACCTTGCGGCGTGGACGCCCGCCCATCAAGCGCGCCTTGATCACGAGATCAAAATGATCAAGAGCAAGAACTACGAGTCCTACTTCCTGGTCGTGGCTGACCTTGTGCAGTGGGCCAAGACCAATATGCTGGTCGGACCGGCGCGCGGTTCGTCGGCCGGATCATTGGCGTGCTATCTTTTACGCATCACTGAGGTGGACCCGCTGCAGCACGAGCTGCTGTTCGAACGCTTCATCGATGTCAGCCGCAACGACCTGCCCGACATCGACATCGACTTTTCAAATCAGCCGGCGGTGTTTGAGTACCTGCCGAAGAAGTATGGCCGCGCCAAAGTTGCGCGCATCGGCTCAATCAACAACATGCGTGCACGCACCGTCATCGCCAAGGTCTGTGCGCAGCTGGGCATTCCTGACCGCGAGAAATTTGACGTGCTTGATGTGCTCATCGAATATTCGTCCGGCGACTCACGCTACGGCCATTCGCTTGAAGACACCCTCACCCAGACGGAACCGGGCAGACGCTTCGCCGAAAAGTATCCTGAGGCGAAGTTGATGTTCGACCTGGAGAATCACGCCTCACACACCGGCGTCCATGCCGCCGGGGTCATCGTTTGTAATGAGCCGGTTGGCGATTATTGCACGGTGGGTTCGGATGGCGTTGCCCAGCTGGACAAGCCGGACGCGGAAGCGTTGGGACTGCTGAAGATCGACGCGCTGGGGCTGCGCACGCTGGCCGTGATTGAAGACTCCGGCGCCGTCACCTCAGCCGAACTTTACGCCCTGAAGCTGAACGATCCCAAGGTGCTGCAGGTCTTCAACGACAAGCACTACGCTGGCATCTTCCAGTTTGAAGGTCAGGCGCAACGGCGCGTGTCAGCTGAGGTTCTGATTAAGAGTTTCAAGCAGATCGACCACATCACCGCATTGGCGCGTCCGGGGCCACTGGGCGGCGGCGCATCTCAAAAGTACATCGCGCGCGCGGCGGGACGGGAAGAGGTTGCTTACCGTCACCCTTCGATGGCTGCCTATCTCACCGACACAATGGGCGTGGTTTTGTATCAAGAACAGGTCATGCGCATCTGCTTTGAGATTGGAAAGTTCAGCTGGGAAGTTGTTTCCGAAATCCGCAAGGCCATGAGCGGTCGCAAGGGCAAAGAATACTTTGACCGGCGCGGCGAACAGTTTGTTGCCGGCGCAACGTCACAAGGCATGTCGAAGGCTGACGCTGAAGAGATCTGGTCTGAGATTTGTACGTTCGGCGCATGGGGCATGAACAAGTCCCACACCGTCAGCTACGCCATCATCAGCTACTGGTGCGCATGGCTGAAGGCGTATCACCCGCTGGCCTACTTTGCCGCCTGTCTGCGCAACGCCAAGGACGACGCCCAAGCCATTGAGATTCTGCGCGAGGCCAACCAGGAAGGTCACGGCTACGTTGCATTTGACCCGGCGCGGTCAGCAATTGATTGGGCCGTGGTGGACGGCGAACTGGTCGGCGGATTCAAGAACGTGGAAGGTTATGGCCCAGCAAAGGCGGTCAAAGCCGTCGAACAGCGCCGCCTCAGCACGCTAGACCTTGAGAAGCTCGCCAAGCACAAGGTCAAGTTCAGTCAGCTCTACCCGATGCAGGCTGAGTGGGGCCATGCGTATGAGGATCCGACGCGCGTGGGTTGTGCGCAGGGTTCGCGCTTCAACAAGATCAATGAGCTGCCGCCCAAAGGCGACGTGTTGCTTCTGGCGCGCGTTGACCGCAAGGAACTGCGCGACGAGAACGAAACCATCCGCCTCGCGCGGCGCGGCGGACGGCGCATTGAGGGGCAAACGCTGTTCCTGGACGTGTTTGTGTCGGACGATTCTGGCGTGCCCATCACGTTGCGGTTTGACCGATTCAAGTTCAAAGAGTTGGGTGCACCGGCTGCGGAGAAACTCAAGGTCGGCGACGTCGTGATGGTGCGCGGATATCGGATTGAGAACTTTGCGATGGTCAAGGTGAAGGCCATCCGTTGCCTCAACCGCCCAGAGGTGTTTCGATGACGGATTGGGAATGGTTCGTTGGCGCGGCACTATTTTCGGGGATGTTGATCTCAGCCATCATCGCGCTTCGCTATGAGCGAAAGGCTCGAGAATCAAGATGTCCGCTTTGCGGTAGAGGTGGTCAATGAGGAAGCAGGAGCAGAAGCTGTGGGACCGCATGCGGCACGCGCTCAAGGATCACATTTACCTTGAGCGCATTGAGAACGTCGTCAATCCTGGCCGACCGGATGTTGACGCGCTGTGGGACGGCATCGTGTTGCCGGTGGAGCTGAAGGCGCTGGAGGCGTTCCCGCTGCGCGACGCTACTCAGGTCCTGGGCGGCAGAGGCTTGAATCAGAACCAACTGAATTGGTGGCTGAACTGGAAGCGGTGGGGCGGATCAGGATTCATCGTGATCGGAATTGCTGGGGAGCTCTTTGCTGTGCCGGCGAGATGGTCTGACGACGTGAATTGGTTCGATCGTGAAATGCTTTCTCGCTATAAAGTGACTTGGAAAGAACTCATAACTCAAATCAAACAGGAGGCAGTATGCTTACACAACCGATGAGCCACCAGACCGTGGCTCTGGAACGAATGAAGGGACGCAAAAATTACGGCTTGTTCATGGAGCAGGGAACAGGCAAGACGTGGTGTTTGCTCGCGGATGCGGAAAGGCTTTACAACATCGGCGAGATCGAGGCGTTGCTGGTTGTGGCGCCCAACGGTGTTCACACCAACTGGATTCGGCGCGAAATCCCGCTCCACGTTTCAGCCAAGCACATTGCGCGCTCCTGGAAGTCGGGCGCTGGGAAGCGGCAGACGGAACGCATCTGCGAGGTGTTCGCGCCGCGCAAAGGGTTGCGCATCTTCGCCATCAACATCGACGCTCTCATCACCAAAAAAGGTTTCGCGCTCACGCACGATTTCGTCAAGATGTTCAAGACGATGATGGTTGTTGATGAAAGCTCGCGCATCAAGAATCCTCAAGCTGGCCGCACCAAGGCTGTCATGGCGCTGCGCCACCATGCCCGGTACGCCCGCATCGCCACCGGCACGCCCGTCACCAACGCCCCGGTGGACGTGTTCAGCCAGATGGAGTTTCTTGAGAGCGGTTTGCTTGGCACGTCAAATTATCGCGCCTTCTTCGCGGAGTACGCGGAGTTGATGAAGCCGGACCACCCCATGATGCAGCGGATGATTGAGCGCAATCCGCGCGTCGCGCGCGCTCAAGTGGTGGCGCGTGACAAGGACGGCCGACCGAAGTGGCGCAATCTGGGCAAGCTGCAGCGGTTGCTTGAACCGCACACCTACCGGGTGAAGAAGGACGAGTGCCTGGGTCTGCCGCCAAAGATTTACCAGAGCCACTACTTTGAACTGTCCCCTGATCAGGCAAAGGCTTATGCGCTCATGAAAGAGGAACGGCGCATGGAGCTGGCGGACGAGACCGTGGCGGTTCAGGCTCTCAGCGCCGGCATCAAGCTCCAGCAGATCACGTCCGGTTTCGTCTTGCATGAAGGCGCTGCCCATTACGTCTCCGAGCCAAATCCGCGCCTCAAGGCGCTCATGGATTTGATTGAAGACATCGACGGCCAGTTCATCATCTGGGCCCGGTTCCGCGAGGAGATTCGCGCCATCAGGGAGATGCTGCGCGCGGCAGGCATCCCCGCCGTCGCCTACTTCGGGGACATCAGCGCCGCAGACCGTGAAATTGCCGTGGACGAGTTTCAGCGCGGAACCGCGCGCGCGTTCGTCGGCCAACAGCAGGCTGCCGGCATGGGCTTGACGCTGACCGCCGCCCAGACGGCAATTTACTACAGCAACGACTTCAACCTTGAGCACAGGCTCCAAAGCGAAGACCGCTGCCACCGCAAAGGCACAAAGGGCCATGTCGTTTATATCGACCTGGTCGCTGAAGACAGCATCGACGAAACAATCACGCGCGCCCTGCAACACAAGAGCGACGTTGCGGCCGCAATCCTAGGAGACCTAAAATCATGAACAAAGTCTACGTACCCCAAGTGCCAAGTCGTTACGACCAGGACATCCAAAGCTGGGTGCCGACCGTCAACCTCGACCCGGCCAAGATGTTCGGCCACGTTGAAGTTTTGCTGCCGCCGGAAGCGGGCCGCATGGCGGCCAAGGACGTGCACAAGATCCTTCTCAAGGGGATGGAGGACATCACCAAAGACGACTGGCTGCTGGCCACGGGAGACCCGGTCATAACCGCCATCGTCACCATCATCGCAACGCAGAAGCTGGACGGCCTGTTGCGCATCTTGCGCTGGGACAAGCGCGCAAAGACGTACGAGCCCGTCGAGATTCAGTTATAAAAGGAGGCAACGTGCTGAAAAAAGAAAAAGGAGAACTAGAACGCATCATGGAGCTCGCGGAACTGTTGTTGGCTACGCAAGCTGAGGTGGCCGACTTGACCGCGAGGCTTGAAGCGGCGGAGAAGGCGCAGACGCGCCTGGAGCAGGAAGACCTGCCGGAGCTCATGCGCGAGGTCGAGTTGACTTCATTCCGCATGAAGGACGGGCGGCAGATCGAGTTGGTGGACGAGGTGTCCTGCGGCATCACCAAGGAAAACAACAGCGCCGCGATGAAATGGCTTGACGAAAATAAGTTCGGCGGTCTCATCAAGACGCTCGTCAAGGTCGCGTTCAATCGTGAGGACCGCGAGGCCGCACTCAAGCTTGCCGGCAACATCGAAGCCACGGCAAAAAAGAAGGGCATGTCGTTGGTGCCAGAGGTTGCTGAAAGCGTGCACACCTCCACCCTCAAGGCGTTCGTGAAAGAGGAGCTGGCCAAAGGCACCGCGCTTCCGTTCGACCTGTTTTCGATTCACCCGTACAGCAAAGTCAAGATCAAGAAATAAAAAGGAGAAATGAAATGAAGAAGAACAACAAAGAAAAGCCCAGCACCGAGCTGGCAACCAAAGGCGCAGCGGCACTTCCGGCAACGACGGCCATGTTTGCGGCCGACGCTGGAGCGGGAATGGAGGGCGCGAGCGTTGAGAGCTTTGCGATCCCGTTCCTGAACGTCCTCCAGAAAACATCGCCGCAGGTCGATGAGAGCTCAGGCGCAGTCATCGAAGGCGCCAAGGCCGGCATGTTCTTCGAAAACATCAGCGGGCAGCTGGTTGACGGGAAGACGGGCCTGACGATCATCCCTTGCGCTTACCGCCGGACGTTCCTTCACTGGTCGGAGACCGGGTTCAAAGGCGAAATGCTTCCTGAAGACGTCGCCAAGCAGCGCGCCGGTGGCGCCATCGTTGAGCACAAGGGCAGGCTCTACATGCCGGAGAAGAAGGGCGGTGAAGTTGATCCGGACGAGACGGATCGCATCGCTGACGCGCGCAACCACTACGTCATGATCATCGACAACAAGACCGGAGTCTGGCGTCAGGCGCTCATCTCGCTTGGGTCGACGCAGATCAAGAAGTCGCGCGCGCTGATGACGGCGCTGGCCTCGGTCAAGATGGACCTGGGCGGCAAGCTGATCACCCCGGCCACCTTCGCAAACCTGGTCAAGGTCACGACCGTGCCGGAAAGCAACGACAAGGGGACGTGGTTCGGCTGGAAGTTCGAGCTGAACGGGTTCGTGGCGTCGCCGGATCTGTATGCGGCGGCCAAGCAGTTCCACAAGTCCGTTGTCGAGGGACAGGTGAAGGCCAACTACCAGGACGTTGACGTCGCGGCCGGAGAAAATGGCAAGGACGGATTCTGACCGCCAGCAGCAACTCGCAGATGCAAAAGGGCAGGCCCACTTGGGCCTGCCCTTTTCATTGTTAAGCGACAGGCGGCGTCGGCGCAGCGGCAACCTCAACCTTCGTAGGCGACTCCACACTCTTGATGGTCAGCACCGCCTCTTCCAGCATGTGGTCGATCTCTTCCGCCGATAGGCGCGGGAATTTCTCGTGGAGTTTTTGGGCCACGAACGCGCGTTTCTCCGGCCCGCCTTCGATCTTCATCTCCGCGTAGGCCACGACGCGCGTCGCCAGCTTCTTCTCCCAGTCGTATTTCAGACGCGAGATCGCCAGCTTGATGAGCCAGCCGATGCCTGTTGAGACCGCGAGAACCGCCAGTTGCGCCAGGGATGAGACGAGGTCGTGGATGCTCTGCGTCAACTGCGGGTTGACGATGGTTGAAGTTGAGGCCAGAATCAGGGACGGGATCGGCATAAGTTTTTCTCCTTTTATTCCATCGGTCGCGCATTCTCAGAACACGCACACGCCCACCCGCTAAACCCCACCGTCATGCAATAGACCATCGTCGCCCCGCAGAGGTCGCAGACAGGGAAGGCGTCAAAGTCATTGCGATTCGCGGCCACGGTCCCCGCGTCGGCGTGTGAGGAGCGTTCGGAGGTCTACTTTGATATCCGTGATGTCGCGGGATATCTGTTCGAACTTTTCTTCCCCCCGACCGAGGCGGACATCAAAGGCGGTCAGGCGGACCTCGTAGGCGGCACGTTGGGTGGTCGCGTCTTTCTCGTGGACGTCTTTCCAATCCTCGGCAAGTTTCACCCTGGCAGAAAGGCTTTCGATAAGGCCCTGTAATTTCCCGTACCCCACCGCAGCCCCGATGACGGCTACGGCAAGAGCGAGTGCGGTTCCGTTCTCAAGTGAAATCATGCCACGCCACCATAAAGATCAATGTAAACCGATCCGAGCAGGCTGGCGTAGCGCGGGTCGGTCGCGTAGCCGCCTTTCTGAAGTTCGTTGAAGAACCCTGCCCGGTCCCGCCTCTTCGCGGCCGCGAACGCCAAGGGGTAGCGGCGCACGATGTAGTTCCCCCAGTCCAGAAAGCAATCGTCGACGGTGCGATACTTTGCGAATGTCGCCTTGACGCTGATCCACTGGCCGCCCAGGAATTCGCGCGTTTCAAACTCCACGGCCGTTCGTGGAACTGTGGCCCGCACCACATCCTTGATTCCGAAGAAGTTGTTTGCAGCCGTCGTCAACCGCGAGCACCCATAGCGCGACTCGTGGGCCGCTTGCGTGATGGCGTACTCGGCGGGAATGCCGACGGCCGCTTCCATCTTTTTCGCGGATGTTCCGACCAGAGAAAGAAATGCCTGTTGAGCCGTCATATGCGGAACAGCCTCAAGACCGTTGAAGAATCGGCCCCGCTCTCGTTTACTCTGTAGCTGTGCGTGACGCCCGCTATCAGGAAGTCCCGGGAGATCGCCGTGTTTTCATCGACGATCGTCACCCGCTGCCGAGGAGAAACCGAGGGCGTGAACTTCAGCACGCAGTTCGAGAGCTGGTACAGTGGGTCCTTGAACAGCGAAATCACGCGATCGGCGATGCTCTTGGCGATGGAGTTCTGCTGGATCCAAGGCGAATCCACGCCGCGCTGGGCGATGCCGTAATTCGAGATCGAGGTCGAATCCTTTGATTCCTGCGCGATCCCGTATGGGCTGGTCGCGAACGTTTTCCCGATGAGGTTCAGGAGCGTGATCGTTCCCGTGGCGGAGATCGCGATCGAGAGCACGGGGCGGGTCGGGTGGATCGTCGTGAACTGCGAGGTGCCGGCCGCGCCGCTCGCGTAGGTGATGGCGGCCGCAGCAGGATTAACTCCGCTCATGAGGCTGACGTCCATCGCTGAGGACAGGATCGGGCGGAAGACCAGCGTGTCCCCGGCATTGACCGCCAGGGGCGCGCTCGCGGATATCGCCACGAGCGGGACCTGCGTCGTTGCCGACCAGACGATGTCGGTATTGTTTCCCTGAAGGACCTGCGGATTGGATTTCGCCGTGACGTCGTTGGCGAGGGTCACATTCCCCCCGACGACGTCCGTCAGCTCCTGCTGGATCTCCATGACCATGCCGTCCCAGCGGAAGGTGCGGGATGCGGAGCCGGGATATTTCGAAGAACCGGCGGAGGCGTTCCAGTTCACCGTGATGTCGTAGACGATGCCCGTGTTCACGTTCGCGTTGTTCCCCGCACTGTCCTGGGGGACGTTGAAGACGACCTTGACCTTGATGTATCGCTGAGGAGTTGAAGCGATGGCGCTGCCGAGCGTGGCCGCCACATAGGAGGCCCACGTCGTTCCGTCCGCACTTGTCGCGGTAAAGAAACTCAACGACGTCCCTGACGGCGTGACCGTGGTCGCATTCAGGATGCCTTCCGTCGTGATATAGAGTCCCTGGTCGATCTTGTCTGACTCGTAGATTGCTTGCGCGGTCGATGTGGACGAAGTGGCGGCGTTGGTGGCGTGCGAAAAATAGATGTCGTCGACATTCAGCTCGGAGGGCAGGTAATTTCCATAGAGATGAAAACCGAGGTATGAGGAAGAAGTGTAGGTGTTGTCGAGGTGCGTGACCTCGAGCGTTCCGTCATAGTAAACCCGCACGGTCCCATCGGCGTCTCGCTCGATGGCGATCGTGTGAGAGGAGCTTCCGAAATCGTGGCCTGTGGTGGCGGAGAGCGCGAGCGCCGATGGGGAGGCGAAGGCGCTGGATTGCGCATAGAGACCAACGTTTCCGCTGGGACGATCGAGCCTTACGAAATACCCGTTCGTGAACTTGCTTCCGATTCCCCCGGGGTCAGAATATCCTCCCGCCATGAAATAGAAATCCGCTACTTCACCTCCGCCCCCAGAATTGCCGGCGGGGGCGAATGTGACGGTTGCTTTCCACGTGCCGACAACCTGAGAGAATGGGGTGGCGATGGCGCCGTTCGCGTCGATAGGCGCGCTTCCGCCCGGATTCGGAAGCAGGAGATGTAGCGTTCCGCTCGCGATGTTCCACGTCGACGCATTGTCGGTCACGAGCGGCGTCCACACGGGATTGGACGTGAAATTCCCGTCCGCGAAGTCGTCGATCAAGAACCACTTCCGCTGGATTTCGTCCGACCAGTTCGTGACGTTCTGGAACGTGGCGATGCCCGCCACAAATTCCGCCGTCGAAGAGATGATTTTCTGCAGCGTGACGCCCATGAACATACGGGCCACGCCGTTGTTGTACTCGTCAAAGTACATCGTGCCGTCGCCGACAGCCGTCACGAGGGCGCGGAGGGTCGTCAGCAGGTCTTCTTCGGTGGTGTAGAAATAGTCGAGGATGATCGCGGTCGGGTCGACGACCATCTCGTAGTTCGAGACGTTGGCGACGTTGAAAATATATTTCTGAATGTTGCCGATGTCGGTGGCGGTGAGGAGGCCAGCTGAAAAAATCTTCCGGATCAGGTCGCGGAAAGCGTCGCGGAATTCCAGGGTGGCGGAGCGGGCTCCGGGGTTGACGGTGAGCCGGTCCATGTTGCCGGTGAAGAGTCGCACGATTCCGTCGTCGTAGGGATGAGCCACTGTCACGGGGGGAACCACGATCGGGTCGGAGTAGCGGACCTCGGTGATCTGGCTGTTCTGGGTGCCTCGTCCAGCGAAAAAGACGTAGCCGGCGGCAGCGCCCAGCGTGAACGACGGCCCCTGGCCGGTGATGCGAACCACACCGTCGACGTAAACGTCCACGGTGGTTGACGAGGTGATGACGATCTTGAAGACGTGCGAGCCCTGGCAGTCCATCGCGTAGAGCTGGGTCGTCGTTCCCGCCAGATAAATGCCGTTGCTGTGCAGAAGGAATCCGAACCTGTTCTGCACCCCGTTGGCAATCTCGAGGCGAAAGCCGTTGTTCGAGGCGTTGGTCCCGAAGGTTGAGGCCGTGAACGTGATCTGAAGATAATCGCCGGTCGTCGGCGCGGTAAAGGTTCGCAGGTAAGACAGCTCATGGATTCCCGAGCTGTTGGTTGTGTCGATGGTCAGCTTTCCGCCGGAGGCCGTCTCGGTGTTGACGGTGACGCCAGAGTTCGAGCGAGTCCATGCCGGGGTCGCGGCCTGCGGGAGGTTTCCGGTGGCGGGGTCGTAGATCGTGGGATTCGATGATCCTGCGGTGACCGTTTCCGTGAGGATGGCCGCATTGTTGCCGGCCAAAATCTCGACGCCGATTCCGGGGTTCAGCTCGGAGTTGATGAAGTTCGTCTCCACCGTTCGCGGAACATACTCGAAGGAAAAGAACTTGTCGCTATTCGAGGCCGTGATGGTCGCTGTCGAGGCCAGAAGGTTCTGGAGCTTGTAGTCCAGGTCGCGCTGCACCGTGAATCCGTCAACGCGGTCGGAGATGTCGAGCTTGCGGTAGCACTCCAATTCCACGCAGTTCGCGAGGTCGGCCGGAGTGACCATACGGAAGACGGTGAGCTTGATATAGCGGAAGGTCAGGTAGCTGCTGTCGTCGGCGAACCTGAACTGGATCACCTCGTTGTGGGCGTCGGGGATGGTGTAGGAGGGAACGGTTGTCGTGTAGACCGCGGCGATATCCGAGGTCGCCCCGATGTCCGTCCACGTCGACCCGTTCGAAGAAACGCTCACCATCCAAGTCAGGGGACGCTTCGCCACCTCGAAATAAATCTTCATGAAATTGGCTTTGGTGGCCGCACCGAGGTCGATCTGGACATATTGCGGCGAGCCGCCGGTGGGTGCAACGTTTGAACGCCAGGGCGGAAGATTTCCGTTGAGGGTATTGTAGAGCTCGGTGCGGTTTCCGTCGATAGCGCCTGAAGGCGGGAAGCCGGTGGAATTGGACGAGGCTGTGGCCGTGCCGAGGCGGCAGTAATTCCCGAGGACCAGCCGCGTGCGAACGGGGATGTTCGCCGCCGACGCCAGCTCCATCGCCTGAAGCTGCGCGAGCGGAGTCGTCACGCGCCCACCAGCTGCGTGTCATAAGTGAAGCGGTCGAGCCATCCGCCCTGAGCGTTGTGGGAGAACGTTTGCATGTCCACGAGCCATCCCAGGTAGGTGTAGCTGACGAAGACGTCGGTGTCAGCGGCGAGGGGGGTGCCGGGCGTGATGATGCGCGTGGCGTCGGCGTAGCTTCCCCCGGTGTAAAGATTGGCCCCGGTCTCATCCTTGGCCAGGAAGATGCCGGTGATGGTAATGGAACTGCTGAAGCCGCCGGCAACGAGCGCGGTTGAGAGGCGCGTGATGCTGCTGGGCGGGAGCTGGATCTGGAACGTGGTCGCGGTCGGCTTCAGGCGCTGAGAGATCACCTTGAAGTCGTTGCGGCACTGAAAAGAAAGGAAGCTGTCCTCGATCGACGCCAGGGACGAGAACTGGTTGCGCTGAAGTAGAGAAAGCGACGTGGAGTTGATCTTGATCGTGGGGACGTGGGGGCTGACCATCGCCTTCAGCATTCCGCCGGCCAAGTTCCGCTGACGGACCGCAATCCCACCGTCGTCGATCGACATCGACTGCGGAGGGACTTCGAAGGTGTATTCGAATCCGGGGCGTCCGAGTTTGAAATTTGTCCAGGCCATCAGGTCCTCGAGAAGCCGACGTCACCGCGGCTGTTGATTCTCTCGACGATCTTCCGGCCGATGGTGTCAGCGATCGCGTTGGGATCGGTGATGCCGTGGAAGGTGTTCTGCATGTAGAGGGTGACGCCACCAGAACCACCACCACCCGATCCGCGTCCCATCTGGGATAGCGGGGTGACCTGGACGTGTTCGGGCTGGCCGCCTTCACCGGTGAGAAACAGGGTCGGTTTATCGACCATCATGTCGGCGCCCCCAGCGGCAGCGAAACCGAGTATTCTGCCCGCCGGGCTGCCCATAGCCGCCGCGCCGCCCATTCCCGTGGCCTGCTCCAGGGCATAAAGGATCAACAGCTTGGCGATCATCGCCTCGATCTGAGCGATCACCTGCTCGGCCAGGCCTCTCCAGAGGTGCGCCGTTTCTTTCGCGAAGCTCTTACCCTCAACGATCGCCTTCGCGAACGCCTGCGACTGTTCCGTGTTGATTTTATTGAAGGCTTCTTTTGCGCTGGTCTCGAACTGCGCATACATTTGCTTCGCTGCCTTCTGCTCTTTTTCGAAGGTCTCGTAGCTCGCCATCGCCTGATCGTTCAGGTCTTTGAGTATTTTCTTATTGGCGTCTTCCTCTTCCTTCGCATGTTTCTTCGCCGCGTCCGCGGCATCCTTGTGCGCCTTCGTCAGTTTTCCGAGGTCGTCGGTTCCATAGGTTCCGAGCATTTTCAGGGACGCGATGAGCTGGTCGACGTGGGCCTTGTTCTGGATGGTGGCGAACGACTGCTTGTCGTATTCGTCGCGGATGACCTTCAGCTGCGCGCCCTGGGCGATGAGGACTTCCTGCGAAACATGCTGCTTCTCGAGAGAAGAGACGAGAATCTGCTGATCGCTGATTTGTTCGCGTAGAGATTCGCTTCTCTCCCGGCTCTCGTTCATCATCCGGATCGAGGCCGCCAGCTCCGCCCGTTCCGTCACCTCGAGGCGTTTGATCTGCGCCTGCCCGAGAATCTCTTCGGATTCCCGCCACCGCTGCAGGTAGCCCGGAACGCGCCCCGTCTCCGCGATGTAGCCATCGATCGACTCGATGATCTTCTGGGTTCCTTCGTATTCTTTTTTATGGGCCTCGGTGATCTTCTCGATCTCTTCCGCTTGAGATTTCGCGTGCTCGTGGACGTGGGAAAGGATACCGACGAGCGCGGCGAAGCCGGTACCCACGAGCATCAGGGGTCCCGCGGCGGCACCCAGCGTGGAACCGAGCGCCATGATCGACATATTCAGGACGCCGATGATCTGCCTGGTCTCCTGGCCAAGGCCGGTAGCGCGCAGCGCCTCGCCCGCGAACAGCATCAGGCCGATGTGGGAAAACTTGTGGCTGAAGCGCTCCTCGAGGCCGTTGTGGGCCTCCTGGACGCCACGCATGGCATTGGAAACGCCGTCGATGGCCGCCGCCGCTTCGGGGCCGCCCATCGTCGTCAGCCGGATGTTTTGCGCTGTTTCCATCAAAGCCTCCTCAGCATCTCTTCTCTCTGGGCCTCACCGGCCCGATTCGCCTGCTTCTTTTTCTCAGCCTCCAGGAAAACCCCTTCGACCGTGTCCAGCAGCGCCATCATGCTCTCATCTTGATCCAGCAAGCCCCCGGGCCTCGGCAGCGCGCCGTAAGCCTTCATCCTGAACCGAAGCGTCAGGATCTCGTTCACGTCAGATCGAAGCGCGGGTCGCTCGCATTCCGGACAGTCTCGGCTTTTGTCCGGCGGACAGCTGATCGACTGGCACTCGAAAGACCCGAAAAGTGCCAGCCACTTCGCCGCCCGCGTCAGCCGTTTTTTAGGTCCGCCTCCGCTACCGACGCTTTGAAGATCCCGGTTTCCTCGGCGATCTTCGTTCCCAGCTGGATGATGATGTCCTGGCCGGGGAGCTCTGGCAGCCGCGTGGTCAGGGTTTCGAAGGAATAAAGAACCGGCTTTCCGCCTTCGGTGACGCCTTCCCATCCCACCACGAACAGCCGGCAGACAACCCGGTACAGCTCCAGCGGGTTGAAGCTGACGATGCCGTCCTTCGTCAAGGCGCCACCGGTGTTGATTTCGAACCGATCGCCGGAGGTCACCTTTGTGCGAAATTCGAACGTGATGCCGCCGATGACCGCCGTCTTCGTCTCTGCTTTCTTTGCGAGCAATTCCATTGATCTCTCCTTTTTGGGTTGAGTTTAGAACGAGGTGCTGATTGAGTTCTTGACCGCGATTGAGGCCGTCTTCGTGCTGGCGACGGTGTAGATTGCCTTGGCCGCGAAGTTGACCTTCAGGATGCCCTGAACGATCGGGTACGGGGCCGCTGTGTACTTCGCGGTCGGGATGTCGATGGTGATGGTGTGCTTGGTGCCGCCGGTGGCGCCCGCGATGTCCTGCGTGCTGGTGATTACGAAGTTCAGGGACGCGCTGGTTCCGGCAAGGAACTTCGCGTACTGAACCGCGTCCTCAACGAAGAAGTCCATGCTGACGCTGACGGCGAATCCCTTGCTGTAGATCTTCGCCGGGTAGATCGAGCTGTTGAGGCCGGGAACGGCTTCGACCATGTTGTCGAAGCTGATCTTCACGTTGTCGTAGTTGAGGCTTCCGCTTCCGTCGACGGTCACCACCATCTGGTTCCACTTGAGAGGCGAGAGCGCGGAATAGCTGGGCGACTTCGACGTACCGGTGTCATCGTACTTGAGGCCCGTCCAGTCGGAGTCGAGCTCGATGTAAGCGCCCGCCTTGGCTGTGAGGTCCAGCTTGTTCACCATGCAGCCGGTGAACTGCGGGAACTTCTGGCCCTTGTCCACCCACCAGGAATAGCTGGGGAGCTGGGCGTTGGCGATGCGGGTGAAAGTGTGCGTGTAGCCGTTGGGAGCCGATCCGGTGGTGGTGTCGACGCCCATGGTGCCCATGAAGATCTCGCAGCAGTTCTCCGGCTCCAGCCGGATTTTCGCCTTCATCCCGTGAACAGATCCCGGACCTTGGTCGGCTTTGTAGACCATGTCGGGGATGGCGCGGATGCCGTTGTCCTCGAGAAGGGCGATTGATGGGAAGAATGATTCAGGAAGGATGAGCGGCAAGAACCGCGTCGGCGGTGTGACGAGCGTTCCGACTGTCGTTTCCTTAGCTAAGCCTGCGGCGCGAAGTTGTCCAACGTCCATGAGAGCCTCCTATTTGATGATCTGGTCTTCGATGACGAACCGCATCCGACCAGCTCGCATGAGCTTCGGTCCATTGGGATTCGCGTTCTGAAATGCATTTGAAATTGATACATCGCCCACGATCTCGCTGCTGTTCCAGTAAGGCGGGTAAGCCTTGAACCGATTCGACGGCGGATTGGCCAATCCCAAGTCGTTCGTGGCGTTGTTTGAAAGCAGCTTGAGCAGGGATTCCGCAAGCGACGTCGCGAGCGTGGCGCAGTCGGCCGGATCATTTTCCACGACGAAAAAGAAGAGGTCAAAGGTGATCTTGATCTCGTATTTCGCCAGCGTGATCATCTGGAAGGTTTGGCCCGACGGCTCCAGGAAGATGGCCGGGAAGGTGATGTCGTTGGCGCCCAGCGGTTTGAACCCGTAGTAGCGACCTCGAATGCCGGGGATGTAGGCTTTGATGAGGCCGAGGAGCGCCTGTCCACGGACATCAAACTCATTGTTGACGATGAGGTTGGCGGTTTCGATGGTACGCATCAGCCCACCGTGTCCCCGAAATCAATGTCCATCTGAGCGGATTGATTTCTCTTTTGAACGTTCGCCATTCCCTTGGCGAAAAGAATTTCTTCAAAATTCTCGCCAAGGGAAAGGTAGTCGTTGATTTTCTTGTCGATCATGCGCTGGTCGTCGACGCTGAGGAAAATCACCTGCCGCTTAAGCCAATTGTAGCCGATGCGCGCGAGCACTTCAGGATCCATGGGCGTGCCGAATGCCGCCTCAAGCATCGCGTTCTCCCGGAAGAAGCCTTCCGGGTTGCTCAATGCGGCGGCGGTCGCGCCCGTGCGCACCATGATCTGGTCGGCGAATCCGGCTTTCCTTTTCGCGATCATGTAGCCTGGCGTCAATCTTTTCCAGATGACCTCTGGGTCAACTTCGGCTCCGGAGGCTTCCGCGCCCTTTGAGGCGTTGAATTTGTCTTGGTTGTCGCGTGCCCATCCCCGCTCGATTGCGTCAAAGGCCGGGCGCAGATCCTTCAACCGTCCGGACAGCTCCGGCAGGAGCTCCGGCCGCTCGTTGATCAGGTCGATCTTGAAGGAAATGCGCCCGGACATATCAGCGGGGCGGCGTGAACAGGTCGAACCCGTAGCCGATGACGGCGCTCGCCGGATTTTTCTGCTGGCCCTGCTTCGCGTAGAAGTCGTCGCGGAGAGCCATGCCGTTGGCATAGGCAATTTTCGCCAACGCGCGGAAGTTGCTGGTGACGCTTTCCACCTGCTGGCCCGCCTGGCCGCCGCTTGAGCTGTACTTGTTCGCGTACTGAGTCGCGCGGCGGTTGTAGAAGAAGAACAGGCTCAGCTGAAGCAGCGCCGCGACGAGGCCGTTGTTCACGAGGTCGGCGGTTGCGACCGAAAGGATCGACGCCGCCTCATTTAGGAATTCCGTGTATTCAGCATCCGTGAACCACTGCAGATAATACTCGGCATCGAACGGATCCTGGTTCGCTTGGGGCGCGGTCGTGAATGTCACGAATCCGTTGACCAGATCGACCGTGAATCCCGTGTTTGAACGGTCCGAGGAGCCGATCGTCAGGTACACGCTGCCAGTCACCACATTCCGGTTTGCCAGCCGGAACACCTTCCGGTTCCCATCCGGCGGCGGCGAAAGCCGTTCGTCAACGATGCGGTTTGACGTCGATGTGTCGTCGGCGATGATGCGCGCGCGCGAAATGAGGGTGGGGATGTCGCTCATTATTCAGCCTTGATTTTGATGCCCAGGTCGTCGGCGATGTCCGCCAGATCGATCTCCGGGGTGAGATAGGCGTACTTGATGCCGACGGCCTTCAAGGCTTCTCGTTTGAAATCCGTGAGCGCCCTCTCGTGATCGTCGACGTGGTAGAACTTGTCGATGGCCACGTTCAGCTTCGGATAAAACTCGCTGACCTCGGTCTGAGTGCCGCGCGCATCCATGAACAGGCAGGGGTGCGTCCAGTTGTAGATATACTCTTCCTGGCCGAGCAATGTCGCGACCTTGCTGAAGGTGCGCTTGCGACGCGCCTCGATCTTGGCCTTCTGCTGGGCGAGTTCCTGATCTGTCTGGATGTCGCTGAGCGTTTCTTTATCGATCGGCGCGCGCCCTTTGGCTTCTGCGGCCGCTGGTTTCTGGGTTCCTGACATGGTTGCCCTCCTTTAAATTCCTGCGTAAACCTTGATGGTCTGAGCTGCGCCGAGCGAGGTTCCGGCTCCGGACTTGATGACGACGCGGATCTGATTCCCAAAGCTACCGCCGACGATGGCGTTGGCGGCTAGCGCGGGCGTGAAGCCTGTGCCCACGACAACGGGATTCGCGGTCTGGCCCGCTTCGCGGGCGACGGTCACGTGGTAAGTGATGGCGGCGGCGGCAGCAGCGAACTGCGGGAAGTGGACGTAATCGACCCAGGTGGTTCCGCCGTCGGGGCTGGTCTGGATGTAACAATCCATCGTTCCGCCGGTGTGCCCCTGAAGGGTTGCGACGATCTCCAGGTTGTGGAACAGGTTGACCGGCGCAGTAGCAATCGCGACGGTTGTCGCGGATCCCGGAGATGTCCCCGAAAGATTCAGCGCACTTCCTGACGACACGTTGTAGCCGTAGGTCGGGTCGTCGATGTTTCCGAGAGGCCAAGCCGCCGCATGCTGAGGCCGGATGAGAAGCGCGGCCGCCGCGAGGGCGACCGTTAAGAAAATCTGTGAAAGTTTCTTCATGATGTTTTCCTTTTGAAAAAGGCGCTGGCCGTCCCTTGTGAGGTTGCGGCTCGCGCTTTTTCTTTTTCGATTCTGTTTAGACAGTTCCGTCGTTGCCGAGATACCAGAACAGAGGATCGATCCAATCCGGCTCCCAACGGGCGCGAGACTTGAAGCGATACTCATCGTTCGAGAACGCAGCGCCGCCCATCACGGTCTCCTGCGTCATCTCCGTCGCATCGCGACGCTGGAACACGATTCCCTTTCCGGCTTCGCCGATCGCCCACGCCTTGGAAGGCATGAAGCGAGAAACGACGAGCGTGTAGAGACCTTCCAGCACGTTCTTCGCGAACGTGGTGCCGATGCCGCTGTTCGCGCCGCCCGTTCCGCCGACCAGGTGAGCCGTGGTCGATGCGTAGGAGGTGGACTGCAGCAAGGCTGCAGCGGTGAACTTGTTCTTCGTTCCGACCAACAGCGTGTTGGGGTTGACGAGGAGCTTGTTCCCCTGCGGGTCGAGCATGTTCATGAGGGCGATATCACCCGCTTGAACAGCATCGGAACCGAACGCCGCGTAGGACGCGGGACGGTTCGTCTGGGCCACGGTGAAGGGGCCGCTCGGGTACGTCTGAGAGGCGGGGATCACGTCACCAGCGAACGATCCAGCGGTTCCGATGAAGCGCTGGAAGAACCAGGCATCTTCGAGGATCCGCATGTTCATGCCCGCGTCCTGGACGCGCGACATGATCTGGCCGGTCTGGTCGTCGTCAACCAGCTCGCGCTCGATCGTGGTGATCGAACCGAACTTTTCGTTGACGATCTGGATGTCTTTTCCAGAGAGACCCATCTCCGGGAACTTCCCACCCTTGACGACACGGCGCGGGACGCTGCCACGGCCCATGGGGGCGTGGAGCTCAAGCGCGTGCGTCGAGTAGGTCGTCGCACCGATGAGTTCATGGTTGGTCTGGACGAGGTTGTACCAGTTGTTCGCGAGCATGTTGAAGCCGCCGCGCAGCAGCTGGCCGAACGTGTTTTCCGCGTTCGCTTCCTGCATCCGCTCTCTGGCAACTTCATAAGCGCCTTCGCGGAAGGCTTTCCACGAGAAGAACGGGCTCTTGAAGTTGAAGTCGGATTCTTTGGACAGGTCGACGCCGAACGAGCTGCGGCAGGATTCGAGCATGGATTCCATGCTGCGCTCCTGAAGCCCCTCGCGGATCTCCCGGTTTGCTTCCAGCATCGGATGGTCGGAGGCCGCGATGGTCCCCTCATCCGAGGGCTGTCTGATTTTGAACTTAGCCATTGATCGGCCTCCTTAGTTGACGCCGACGGCCGGATACTTCGGCGCGATCAGCACATCGATGGTGACGCCCGCCGCGCCCGTGACAGTGGTCTGCCCAGGACGAAACCAAACGTATCCGATGATGTTGGAACCAACGACTGTGGTGACCGTCTGCGCATCGGCGCCAGCATAAAGCACTGTGCCGTGGTTGTAGGTTTCCGCTGCCGTGGTTTTGAGAGCGAAGATTCCGCCGCTCAGGACTTCGACCTGAGGGAGATATTTCTTCGTCCCGGTGATGTTGAGATACGACGTGTCCTTCGCGATGCCCGCGAAGAACGCGGCGTTGGCGTCAGATCCGACGGCTTTGATAGCCGCCGAGCCGGACACCCAATAGACCATGTCGCCGGCGTTTACGTCGCCGTTTCCGTCGGTGAGAATCGGGTACGGAAGAGAGTCTCCCTTGGCCCGGACCTGCGTGTTCTGTGGCGTGGTTGCCATGTCATTTCCTCCTTATCGGTTGCAGCCGGCGAACTTGTTGTTGTTCACCGCGCTGGCTTCTTTGCGTTCCGACTCGCTCAGCTTCGAGAAGTGAGCTGCGGGAACCTGCATGGTTTTCACCGCCTTTCGGACCCGAGATTCGCTGAATTTCTTCAGGAACTCGATTTGAGACTTCGCTTCCTTGAGGGGAAGCGCCTCGACTGCTTTGGCCACGTCGGCATCGTCATGAAGTCCGGCCTCGATGAGGAGACCTTTGATCGCGAGCTTGCGCGATTCAACGGCATCATCTTCGTCTTCGTCCTTCTTGTCTGCCTTCTTGGCATCAGCTGCAGCCGCCGCTTTCGCAGCTTCTTCAGCGTCATCTTCTTTCGCTTTGGCAGCTTTCGCAGCCTCTTCAGCTGCGGTATCGGCTCCAGCGCTGGCCTCCTGGACGAATGATTCCATCGACTGATCCGCCAAGGCAATCTTTGCTTTGGCCTTCTCCGGATCGGTTTCTGTCATCGCTTCCTTCAGGGACGCGCGTGCCGCTTCTAGCATTTTCTTCAACTTCTCCATCATGGGCGCACCCTCCTTTCTTCGAATGGCACCGGCGGCACTTTCCACCAGCGCTGCTAAAACTCGTCCGCCGCGCGCAGGATCAGTGACGATGTCGCATGATCCTCCTCGCGTAAATTTCGTGACGTACTTCACCTCAACCTGCTTTCCGTCAAGATCAACCTTCCGCCGCTCCCAGGCGCCACTGGCGTTGATGGAGAGGCCGACGTACTCAGAATCGAAACCAGGAAACTCCTGGCGATACCGCAAAGCTGTCTGCAGTTTTGCGCGAGCGGTGTAGCCGGATTCCGAGGTATCCAGGACAAGTTCTGCCACCCCGGCGCGCTCACCTTCGATCATCTGCACCTGTACGTTTCGGAAGTATCCGCACTTCGCTTCCACGCGACGCTCCGGAATATCCTTGTCTTCAAAATTGCTGGGATGGTCAAGAAAGCACGGACGCCCTTCAAAAGCTGAGGGAACTGAATCGATGGCCTCCGGGCCGTAGTAATGCTTGTCGGCCGAGTTGCCCATGCCTTCGGTGATAAGCACGACGCGGAAATCTGCGGGCTGGCGCCCGGCGTCCGCCGGAGCAGCCGACGTCGGCATGACGGACTCAATCACGCGCGCAGAGCAGCGAATCTTTGTCTGGTCGGGGCGCAGCAGCTGGGCCATCATGTTGGCGGCGATGGCCTCGCGCTTCTTCTTTGCGGCCGCCAAATCCTTGGCCAGGGCTGCGAGCATAGTTTTCATCTTGGTCTCCTTGGTTCGCGCATGACGTCACTTCCGAGATCAGCCTTCTCGGTAAAAACGATGTCGTCAATTCTGCCGTTCTTGATGTCCACCCGAACACTGGCGTGGCGACCGGAAAGGCTGGCATCAATCGCGCTGGCCATCAGCACCATGTCATCAGGATGCGCAACGGTTTTCATCGGGACAGCCTTCATTGAGCCCGTCGTCCAGAGCTTCGCGATGGCGCCGCCCTGAATGGACCACTCAAGAACGGCGTTGCCCTTGGCAACCGCGTCCCGGAATCCGGTGAAGATGCGACCTTTCAAAGTGCCCACCGTCCACCTTCCTTCTTCTGGCGGATGACGAAAAGGTCTTCCGGCGTCACGAACGCTTTTTCAATTTCATACTTCGAGAATGGCTTTCCTTTTCCCTTGCAGTAATTGTCGATGGCTTCGATCAGCGCCGTGAATCCGCGCACCACGCGCGGGTTGCGGTCAAGAACGGTCGCCATCTTCGCGGCGCGCCCGGCTACGTAGCGTTTCAGGTCAGAGTCCGGCAACGTCAACGACGCGCCGCCGATGGCGATGGAGCGATAAATGACGCGGAAAGAAAAGTTGCCCACAGAGCCGTTGATCGGGCCGAACTCAATTCCCTCGATCGGCTTCCCGCGCTTGATGGCGTCGACGGAGATGCGACCAAGGAACCCAAGCAACAGGTTCGATAGCGCAAGGTTTGACCCGAGCTTCAAATAGAGCGCTTCAGATTTTCCTGCCAGTTCTTCAGCAACCGTCTGGGGCACAGTTCGGCCTCCTATTTTCCGGTCACGGCGAGAGATCTCCCGTCGAGCCACTTTTGAAAAGTTATGGTCGTCATCGCGGCCACTCCGCCTTCGCCGTCACGAACGTACATGCCGGAGTAAGGCAGCTGCGCAGCATCGATGCGGCGCGCCAGCTCGTGATCGCCAAATTGGTCGGAAGTCAGAAGGTCGGCAAACGATGCCGGGACGAGCCGCCAGTAGCACTCGCAATTCGGATGCGGAGGCATTTCTTCGGTGGCCTCTTCTGGGGTCTTGCCGGCCTGCTCGTCACAAATCTCACAGACGCGAGCGTTGTAGCGGGTCTGCCAAATTTCTTTGACGCCGAGCGCGCGGTTGGCCTTGGCGACATCCACTTGCCCGCCGACAATCACGCTCTGGGCCTGGTACATGAAAATGCGGTCGAACACGTAACCCAGGTCCATTGCCGGCGTGCCGGCGCGCGTGGCATCAACCTCATCGATGGCATCGCTCATGGCGCTTTCATTCATCGCGCCAAGTTTTAAGTTCTGAATCAGGGAAGCGTGATAGGCGTCGGTCCATTGCGAAATGCGCGCGCGCCAGGCCGTGTCAGCATTTGGTCCCTGATAGGTGACGCCAACCGAAGACTCGCGAAAGAGGCCGCTCTGCGGGAGGTTTACCTTGACGGTGTCTGGGGTCACCTGGTCGAGGATCCACGCAGAGCGGAGGGCAGATTGACGATAAAGATCGCGAAAGACATCCGCAGAGGTCTGCGTAATCGAACGCAGAAACGCTGAAAGGGAAAATGACGTCGCGTGCGATATCCGATCCAGCGACGCTTTGGCGCTGACGATGGTCCAGCTGTCCCTGGGGAAATCACGCTGATAAACTTCCATGATGATCCGGCGCAAGTTTGCCTTCTCATTTTCCCAGAGCTTCGAAACCGCAATCGCTCCACGGTCGCGCAGCTGATCGATAGCCTTGATGGCTTGCGGTTCGAGTTTGTCGATGACTTGCTGCTGCGTGGCCATTAGAGCCGCCCCATGTCAGCTTTCAGCTGGCGCTTGCCGTCGCCTTTCTTCGGGCTGGGATCTTCTTCGGCGGCATCCAAGGGATTTCCGTCAGGGCCAAGCCGACCGCTGGGCGGCAGCATGCCGGGGTTCGGATTTTCTTCCTGGTATTTCTTGCGCGCGTCCTGGGCCTCTTTGTAGTCGTAGCCCGTAACGTTCAGCTCGGCTGCCGCCATCTCAGACGCCATCTGGTGATCAAACCAGCCCATGGTCTCAGCCGCCGCAACGTTCTTGAGGGTCTCGGTGGTGGTGTCCTTGGTGACTGACGGGAAGATGAATTCAACGTCGCCGGGCTCATAGCTCAGACCTGCGTCTTCAATCACTTCCTCCGCAATCTCAAGCAGCAAGTGCTCGACGTCCGCCTGCAGGTCTTCGATGACCTTTTCGAACGGCTCAGCACCGACCAACCCACCGACGCGCGAGCTGGAACCGGCGCTCATGACGTTGAAAAACGGCTTCGGGATGCCGATGGCGGTGGCGATGAGGCCGATGATGTCGTCGGCGGTCTGGTCAGAGGCGCCAGAGCCGGCAACGCCGGAGCCCATCGGTTTGCGCTCGATGCTTTCGTTGTGGACAAAAACGCTCATGGGCCGGGGA
>JAYTIE010000031.1:0-2335 GCA_043732015.1 Elusimicrobiota bacterium | reverse complement strand
AAACTGCGGACGCTGGAGAGGCAGACCAGCGACGCGCTGGGCGCCATTCCCAGCGTCGGGCAGGCGCGTTCCGCTTCTCTGTAGTCCCCCTGCGCCTGAAGTACGAATGCTTTCGTCAGCATCGCCTGAACGTCGCTCCGGCTCTGGGCCAGAGCGCGGTCGAGATCGGCGCGCGAGCCGACGAAGTCATGGTTGTACTGTTTGATGCTGGCGCGAAGATGCAGGATTGGACGCGGCGGGTTCACATCGGCCCACCACGGCGACAACGCCATCTGCGCATAGCCGGAATACCGAGGATCTCCCTCGGCGTGAGCCAGCGCCAGATAGTTCGCGGCGACCTGGGCGGCCAGGACTTCATTCTTGGGCTGAAGCGTGAGCTGTTTGCGGAGGTCCCGTGTTTCGCGAAGCGCGGCCGGGACGCGGCGGCCGTAGAGCCGTTCGACAATGTAGGTGTCGGCGCCGGGATCGAACGGTTCAGCAGAAACCATAGACGTGAGGCAAGATGAAACGACGGCGGTTATAAGAACCGCCCGTGACGTAATGGTCATGGGTGAAAAATCCTTTTGTTTAAGACGGAGGAAGGTTGAGCGGGCCGGGAGGCTTGGCGAAGACTAGGCGATTTCGGAGGGCGGGCCGCGGAGGAATAGAGAGGAGACGAGTCGGGTCGGTTCCGTGTGTGCGGATCGGATAGCCCGGGCCGGAAGGTCGGCGACGGACGGTCTGAAAGCGTTGTGGGCAATGATCGGCGAATTGTGCTGGATGCGCTCGTGGACGTGGGCATCGGACGACGGGCTGAGCCGTGCAAGACCACCCTCCCCAACGATGGCCCGGGTCGAGGCCGGATGCTCGATCGGCGCCGCGGAACGGGTGTTTCCCAAAAAGCCAAGGATCGCCGCGTGGTCCTGATCTCCGGCGGCATAGAAATCTTTCGAAGCGCTTTTCTCGTAACGGATCGGTGAGGATTCCGGCTTCGGAGCGCGCGCGAACGCCGCCCAGACCGAATCGGCGTGGAAGTGAGCGGCTGTTCCCCCGGCGTGGCTGTGGCTGAAGGACGCGAAGGCGGGGACGACGGACCAGGACGCGTAGATCAGCGCGAGCGACGCGCGAAGCAGGCATTTCAGATGTTTTCTAGAAAAGTTCATCGATTTCCAGGTAGCTCTCGTTTCTATTCGTCCGAATTCGCCCAAAGGTTACATCAAACGATCTTGATCTTTTTCAGGTCCTCGGCCGGTTTCGGCAGGCGTGGGTTGATCGCGTGAAAGGTGTCGTTCAGGATTTCCGAGATGGCCAGGTTCCGGAACCACTTCTTGTCCGACGGGATGATGAACCAGGGCGCATGCTTGGTTGAGCACTTGTTGAGGGTGTCTTCATAGGCGTCCATGTAGTCGTTCCAGTAGGCGCGTTCTTTGAGGTCATTGACGCTGAACTTCCAATTCTTGAGCGGATCTTTGAGGCGCTCTTCGAGCCGCTCTTTCTGTTCTTCGCGGCTGATGTGAAGAAAGAACTTCAAGATCGTCACGCCGTTCTCGGTCTGCATCTTTTCAAACTCGTTAATCTGGTCGTAGCGCGCCTTCCAGACCGATTTCGGAACGAGTTCCCGCACCCGGGAAATCAACACGTCCTCGTAATGGGACCGGTTGAAGATTCCGATGTCCCCACGCGCCGGAACCGCTTTGTGGATTCGCCAGAGAAAATCGTGATCCAGTTCTTCGCTGGAAGGCGCCTTGAAGGGGGTCACCATGCAGCCCTGCGGATTCAGTCCGCGCATAACGTGGCGGATCACGCCGTCTTTGCCGGACGTGTCCATGCCCTGGAGGACGATTAGAACGGACCGCTTGTTTTCTGCATACAGCCGTTGCTGATATTCGAACAAACGCGCGTTGTTGCGCTCGAGGCGCGCTTCGGATTTCCCCTTGTCCTGCCCATGCGTCGCGGCCGGATCGGCTTTCTTCAAGCGGAAGGATGGCTTGACCCGCAATTTTTCGGTGAAGTTCATATAGGTGGAGGTATCCCTTTAGCTGGATTTCTTCAGGAACGGAGAAAGGGAGGCCATGATGGCGGCGCGCTCCGGCGCCGCCACGAAACCGAGAAGCCAAACGGTGGTCAGGAACACCAGGTTTCCGGCGACAATCTGTGAGAGGAGTCCCCAGGACGCCGTGGCATAAACGGCAAAGGCGCCCAGCGCGGCCGCCAGCAGAGGGCTTCCGAACATCTGTTTCGCGACCGTGGAAATCTGTTTTCGCATGTAAATGGACAGCGCGACAAAGAGAATGGTTTCAACGATGACCGTCGCCGCGGCAGCGCCATTCTGGGTGAATCGCGGGATCAGTACCAT
>JAYTIE010000030.1:0-2355 GCA_043732015.1 Elusimicrobiota bacterium | reverse complement strand
GGACTTAGAGCAGCTCCGGTAACTTTTTTATCAGTGCGTCCAGCTTCGAACGCCCTTCTCCGCCGCCCTGCGCGAAATCGCCCCGCCCTCCGCCCCGTCCCTGCATCTCGTCGGCCGCCGCCTTGGCGAGCTTTCCGGCGTCGAAGCCTTTGGCGAGCACATCCGCTGTGAGCGCGAACACGAACGAGACCTTTTCCCGCCCTTCGTCGTTGATCACGGACGCCGCGAACACGACGCCCGACTTGATCTGCTGCTTCAACCGGTCGGCCAGCGTGCGGAGATCCTTGGGGTCGATGTTGTCCGTCACGTTGATCGCGAGCTGAATGCCCTTCACTGTCTGAACGGCCGGGCCTGCGGAAGAGGTCGCGCTGCCGGTGGACGCGCCCTTCAGCTTCAGGTCGCGGATCTCGGTCTCGAGCTGTTTCTGGCGCTCGATCAGCTTCGTGACGCGCGATTCCGCTTCGGCCGGGGAGGCCTTCAGCTTGTCGGCGACGGAGTTGAGGCGCCCTTCCGTTTGACGGAAATATTCAATGGCTCGCAGCCCCGCCACGGCTTCGATGCGGCGAACGCCGGCCGCGACGGACGAGTCTGAAACGATCTTGAACGCGCCAATGTCGCCGGTCGCGTCCACGTGCGTGCCGCCGCAGAGCTCGAGAGAGAAGGCTTCGCCGGATTTTTCAAAGCCGTGATTCGACACGAGCAGGCAGCGGACTTCGTTGCCGTACTTCTCGCCGAAGAGGGCCATCGCGCCCATCGCCTTGGCCTGATCAGCGGTGAAAACCTTCGGCGTCACGTCGAGGTTCTCGACCACAATCGCGTTCACGATGTCCTCAAGCCCAAGAATCTGTTGAGGCGTCAGCGGCTTGTTCCAGGTGAAGTCGAACCGGAGCTTCTCCGGCGTCACGAGCGATCCGGCCTGCGTCACGGTCTTGCCAAGAACGGTGCGAAGCGCCGCGTGAAGAAGATGCGTGGCAGTGTGGTGGCGGCGCGTGGGGTTGCGCGCATTCTTGTCGACGCGAAACTCCACCTTGTCGCCCACTTTCAAATCCTTACGCGCGACGACGTGGTGCGAAACGAAATCGGAAACCGGTTTCTGCGCATCCGGGACCTCGCCGATAATTTCATCGGAGCCAGGCTTCACGATCCATCCCTTGTCTCCTACCTGGCCGCCGCCTTCCGGATAGAAAGGCGTTTCACCGGCCAGAACTTCGCCGGAGTCCCCGGCGTGAAGCGCCTCCACGGCCTTGCCGTCTTTCAGGATCGCCAGGATCGGCGATGTGACAGAGAGCGTGTCGTAGCCGCGGAATTTGGTCAGGCCATGCTTCTTCTGCAGGCCGTTGTAGACGGTGATGTCCTTCGCGCCCGAGCCCTTCCAGCCCTTGCTCGCGGTTTCCTGCGCCAGCAGCTTCGCGGTCTCAAACTCTTGTTCGTCGAAGGTCAGACCGCTTTCGGCGATCATTTCGCGCGTCACTTCGGCGGGAAAGCCGTAGGTGTCGTAGAGCCGAAACACTTCGGCGCCCGGGATCTGTTTCTTGCCGGACTTGCGCGTCGCCTGGACGAGGTCCTTCAGGCGCTCAGAACCCGCGTCGATGGTTTCCAGAAAGCGTTCTTCTTCCTGCTTCACGATGTCTGCGATCGCGTGGACGCGGCCCGGCAGTTCGGATGCGGTCGCTTTCATGAGATCGCTGACGAGCTGAACGCCCGTGTGCAGGAACGGCTGGTCGATGCCAAACAGTTTTCCCTGACGGGTCGCGCGGCGAAGCAGGCGCCGCAGCACATAGCCGCGACCTTCGTTGGACGGCAGGATGCCATCGTAGACGAGGAACGTGACGGCGCGCAGGTGGTCGGCCACGATGCGGAGAGAGATGTCCTTCTTCGGGTCCGTGCCGTACTTCTGTTTGAACGTGTCGCCCGCGAAGTTCACGAGCGGCTTCAGCAGCGACGTGTCGAAGTTCGCGGGAACACCTTCGACGACGCTGGTCAGAGATCCTCGCCGGGATGCCGCTCGATGTTTTCGAGGAGCGACGGCAACTGGCGGATCTTTCCTACCTTGTCCAGGGCATCACGTTCACCGTCTACAGCGACGGTCAGGGGACGGAACGGCTCTTCCCCTTTGATCTGGTACCGCGCATCATCCCGAACCATGAATGGCTGGTGATTGAGCGCGGTCTGGCACAGCGCGTCACGGCGCTCAACCTCTACCTGCAGGATATCTACGGGATGCAGCGCATCCTGAAAGACAAGATCATTCCCCGGCAACTCGTGCAGTCCTGCAAGCACTTCCGGCGGGAAATGATGGGTCTCAAGGTTCCCCGGGACATTTACGTGCACATTGCCGGGATCGATCTGGTTCGC
>JAYTIE010000029.1:0-16312 GCA_043732015.1 Elusimicrobiota bacterium | reverse complement strand
ACGTTTACGCTGGAATCCCGCGCCGAAGACAACACGACTTCGTGGGACGGGACCGGCATCGGCAACCGTCAGAGCCCGGTCGCTTCTCTCACTTTCATCGTCGACAATTCCGCTCCGCTGGTCAGCATCTCCGCGCCGGCCAGCGCATCGTCTCTCAACGCACTCTCAACCATTTCGGGAACGGCGGATGGAACACTCGCCGGATTCAATCTGGCCGAAGTCCGGATCTCGACGGGTTCCGGACCGTCCTATTATTGGACGGGTTCCACCTGGACCACGAATGTGACGTGGCTGAGTACGATCAAGGACACGGGGACGACGTGGCACTACACGGTGGCGCCGGCCATGCTGGGGAATGCGGTCTACTCGGTGAATGCGCGTGCCCTGGACTATGCGGGCCAGTACTCGACGGCCTACTCGACGATTTCCTTCACCTATGACAATGTCGCGCCGGCGGTCAGCATAACGGCGCCGCTGAGCGGAGATTTCTTCTCCCAGGTCAAGATCTCCACGCCCTTCGCGGGAACATCGTCCGACAGCCTGGCCGGTGTTTCCACCGTCACCGTTGCGATCACTGATATTTCCTCCGGCACCTGGTTCAATGGGGCGTCGTTCGCGTCCGGAACCCGCGTGTGGCTTGGCTCCAATGGAGGAACGCTTTCGAGCTGGACGTTCAATTCCGCTTCCCTGCAACTCTTCGGTGACCGCCGCTACCGCGTTGAAGCGATGTCGACGGACAACGCGGGAAATTTCTCGATGGTCGTCACCAGCACGTTCTCGTATGACATCACGAAGCCGACCTCGACGGTAACGCTGCCCGTCGCGGGTCGCGTTATCACGCTGAATTCGATTCGCGGAACGGTCACGGACCGCCCGAATGGCGAAGTGAACGCGTCGGGCGTTGTGGTCGGCGATATGCGGGTGGCGTTCAAGCAGCTGAGCAACAACCGCTGGTGGAACGGAGCGACCTTTACCGATGTGATCCCGGCTTACTTCGCGACGACGCTGTCGTCTGGCGCCACGTTCTGGACCTACGATTCCAGCGCGGTGACCTGGAGCAGCGGCGATTCGTACCTGATCCTGCCTCTCGCCAAGGATCAGGCGCTGAATCAGGAATTCCCGGATGCAAATCCTGCCACCGGCGCGGGCGTGACGGTCAGCTTCGACAACCAGGCGCCCTCCGTCGCGATTTCATTCCCGGTGAACGCGGGGAAATACCGTTCTTCGCAGCTTCTGACGAGCAGCGGTACCGTGACCGACACGGGCCTCGGCAACTCTCCTATTTCTCAGGTTCGCGTCATCCTGAAGCGGGCGGATCCGCCGCCGGTGGGCTACTGGCAGCAGGCGACCAATACGTTTGTTCCAACCATCGAACGGGCGACGGCCACGGTGTATACCTCGTCCTGGACGGTGGTTCTGCCCAACACGCTGGTCTCTAACGTGACCTACTACATGTGGGCTGAGGCGGATGACGCTGCGGGCAACAGCACCTCCGTTCTGGACTCCAACATCATCGCCAACACGGGCGCCGCGATCTCCTTCATCCATGACAACGTGGCGCCGGTTTCCACCATCGCGTCGCCGTCATCGGGCACCGTCCTGAACGTGGCTCCCTCGGCCATAACCGGAAATATCTCGGACGGCGCCGGCGGCGCCGGCCTGAGCCTCTTGCCGGGAACGCAATTCCGCTTCCGCCTCCAGCGCGGCGACAACTCGACGTTTACCTACTGGAACGGCGCCGCCGATCCGACGATCGGC
Organism: Elusimicrobiota bacterium; assembly: GCA_043732015.1. Taxonomy (GTDB): domain Bacteria; phylum Elusimicrobiota; class Elusimicrobia; order F11; family F11; genus JBBRXR01. The sequence goes on along the minus strand of JAYTIE010000029.1, from coordinate 14,554 downwards.
TATTCCGGTTCTCCGACCGACTTCTTCATTGCTCCGGCCCTTCTGGGTGACGCGACGAAGTACTACCAGTGGACGCAGGCCACCGCGACCACGCTGTGGGAAACGAACTACCGGTACAAGTCCATCGTCCGCGCGACGGATCTTGCGGGCAATGTCGAGTCGCCCGACAAGGAATTCACCTTCATCTACGACGTCGTGAAGCCGACGGCGACGGTGACGACGCCCGCCAACAACTCTTTCGTCCGCTCAATCAGCGCTCTCACTGGTACCGCTGATGACCGCTCTGCTTTTTCGGCGCCCAGAAACTTCGAAGCCGGCATTTCCGCTTCGGGTGTTCAGCTCAGCCTGCAGCGCCTGTCGGACAACAAGTGGTGGAACGGAATTGGCCAGACCTTCACGGCCACCACGCAGTACTGGAACATCACCGCGTTCACGGGCGCCTCGAGCGGTACCTGGTCCTATCCGGTGCCGGGAGGATCCCTGACGGACAACACGAGCTACTACGCCATTTCGCGCGTCTCTGACCAGGCCGGCAATCTCCAGAACGCTCTGACCACAAATTACTTCATCGTCGACCTGACGACGCCGATCGCGGTCGCAACGTTCCCGTTCAGCCCGCCGAACGTCAGTGTCATCACGGTCGCGAGTGGTACCGCGCAGGACATGAGTCCCGGTATCCTGGCCACTGTTCTTCTGAGAATCAAGGAAGCCGACGCCGATCCCCGCTACTGGACGGGTTCGTCGTGGACAACCACGTCGGATACCTGGGTGAACGCGGACACGATCGACAATCCGTCGGGTCAGCCGGCGATCTGGACGTACAACGCGCTGACCCACAACGTTCTCTGGCAGAACAACACCACCTTTGAATTGACCGCTCGCGGGGTGGACGTCGCTGGTAACACTCAGCCGATTCCCGGTTCAGCAGATGTCAGCTTTTATTTCACGGAACCGCCGGCCGACACTTCGATTTCGAATCCGCCGGATCTTCTTGTCGGTCGCCCGGACCACTTCAAGCCGGATGCGGGCGCTGTTCTGACAATCTTCGGAAACGGAAACAATCTTCGTCAGACAGATGGTGTTCGCGTGGAGCTGCGCCGCAACTACGGCGCGACGGCCTGGTGGAACGAAGGCAGCCAGACCTGGGTTACCTCCTTCTCTTCCAATTCGGTGAATGTGGCGGGAGCCAACAACGTGATCCCCGACTTCTCGTGGGGCCTCTCGGTCACGAATCCTTATTCCATCGTCAATGCCTCCTACACGGTGACGACGGTGGGTTACTCGAAGGGATCGGGACTGGAAGAAGACACGCCGGCGTCGGTCGACTTCATCATCGACAATGTGGTTCCTTCCGGGACCATCGCCGCACCGTCCTCCGCTTCCACCAACACGATTTCCTCCATTTCCGGTACCGCCATTGACGTCGGAAACCCGGACCAGCCCTCAATTCTCTCCGTCGCGATTCGCTTGAAGCGCGATGACGGCAAGTACTGGGACGTTCCCGGCCAGACGTGGGCGGGAACCGTGAAGGAAATTTCCGCTGATCTCGTGACGAGCGTGGGCCAGGCGACGGTGAACTGGAGCTCGGCGCCCGTCGTTCCGTATCAGGACGGCCGCCGTTATTCCTTCATCGTGAAGCCGCTGGACCTGGCCGGCAACGTCGCTTCCCTTGAAAACACAATGACCCAGTTCACGGTCACCTTTGACACGACGCCGCCGCTCGCGGTCTCCACCCAGGTCGTGAATGGTGAAGTGCTCCGCACGCTCTCGGTGCTGGCCGGAACTGCCAGTGATCCGGCGGGTGCGAACGCCCCTGGCTTCAATTCCGGTGTCAGTCAGGTCCAGATCCAGATCTATTCCTACAGCGAAGACCTGTACTGGGGCGGCAACGCGTTTGACACGGGTTCCCCGGCGTGGGTGACTGTCACCGGGACCTCGACGTGGGTCTACAATTCTTCCGCTCTGAACGTGGAACTTGGCAAGCCGGAACGCGACGGAAAGAACTTCCGCCTTCTCGTTCGCGCGGTTGACGCTGCCGGCAACTCGCAGTCCTCGTTCGCCGTGGCCGGCACCAGCCTCACCTTCCGGGTCGACACGTCGAAGCCGGATACAAATCTCACGAAACCCGCGTCGAACGTCGCCTATAAGGCGACCGACCTCTCAGGCGGAAGCGCATTCACGGGTTACTCGGTTGATGCGCCGGCCTCCGGCGCTTCGGGAATCAATCTGGCGCAGGTCGTCCTCTCGTACGTTCAGACCGGCAACACTTATTATTGGACCGGCACGGCGTTCTCTTCGTCAACAGTGGAATCCGCTTCATGGCTGGCGGCGGATCCGGTCAACGTTTACGCTTCGAGCACGACCTGGCGCTTTCTGTTTGCCAATCCATCTGACTGGCGCGCGCAGGGTGACCAGGTGTATCACCTGAAGGCACGCGCGCGTGACAACACGGTCGTGCCGCCGTCGATTTCCGGACAGGGCAATCTGGAAGACGCCTTTGATATCACCAACGACCTCACTTTCATTGTGGACGACAGCCTTCCGATTGGTCTGGTGACGGTTCCCGCGAACACGTCCTATGTGTCGAGCCTGCCGTCCATCAGCGGAACGGCGAACGGCGACAAGTCCGGTCTTGATGTGGCCGCGAGCAACGGCGTCGTTGTCCGGCTCAGCTACTTCAACGGCGTCGATACCTACTATTGGGACTCGGCGGGCGTCCGATTCGCATCCGGTACCGTTTACGGAATGCAGGCGAATTACGCCGTCACCACCGGAACCATCACGTGGAGCCTGCCGAAAGCCGGCGTGCCGCTTCCGACCACCGCGCAGCTGGCGGAGCAGTCCTATCGCATCGATCTCGTCCTGAAAGACCGCGCCGGCAACACGACGACGGCAAACACGATCAACTTCACCGTCGACAAGCAGGGTCCGGTTGTCGTTTCGACCCGCGCGACCGATGGGGACTTCTACGGCGGAACCGGCGCCTCAGGCGTTTCGGCCAAACCGCTCACGTCCCTGGTCGGAACCGCGCAGGACAGTGGCGGATCGGGCATCAGCGTGGTTGAGCTGAGAATCCGTGACCTCGCGGGTTCCTCCAATTTCTGGGATGGCGCGGCCTTCTCGATTGTCAACGGTGATCTTCCGGTCGCCTTCAGAGCCGCGACGGGTTCGGGTTCCGGAACCGTCAACTGGCAGTACCCCACCGGCGGAGACGCAATTCCGGCGTGGGTCAGCGGCCGCGACTACCGCGTCAACGTTCGCGCGGTGGACACGGCGGGCAACTACACGCTCGCGTATTCCTCGAGCGACTTCCTTTATGACATTCATCGTCCGACGGCGACGCTGGTTGCTCCTTCTCCGTCAGCGACCTATCTCTCGTCGCTGAATGCGATTTCCGGTACGGCGGACGACAAGGCCTTTGCCACCGATACGCAGAACTCCCGCATCGAAGCCGTTGAAGTCCAGATTCAGCGCGAGCAGGACAATCGCTACTGGACGGGCGCCAGCTGGGACCCCGCAGTGACCTGGCTCTCTTCCGCCGGGGGATTTGTTTCCGGCGTGACTGTCGGCATCACGACGTCGGCCTGGACGATGAACGCGTCGCTTCCGGCCTGGCAGTCGGGCTCGCGCTACTACGTTCGCGCCCGCGTGACGGACCGTGCGCACAACGTTTCCGATATTTCTGTTTCGACCTTCACCTTTGATAACAGCGCGCCCAGCATCGCGATCGCAACCCCGGCGGATCCTTCCGTCGGTGACGCGACGAATCCTCGCCTGTCGACGATCAGTCTGATTTCCGGAAATTCTCAGGACGCGGTGTCCGGTTCTTTCCCGTCGGGCGTGAACCAGGTTCAGCTTCGAGTGCAGGATCTGGAGATCGGGAAATACTGGAACAGCACTTCCGGCGATTATTCTCCCGCCGGGTTCACCGTGACGGCTCCCGACACCGCCTGGTTCGTCGCGGTGACCACCACGGCAACGCCGTGGCAGACCTGGACCACCACCTTCACGTGGCGCACGGGCGTTCGCTACAGCATCGAAGCGCGCTCGCTCGATGCCGCCGGAAACTACAGCGTTCCTTATTCGACCTCGGATTTCCGCTTTGACTCGACGCTGCCTGTCTCCGTGACCACGTCGCCGGTGACGGGAACAACCGTGAAATCGTTCTCAGGCATCTGGGGAACGGCGTCGGACGCGACCTCCGGCACCATCTCGCTGGTTGAAGTCGCCATCCGGAAGAACTCCACCGGAAAATGGTGGAACCCGTCCAGCATCAATCCCGACAAATTCGACCTGTCATCCATTTCCTGGCAGTCCGCGACGGGCGGGACATCCTGGGCCTACGCGAACCTGCCGGTGACCGAACTGACCTCGGGCGATACGTACTACATCACAAACCGCGCTTATGACGGCGCATTGCCCGTCAACGTCGAGCTGCCCTATGGCGTCGGCGGATCCACCTTCACGTTCGACAATGTCGCGCCGTTGATCTCGGTTTCCGGCCCGGCGGACAACTCCTTCTTCAACAACGCCACATCGCTGAACTTCACAGGCTCCGCGACCGACACGGTCTCGGGCGTTCAGACCGTTCAGCTCAGCCTCCGCAACGGCGTGAACTACTGGAACGGCGCGAACAATGGCGCGGGCAGCTTCGCGGCGCCGGTGGTTTACGGTGTGGCCAGCTACACGAATCCCGGCTGGACGTTCACGGTTCCGTCCGCCCAGCTCACCGCCAATTTTGTGCAGGGCCAGACATATACCTTCCAAGCTCGCGCCTGGGACGTCGCCGGGACGACATCCTCCTTCACCGCGCTTCGCACAATCACCTACGACGTCGGCGTTCCGACGGCCGCGATCACGGCGCCGGTCGGATTCATCAACGCCGCTCAGACCCAGATCACCGGAACCGCGGCTGACTCGCCGTCGGGAATCCTGTCGGTCGAAATAGCCATTTCCTCTTCCGCGACCGGCGCGGCCGGCACCTGGTACAACGGCTCCTCGTTCTCGGTTGATATCACCAACCCGCTGATCTGGCAGACCGCAACCTACGGTGGAGGAACCTGGCAGTGGAACCGGCCCGCGCTTCAGCAGGGCAAGGTCTACGCGGCGTACCTCCGGACGACCGACGTCGCCGGCAACGTGCGACTTCAGAACTTCGGAACCGAAAAGGTTACGTTCGTTTACGATGCCGCGATCCCGACCATCGCGATCACGGATCCCGACACCGCTTTCGAACGTTCGCTGCCCGCGATCACCGGTACGTCGGCCGACGGCGCGACGAACGTTTCCTCGGTCGACGTCGCCATTTCGACCGGCGCCGGACCGCTGTACGAAGACCGTTTCTGGAACGGGACCGCCTGGCAGCCCACGATCTTCTGGCTGAGCGCGGTCGCGGCGGACGGAGCCTTCAATTCGGGCTCGGAGAACTGGACGCTCTCGGCCGGAATTCCGACCTTCGTCGACGGCGTTCTCTACAAGGTTCAGGCCCGTTCGAACGATCAAGCTTCCAACGTGAGCACGATCGTTTCATCCACGTTCACCTTTGACGGCTCGGCTCCGCTGACGGCGATCACGTCGCCGCTGGATGCGACGCCCGCTGACGATTCGACACCCAGAATTTCGACACTGACGCTCTCCTCGGGTCTCGCCTCGATCACCGGAACAAGTGCCGACGTGGGATCGGCGGGAACCGTGCTGGTTGAGATTCGCATCCGGGACAACACCAACGCGGTGTGGTACAACCGCGGAACCAATTCCTTCACGATTCCGGACCTGTCGGGGGGCACCGCCTGGTTCTCGGCGCAGACCTCGAACGGTTGGGCCAACTGGTCCAGCAGCGTGACGCTGGTGACGGACACCCGTTACCGCGTGGAAGCGCGCGCGAGCGACGCCGCCGGAAACCGGGCCGTCGTGCTGACGACCTCCAGCTTCGTTCTCGACCAGGACGTTCCTCAGTCTGCCGTCGTGTTCCCATCGAACAACCAGTATGTCCGCAGCATTGTGGCCGCGGTCAATCCGATTTCGGGTACCTATGGTGACACGGGTGTTCTGAACCGCGGCACCGTTGCCGACGTTCGCATCGGTATTCGTCAGAACGGCGCTCCGTCGGCCAACAAGTGGTGGAACGGCAGCGGCGCCTTCACCCTGGGCGCGCCGCCGGTCGGAGATTTAGCCAGCCTCTGGACGAGCTCGTGGACGTACACGGCGCTGACGGACGCGTTCCTGACGTCCGGAACGAGCTACTACGTTACGGTTGCGGCGCGAGACAACGCGTCGCCGGTGAATGACGAAGGCTTCTACACAGTTCGTTCCACCACGTTCACGTTCGACAACACGGCGCCGTCCATCGCGATGCTGGCGCCGGTTGGAAACACCTATTTCTCGAACCTGAGCGCGTTGACGATTTCCGGTACCGCGACTGATGCGACTTCCGGTGTATCGATCGTTCAGGTCAGCATCCGCAACGGCGCCAATTACTGGAATGGATCGAACAACGGCGCGGGAAGCTTCTCGGCCGGATCAAACTTTGTGAGCGCGGACTTCTCGGGCAACCCGAACTGGTCTTTCACTATCCCGGTTCTCGAACTGAATCAGGATTTTGTGGACGGTACGACTTACATCCTCCAGTCGCAGGCGGCCGACGTGGCGGGTTCCACATCGTCTTTGACGGCGGCTCGCAACATCACTTATGACATTGGCGTCCCGACCGGGACCGTCACGGCGCCCGTCAATTACATCGGTCCGTCCCAGGTGGCGATCTCTGGAACCGCGAAGGACGCGACGTCCCGTGTGGCGACGGTTGAAGTCGCCATTTCGTCCTCCGCGACGGGCGGCGCCGGCACCTGGTTCAACGGATCGGGCTTCACCGCTGATTTCGGCGCGCTGAACACCTTCCGTTCAACGACCCTGACCGTCGATGGCGGCGGCGCCGGCATCGACACCTGGTCCTTCACGCGGCCGACGCTGGAGCAGGGGAAAACCTATTTCGTCCGCCTTCGAACGACCGATAACGCGGGGAACGTCCGGCTGCAGACGGCGGGCGAAGGCGTGACGCTGATCTACGACCAGAATGACCCGACCGCGGCGATCACCGCGCCGAACGGCGATTACATCAAGAGCTTGCCGGCGATCACGGGAACGTCGGCGGACGCGACGACGGCGATCACCACCGTCGATGTCGCCATTTCGACGGGCGCGTCGGCGCCGTATACAGACTATTTCTGGAGTGGATCCGCCTGGGTTGCGGGTCCGGCGCCGACCTGGATCTCGGCTTCCGCCGTTGACGGCGCGTTCAACTCGACCAATGAAGCCTGGCAACTGACGACTTCGCTCCCGGTCTGGGTCAACAACAAGATCTACAAGGTTCACGCCCGTCCGACGGACTCGTCCGGAAACAACTCGACCATCGTGACGTCCACCTTCACCTACGATGACATTGCGGCGACGGCCACCGTAACGTCACCGATCACGCTTTCCTCGTACCGGGCGCTTGGGCTGGTAACAGGAACGATGTCGGACGCGCCGAATCCGGCGCCGCTGTCGGTTCAGGTCGCCCTGCGCCAGCCGTCAGGTGAATTCTGGGACGGCGCTACGTTCGTTCCTTACAACGCGAGCACCTCGTGGCTGAACGCCACCCAGATCTTCACCTCGAGCTGGACATTCACCAATCTTCCGGCCATCTGGGATGACCGCACCATTTACCGTCTCTATGTTCGCGCGATTGACCGCGCCGGCAATGCGGTGGCAGATCCGGTCTTCGCGAGCTCGGGCCGCCAGTTCCGGATCGACTACTCATCGCCGGTCTCGAAAGTGACGTCGCTGTCCACCACCGCCACGACCTATTTCAACGGCCCCATGGACGTGGTGTCCGGAACGGCGAACGATCTCAGTGGCGGTTCCGGCGTCGACACCGTGAATCTGCGGATTCGCCGCTCGGACGGGCTGTATCTGAACGCCGCCGAAAATAGCTGGAGCGGGGTTGGCTCCAACTTCCCGATGTCCACGTCGAATGGAACCAGCTGGACGAAAGGGTTCCTTAACGCCGATCAGAAATTTGAGGACGGTTATGGGTACACGTTCGAATCTCGCGCGACGGACTTCTCCAGCCCCGCCAACGTGGAGTCGGTGTTCACGGCAGCGTTCGCGATCGTCGACATGTCGTCTCCGACCACGACTCTGGTCAGCGCCAGCGCCAAATATTTCAACAATCTTACGTCCCTGAACGGTCTCATCTCCGACCTCGGCACGGCTCCCGGCAACCTGCCGTCTGGCCCGCAGGCCGTGAACGTCCGTATCTTTGACGGACAGGATGCCGTGAATTCCTGGTGGAACGGATCGGGCTGGACGGGTGTGCAGTCCTCCACCAACGCGATTGTTTATTCCTCGTCCTGGTCGCTGTCGGCGGTTCCGCCGGACTGGACGCACGGCACGGGCACGGACAACCGCTGGTACACCATTTCGGTTCGGGGCGTCGACAAAGCGGGGAACACCGAAACCTATAACGTGCTGACGGCCACCTATGACGTTCGTCCGGGCACGGCGGCCATCTCGATGCCGAACGCGCCGATCATGTCGGCACTTCCTTCCATTTACGGTACCTCCGCCGACTCCGTGTATGGCGGCGTGAGCATTTCAACCGTCCAGATTTCCATCCAGCGCGGCAGCGACTCCAACTGGTACAACTGGACGACGCAGACATGGACTCCTTCCGTCCCGAACGTCTGGAATGGTGTCGACTCCCTCAACCCGACGACCGGCGACTGGACCAAAGTCGCCACGCAGGGAAATCTTTACAACAACCTTGTGAACTACTCCGTCTACGTTCGCGCGATCGACAAGGCGGGCAACGTGCAGACATCGCAGGTCTATCCCAGCACATTCACCTTCCTCTTCCAGCCCCCGGCGGCCGTCGTGTCGTTGACGAAGCCAGCCAATGGCCGCTTCTACCGTCAGGCCTTGCCGGACATTGTGGGAACTGCGAACGCCGCCACGACCTCGGTTGAAGTGCAGATCGAACGGTTCAGCGATCCGGTCAACCGGTATTGGAACGGCTACTCGGGCTCCTGGACCAGCGTTTCCACCTTCACCGTCGCGAACGCGCTGGCGGTTCCGAACTGGACCTGGAATGTCGGCACCCCCGCGTCCGGTGACTGGTTCGTGAACGGCTCGAGCTTCACGGTGCGTGCGCGCGGCATCAACTCGGCAAGCCTCGTCGGCCCGGTGGTCTCTTCCAATTTCACCTACGACTCGCAGGCGCCCGTGTCCGCGATCACGCGGCCGGTCACCACGTTTACGTCCAGCTTCATCCGGATCGATGGAACGTCAGTGGATCAGTCCCTCGCATCGGGCGTCGCGTCGATTACGATCGACATTCAGCGGCAGAACAAGCCGGACACGACGGGCGCCGATGGCTTCTACTGGAATGGTTCGACCTTCACGGCGATTCGTCCGAACTTGTCGGCTTCGATCGTCCAGACGGGTGGCAACCAGTGGAGCTGGCAGTACAATGTCACGGTTTCGTCCATGTTCCAGGATGGCTACAAGTACCGCGTTCTCGTTTACGGGAAGGACGGTTCCTCCGATGCCACCAATATCCTGACCGGGAACACCGAATCCGATGTTGCCTTCGACTCCGTCTACGATCTCACCATCCCGACCGCGACGATTACGTCGGTCACGAACGGTTCGGTTCGCTCGTCGGTCACGCTGGCGTCGGGCACGGTTCAGGACCTTCTGAACGCGGGACAGGCTCTCACCCAGCCAGGTCAAGGCCAGGTTCAAACGGTTGACTTGTTCATTCGCCGCGAGTCCAACGGCTCGTATTGGAGCGGTGTGGACTTCCAGGCGGGTCCCTCTGTTATCTATCTCCCGGCGACACTGAACGTCAGCTCGTGGACCTACGCGTCGCTGCCGGACTTCACGCTTCCGATCTTTAACCGCGAAACCTTCACGATGGGGGTCCGGACGCAGGACAAGGCGTTGAATCAGAACGCCCTCTTCGTCCCCGGCATTTCGCAGTCGTCGTTCATCGTGGACAACAAGGCGCCCACGGTTGCGGTCACAGCGCCGACCGCGAATGCGAAGCGGAGCCAGCTGCTCGCGATCACAGGTTCGGTTGACGACAACTCGTCGTCCGACTATCCGAACAACGCCGGTCTTTCCGGCGTTTCAAACGTGGACGTTCTCGTGTACACGGTTCGCGGCGGAACGACTTTCTACTGGAACGGATCGGCCTTCACGAGCGCAATCATCGAATCCGCGGCGTGGAAGGCTGTCGACAGCTTCGTCCAGGTGGGTCCTTCCTCGGGTACCTGGAGCTACAACGCGCTGGACAACCTGAAGATGGACCCGCCGGCCGTGCAGAACGGATATGTCTCCGACGAGGCGTATGTCGTGAAGGCGCGCTCGCGCGACAACGCTCTGCCGTCGGCCAACCTTGGCGCCGAAACGATCGTTCTGAACGTGGTCATCGATACCACGTCGCCGACATCGTCCATCACGCTTCCGAACAGCACGCCGCTCCGCGCGATGCCGGTGATTACCGCCAATGCGAACGCCGATCTTGCCGGATTCGGGAACGTGAAGTTCTCGATCCGGGACAACAACGGTCTTTATTTCAACGGCAACTCGTTCGTAACCTCATCGGAAATCTTCCTGGACACGCGCACGCTTTCCGGTCAGACCGGAACTCAGGTTTACAGCTCCACGTTTGTCGCCACCTCGAATCTGGTCAGCGGATCGACCTACACGGTTCGCGTGTTCGCGACTGACGCTGCGCTCCCGACGCCGAACACGCAGGTCGGCGGAACGCCCGCGTCTTACTCCTTCTACTTTGACAACACGGCGCCCGAAACTCTGTCCATCACGCTTCCGGCCAACAACGCGAACTACGGCCCGCTGCAGGCGCTGACCGCGATTAGCGGTCTGGCCTTCGACACGCAGTCGACCCTGCAGAAAATTGAAGTGGAAATCTTCAATGTCACCGATGGCCTCTATTATGGAGGCGCGTCCTTCAATCAGGCGACCTCCACCTGGCTGAACGTGAGCGGCGGACTGACGAGCTGGAGCTACACCGCGCCAAGCTGGACGTTCGACAAGGTGTATCAGGTTCGCGCGCGCGCCACCGACAAGGCGGGAAACATTTCGACCACGACAGCGTCGAGCTTCACCTATGACGCGACGGCGCCGGTGGTGAGCTCCATCACAACGCCGTCTCAGGCCTATCAGGCCGCCGGCACGGTTTCGGTTCTCACGGGCACGGCGAACGACGGACAGGTGACCGTCCGTTCGGGCCTCGCAACCATCGAAGCGGCCATTATTGACAACGACGACGCCGATGCCGACAAGTGGTACTCCGGCACGAACGTCGGCGGGTTCAACCAGACGTCGGCAAGCTGGCGGACCACCTCCAGCACGATCACCGTTGTTTCCTCGAGCGCGAACTATAGCTATCCGTTCGGTTCCGATCAGATACCTTCCTGGCAGGCAGGACATCAGTACGCCCTGAATGTCCGCGCCCGCGACCTCGCAAACAATACGAGCGCGGTTCTTGTGTCGACGTTCGTCTATGACCCCACGGTTCCGACGGCGCTCATCACCCAGCCCTTCGATGACCCGGGAACAGATTATGAGAGCGTGCTCACCTCCGTTCTCGGAACCGCCAACGACACCACGGGTGGTGCTCGTGCCGGCGGTATCCAGAAGGTTGAACTCCGGTTCTTCCACATCGGCGCCGGCGTCTACTGGGATCTCAATGAAGGCGGGACTGGCCCGAACTGGGACTTTGACACGTCGCTGACCGCCAGCACCGCCTGGTTCATCGCGCAGACGACGAATAGCTGGACGAACTGGTACGTGAACGGCAGCACGGTTCCGAGCTGGCAGAACGGTCTAAGCTATGCGGTCTCCGTGCGCGTCACTGACCTCGCTGGAAACCAGTCGGTTGTCTCTTACTCCACTTTCACGTTTGACACGAACAAGCCTGATTCAGCGGTTTCGTTCCCCGCGAACGCAGCCTTGATCCGCACCATGGGGGTCACGGGAATCCAGGGAACGGCGACGGACCCGAACTCCCCGGTCGCTTCCGTTCGCGTTGCGATCAAGAGCCTGTCGACCAACCTCTGGTGGAACCCGATCAACTCTGGATTCACGGACGCGAGCGTTGCGCCCATCTTCCGCACCGGCGTGAGCCTTGCGCTCCCGAACTGGACATACCCGGTGGCGAGCCTGGGCGATTCAAACCTTCTTTCAGGCGCTTCCTATTACATCACCAGTGAAGCGGTGGACTCGGCCGGAAATGTGGAGAGCAACTACAGCATCGGAGATTCGACGTTCACGTTCGACAACACGGCGCCGCTGACCCTGGTGACCCGTCCCAAGCAGGGCGGCGTGATCGCCTCGGGTGAGGCGTACTATTCCTCGCTCCCGAACCTGGCCGGTACTGCGGATGACTTCAGCCAGCTTCCTGCGAACCGCAACCTGAACGCGGGTGTCGGAAGCACGGGCGTCAAAGTTTCAATTTATGACCAGGATGCGAACCGCTACTGGGCGCAGGGGGGAAGCTCGTTCACTGGAACTGACGAGACGGTGTCGTTCTTCTCCGGAACCTACTCAGGCGCTTCGTCCGGAACATGGACTTACGCTCCGACGGGGTTCAATGCAGCGCTCACGAACGGCCATACCTACGTGGTGAAGTCGTCCGCGACGGACACGGTGGGGAACATTCAGGTCGCCGTTTCCTCGCAGGTCTTCGTGTTCGATTCGTCCGCGCCGGTGTCGGCAATCAACGTCCCGGCCAATGCCGTTTCGCGGAATAGCCTCACCGCTCTTTCCGGTACCGCGCAGGACCTGCCCGCCAGTCTGAAAGCGGTTGGCATGGCCTCGGTTCTCATCCAGATTGTCGATCTTGGCAATGATCATCTCGTGGGCGGCGTCGGCGCGAATGCCGACACCTATTTCGATGGCGCGTCGACCTTTACCCTGACCGGAACCACTCTGACGGTTGCTGTCAGCGGAACCGGCGTCCAGCCGTGGACGTACGACAATCCGGACACGATCTGGCAGGACGGCCATACCTATCGCATTCGGGAGACGCCGGTGGATTCCCTGAGCAACACCGGTAGCACAGTCATTTCGCAGTTCGTTTTCGACTCCTCCGCGCCTGTCACGACCGTGACGCGTCCGGCGGAAGGCATCGGATACAACGGAACGTCGAATCCGCTGACCACGCTGATCGCCAGCGCGTCGGATCTGCCGGTGTCGCCGTACCTGAATGTCGGCGTGGACCCGACGCAGGTCTACTTCACGATCCGGCGCGACGACAACGGCAACAACATCTCCGACGCGGGCGACGTCTACTGGGACGGCAACCTTCCGGGCGCGTTCAACCAGGCCAGCGAAGTCGTCAGGACGATGACCTCGGTTGGCGGCGGCGTTTACAACGCGGTCCCTCCGGCGTGGGCGTCCGGTTACAAATATTTCATGGAATCGTGGTCCGTGGATAATCTGGGCAACATCGAAAACCGCCGCACCCGGCGTTTCACCATCGACATCCTGGAACCGGACTCTGCGGTCACGATCCCGGTCGATGGCCAGTCGTTTATCTCCCTTCCCCAGATCGCCGGTACCGCGAACGACGTCCCGTCGGGCATCGCTGATGTGAAGGTGATTCTGCGCGATCTCGGCGGTGACCTCACGGTCGGAACCGCGGACGACCTGTTCTGGAGCTCCATTTCCGGCTGGGTGGGTGTGTCCACCCAGATCGTTTCGAATCTGACCAACGTGTACCCGGCGTCCGCCACGTGGAACCTGACCACCGCCGGCAACAAGCTCCCCGCCGCGTGGCCGTCCGGGCGCATCTTCTGGATCATTTCCCAGGCGCGCGACAACGCCGACAACACCGAGCTTTCATTCGCCACCACGACGTTCCGGATCGACAACATCGCGCCGGTCGCGACCATCGCCTCGCCAGCTCATAATTCCGGTTTCAGAACGTTCTCGACCGTCAGCGGAACCGTCGGCGGAACCGATGGAGCCGGCGGAACCGACTTCAGCAGCATCGCCTCGGTGAAGTTGAGAATTTCTGACGTCAGCATTTCGCCGGTGAAGTACTGGAACGGATCGGTGTTCTCCGTGGTGTTGGCCACGCGCACCGCTGTCGTGGTGGGAACGTCATCGGGAACCTGGAGCTACATCGACGGTTCGCTGAACGGGCAGCTCATCTCCGGCCACAACTATCTCGTGGAAGCCATCGCGACGGACGCCGCGGGGAACGAGCAGTCCACGCTGACGGTCGGCATCTCGTCCAACGTTTTCTCGTTCGACAACGTGTCTCCGGCCACGGTGGTCGGCGTTCCCGTGAACGCCAGCGCGTACAACGCGATCCCGACCTTCAGCGGGTCAGCGACCGACGACTTCTCCGGCGTGACGACGGTGAAACTTGCCGTGAGCTACTTCCTCAGCGGAGACCGCTACTACTTCAATGGCGTAGCGTTCAGCTCCAGCACCTACGCGGTTCTCACAAGCTCGGTGATTCCGCAATACGGCTTGTCTCCGG
>JAYTIE010000028.1:0-6321 GCA_043732015.1 Elusimicrobiota bacterium | reverse complement strand
GTGTGGACCTGATCATTGATGGGGGGCGCTGCCCGGTGGCCCGGGAATCCTCGGTTGTGGACGCCAGCCGCTACCCCTTCTCCATCCTTCGGGAAGGGGCCGTGTCAAAGAAGGACCTGGAACGCTGTCTTCGCGTTGATTAGCGAGCCCCATTAAGCAAGAATCCCCGATGACACCGCTCCGTCGTAAAGTCCTCTTCGTTTGCACCGGAAATACCTGCCGCAGTCCGATGGCAGAACACCTGTTTCGTAAATTGATCGCTGACGCCGGTTTGACGGGCGTCGAAGTTCGATCCGCGGGTATATCCCCGGCGATGGGATTGGCGCTTCCGGTCGAAGCGGTCGCGGCGCTGGCCGCGGAAGATGTTTTTGACGTGCATCATCGGCCGTCGGGACTTGATCGGGAGACCGTTGAATGGGCGGATCTGATTCTCGCGATGGAACGCTTTCATTCGGATGTGATCGTTACCCGTTTTCCCGACGCGGCGAAGCGGACAGAGATATTGAAGATTTTTGCCGGAACGGCGATGGACCGGGACGGAATCACGGATCCTTACGGCGGCACCGACGCGGACTATTGCGCGGTGATGGCAGAGATCAAGACCGCGTTGTTGGCCATTATTCGAAACTGGAAATGAGAGGAGAGGCCGTGTACGAAAAGATCAAAAAGCAGGACCCCGCCGTTTACAAAACGATTCTCGCGGAAGTGAAACGCCAGCAGGATGGCATTGAACTGATCGCGTCTGAAAATTTCACTTCCGAAGCCGTCATGCAGGCCCAGGGCAGCGTGATGACGAACAAGTACGCTGAGGGTTATCCCGGCAAGCGGTACTACGGTGGTTGCGAAAACATGGACGTCGTCGAGACGCTCGCCATTGAGCGCGCAAAGAAACTCTTCGGCGCCGAGCACGCCAATGTTCAGGCTCACTCCGGCACGCAGGCGAACATCGCGGTGCTGATGACGTTCTGCCAGCCCGGCGACACAATCATGGGCCTTCAGCTCGCGCATGGAGGGCACCTTTCGCATGGACACCCGCTCAATTTCTCAGGCAAGTTCTTCAAGGTCGTCGGATTCGGCGTGGACGAAAAAACGGAACTGATTGATTACGATCAGGCCGAGAGACTCGCGAAAGAGCACAAACCGAAATTGATGTGCATCGGCGCTTCCGCCTACGCGCGTGAATTTGACTGGGCGCGCTTCCGCGCCATCGCCGACAGCGTCGGCGCGATCCTGATGGCGGATGTCGCCCACTACGCGGGTCTCATTGTCGCGGGGCTTTATCCGTCTCCGGTTCCGTACGCGGACGTCGTGACGACCACGACGCACAAGACGCTGCGTGGGCCGCGTGGTGGTCTCATTCTTTGCCGCGCCAAGTACGCGGCTGACATCGACCGTTCCATTTTTCCGGGTGACCAGGGCGGTCCGCTCATGCACGTGATCGCCGCCAAGGCCATTGCGTTCGGCGAAGCGCTGAAGCCGGCATTCCGCGTCTATCAGAAGCAGGTCAAGGAAAACGCCAAGATGCTGGCCGAGGCGTTATCCGCGAAAGGATTCCGGATCGTCACGGGTGGCACCGACAGCCACATGTTCCTCCTCGATCTTCGCCCGAAGAACGTCACGGGCAAGGAAGCGGAAGCGGTTCTCGGGAAAGCGGGTCTCACCACCAACAAGAACGCGATTCCGTTCGATCCGCAGAAGCCATTCATTGCGTCCGGCATCCGCCTGGGAACGCCTGCCGTCACGTCACGCGGCATGAAGAAAAAGGAAATGGCGCAGATCGCCGGCTGGATCACCGCCGCGATCGAGAACAAGGACAACCCGAAGGCGCTGTCCGCGATTCACGCCGACGTGACGAAGCTCTGCCGGAAGTTCCCGCTGTACAAATCACACGCGAAATAAACGGAGAGGCATCTGACCATTGCTTAGGCTTTACCTCATCGCGGTGGTCAGCTCGTTCGTTGTGTCGCTCGCTGCGACGCCGGTGAGCATTGCGCTTGCCCGCCGCTTCGGGGCCATCGATGCGCCGGATCCGCGAAAGGTTCACGCCAAACCCACGCCCCGCTGGGGTGGTATCGGCGTCATGGCGGGATTCTTCTTCGCCATGTTCGCGCTCTGGTATTTCATTCCGGCGTTCTCGCATCTCCTGACATTTCATCAGGGCATTGTTCGCGGCGGGAAGGTTGTGTTCACGCTGGCCCTTTCGGACCAGCTCGCCGGAATCTTGTTTGGCGTCACGCTCTTGTTCATTGTGGGACTCGTTGATGACCGCCGCCCGGTGCCGGCCGGCATGAAACTCAGCCTGCAGATCATCGCCGCCTATGTCGCGATGACCTATGGCGTCCGGATCTATGGCCTTTCGGTGAGCGGACACGAGAGCCAGTTTCCACTCTGGCTGATGCAGATCGTGACCGTTCTTTGGTTGACCGGGCTTTGCAACGCCGTGAACCTGGTGGATGGTCTGGATGGACTGGCGGCGGGCGTGGTGGCCATTGTGGCGGGCGCGTTTCTGGCGGTCACGCTGGTGCAGCAGGCCGGGATCGGTGCGCTCTTCACGAATCAGATGCGTCTCGCGGGCGTGATTGCGGCGGCGTTGGCGGGAGGACTTCTCGGGTTTCTCGTTTATAATTTTCATCCGGCCCAGGTGTTCATGGGGGACAGTGGGTCCCTCAGCATCGGATTCCTGATCGGTTGCATCGCAGTCATCGGCGCGTTCAAGACAACGACGCTGGCGGTGCTTGTGATTCCGTTTGTTCTGGTTTCGATTCCCGTTGTCGACATGGCCTGGTCGTTCAGCCGGCGCGTGTTGAACCGGCAGAATCCGTTCGCGCCGGACCGCGGTCATCTGCATCATCGACTTCTGGATGCCGGATGGACGCACCGCGAAGTGGTTTTCATGGTTTATGTGGTCACTCTCATTCTGGCCGCGTTCAGCATCACGATCTCGGCCATCCGGAGACTTCCTTGAAGCGTCGAAACGTTCTCTTCTTTTTTGGCACCCGGCCCGAGGCCATCAAGATGGCGCCGGTCGTGGCGTGCCTGAAGGCCGATCCTGACTTGAATGTCCGGGTGGCCGTCAGCGCCCAGCACCGCGGCATGCTCGACCAGGTTCTCAAACTTTTCGACGTGAAGTCCGACGCCGACCTGAATGTGATGCGTCCCGGACAAACCTTGTTCGACATCACGGCCCGCGTTCTTCAGGGCTTCGCACCGGTGCTGGAGAAATTCCGGCCGAACATTGTTCTCGTGCATGGAGACACGACGACCAGCATGGCGGGATCGCTCGCATCCTTCTATCGTCAGATTCCGATCGGTCATGTCGAAGCGGGACTCCGCACGCATGATCTCTCCCGCCCGTTTCCTGAAGAGGCCAACCGGCGCATCACCGGCGTTCTGACCGCGCTCCATTTTTCTCCAACGCCGGAATCCCGCCGGAACCTTGAGCGTGAACACGTCGATCCAGCCCGCATCTTTGTCACCGGAAACACCGTGACCGACGCGCTTCGCATCACGGCTGAGCGGAATCGCCGCATTCAAAGCCCGGCCGTCCGGAAAGCCGTGGCAGTCATCGATCGCGTCGGCGGGAAGCTGATCCTCATGACGGCGCACCGCCGGGAGAATTTCGGCAGGCCCTTCGAAGAGGCGTTTACGGCCGTCCGGAAACTCAGCATCGAATTCCCTGATCTTCATTGGATCTATCCGGTCCATCCCAACCCCAATGTCCTCAGCGTCGTGAAGAAGAAATTGCACGGCCGTCCCAACATTCACCTCGTGGAGCCGCTGGATTATTGCGATATCGTGGCGCTGTTGAAGCGCGCGTACCTCGTGGTCACGGATTCCGGCGGATTGCAGGAAGAAGCGCCGTCCCTTGGAAAGCCCGTGCTCGTTCTTCGGGATGTGACGGAGCGGCCGGAGGCGGTGAAAGCAGGAACGGTGACGCTCGTGGGCACGAGTTCGAAGCGCATTCAAACGGCGGTTCGCCGGTTGATTCGTGATCCGCGCGCTTACGAGAAAATGGCGAACGCGGTAAATCCTTATGGCGATGGCCATGCGTCCGAGCGCATCCGGCAGGCCATTCGCTGGTATTTCGGCCTCTCACGCACGCGGCCGAAGCCGTTCGGAAAATCCCGGTGACGGAACCAAAGGTTTTCAAGCGCGGCCGCAGAACCTACACGCGCGTCGGCGCGCACAAGGAAGTGCGGATCGATGGACCGGCGAAAGAAGAGGCGGCCCCGGCAACTGTGACGGTGGACGTGGCGCCGGAAGCCGATCAACCCATTTATGTGAATTCGGCGATGGTTCACCGGTCGCCTGATGAGATTATTCTGGATCTGGCCTTCGCCGCGCCCAACCGGCCGCGTCCGCGGGTCCGGTCTCGCATCGCGATGAGTCCGCGCCTGGCGGTCCGGCTTTCCCGGCTGCTGGCCAAAGCCGCCGAAGAGGAATGACCGAATGACCGAGGATTCAGCACTGAAGAACGCAAGCGACCAGGAACTGCGCGCCCTGCGAGAAAAGATCGACAGGGAAATGGAGAGCCGGAACTCCGCGCCGCGTGTTTCCCCATCCGCCACCGGCGCAACCAATTCACGTCTTCAGACGTATACGGATGGCGCCTCCCGCGGCAACCCGGGGAAGGCTGGCGTGGGAGCCCTCATCTGTGATGAGAAGGGGAACACTGTTCGCGAGGCGAGCGCATTCATCGGCATCTGCACAAACAACGAGGCGGAATACCGCGCGTTGATTCTCGCGCTGGATCTGACACTGGAGATGAAGGCCGAATCCGTCGATTGCTACATGGACAGCCAGCTGGTGGTCCGGCAGATGACGGGCCAATATGCCGTGAAAGCCGAGAAGATGATCCAGTTCTGGAAACAGGCGCGTGAACGCGCCGCAAAGTTTAAGAAGATTACGTTCAATCACGTGCCCCGCGAACACCCCCTGCAGCAGGTCGCGGACAAGCTGGCGAACCGTGGCATCGACGACGCCCGTCGATGACACATATATAGGAAGGAGAGCGAAACATGGCTGACGAATTCTCATTCGATGTGGTTTCTAAAGTCGATATGCAGGCGATGGACGACGCGGTGAACGCGGCGAACAAGGAAATGGAAGTTCGCTTCGATTTTCGGGGCAGTATTTCGAAGCTCGAGCTCGACAAGAAGGCCTCCGAGATCAAGATGGTGTCGGACGACGAGGGGAAGTTGAAGAGCGTCATCGAAATCCTCCGAAGCCGGGTGGCCAAGCGCGGCATCGAACAGAAAGCGCTCGATTTCCAGAAGCTGGAAGTTGCGCTGGGAAATACCGTCCGCCAGGTCGTCAAAGTCCTGTCCGGGATTCCCGTCGAGAAAGCGAAACTGATGGTTGCGGACATCAAATCGGCGAAGCTGAAGGTGACGCCCTCCATCCAGTCCGATCAGGTGCGGGTTACGTCCAAATCAAAAGACACGCTTCAGCAGGCCATGGCCCTTTTGAAATCGAAAGACTATTCGCTGCCCATCCAGTTCACGAACTACCGCTAAACATGAGCAAAACGACCGGCGCCACGAAATTCGGAGTCTCCTATTTCGGCAATCGCTTCCTTTCGCACGGAGCGGCTGACATCGCGCGGATATCGGAGAGCTGCGATTACATCGTTCACACCGTGAGTGAGGCCGACCTCAATTTTCACAAGTCCGTTCTTTCAAAGTTGTTTGCCGAAAGCCGCCGCCGGGGGTTGGAGGTCTGGGCCGATCCGTGGGGACTGGGCGGCGTTTTCGGTGGCGAAGCGCTGTCGTCGTTCCTGCTTACTCACCGCGATTCGTGGCAAACCATGTCAGACGGTCGCGTTGTTCCGTCTGCGTGCATGAACCGCCCGGAATGGCGCTCCTTCGTGAAGGAGTGGGTACTCACTGTGCGTGACATGGGCGCTCAGGCGATTTTCTGGGATGAACCGCATCCGTCCTTTGACGTTGCTTCCGAGTGGGAGGGCGTTTATTCCTGCGTTTGTTCCGTCTGTCAGCAAATGTTTAAAAAACGTTACGGCGCGGCCATGCCGCCCAAGCTGAATGACAGCGTGCGCGAGTTCCGTCGGGACACGCTGCGCGATTTTCTGGGCGAGATGATGGCCTTTTCGAAGTCGAAGACCATGATCAACACGATGTGCCTTTACGCCTTCAAGGGATATCCCGAATACGATCTCATCTGGCGCGAAGCGGCCGCGCTCGAGAATCTGGATATCTTCGGTTGCGATCCGTATTGGAGATGGCGCGGCCGTCAGAATCCCGCCGAGCACATCACGGAGTTCTCGAAGAAAGTTCTCGCCGAAACCGTCCCGAAGAACCGCGG
>JAYTIE010000027.1:0-2372 GCA_043732015.1 Elusimicrobiota bacterium | reverse complement strand
GATGCCCGCGCTGGCGGGACCGTACATCACATTGGCGCCACCCCGCGTGATCTCGATCCGCTCGACGATGTTGAGCGGAATCTGGGAGAGGTCGACGGATCCGTCGAAGTCATGCGTGACGGGGCGGCCGTCGATCGCGATCACGAGCGCGTCCGGCCCCGAGAGACCGCGAAGACGCGCGGTGGCGTCGTTGCCGTGATAGCCGGTTCGTCCGACATTGATCGAAACGGCCTGGTCCAGCACGTCGGCCACGGAAAACCACTGGCGGTTTGCAAAATCTTCTCGGGTGAGAATGGTGACGGAGGCGGGCAGGGCGGGTGAAGGATCAGCGATCGCAGGCGAGAGCAGCGTCACCGCCAGAACCGCCGTGAGAAGGAAAGGTGCGGTGCCGGGGCTCTTACGGGTGGGCGGCAAGAGGCTTTACCGTCAGAACCGACGATTTGCCGGTGCTGTTGGTCTTGGTGTTGTTGGGATCGCGGATCCGTTTCCCGTCAACAACGAAAGCGTACTCGTATCTTCCGGCGCCCAGTTCCACACTGAACTGCCAGACCTTACCGTTCTTCTTCATCGCTTTCGGCGTCCACTTGTTGAAATCTCCAACGATTAAAACTTCCTTAGCGGTGGGGCGGGTGATCTTGAAGAGAATGTTTCGCTTCTTGTGGGCGGCGTCGGCAGCCGCGGGTTTCTTTTGTTCAGCCGAGGCGGCCGGCTTCATGGCGTCGGACGAAACCGAGACGGCAGCGGCGGAGGTGGAAACCGCGACAGGCGCTTCGACCTTCGGCGGAAAAACCTTTTTCGGATGGACGGGCGGCGGCGGAGGGGTCGCGGCCACTTTGCCGAGGATCACATAAGCGGATCCGGCGCCGAGGGCGAGCGCAACCACCATGAGACCTGCCCAGAACCGGCGGGTCATAACGGCATCGGCGGGCGACGTTCGGTATTGGCGGCCGGCGCTTCCGCCGGGGCCGCCGTCGGGCCGTTGGTCTTCAGTTTCGCGACATCCTTTTCAAGAAGGATCACGTGCTCGGCCAGCGTCTGGAGTTTCGCGCTGACATCAGGGCTGGCTCCTGCGAGCGTTCCCCCCGCCGCGCCCGCGGAGCGGACCAGCGTGCTGACCGTGGTTTCGAGGTCGTAAATCTTTTTGTTCAACGTCCGGATTTGGGTCAGCGCGATCTCGAGCTGTCCCTGGACCTCGCCGGTGCCGGGCGGAAGAACGATCGTCTTTTCGGCATCCGGAATCTGCTGAACGGGCGGCGTGACCGGGAGAGAGGGCTTCACGGCGACCGGCTCCGGAGCGGCGACCGGATTGTTGTGAACGACCGGTTCCTCCGCCGCCAGAGACCTGATCGGAGAGCTGAAATCTTCCTTCGGAATCGCGAACGGGGTTTTCGGTTTCGGCGCGCGCATGAATTTGACGAGCGCGACCAGGAAAACGACGGGAGACAGCACAAGGAGGACCGCCGCCACAATGAGGAGCGGGTCAGAAAGAATCGTGTTGAAATTGATGTCGGGCATCATGAATTGGGATAAGCGGGTGATGGGAATCGAACCCACGTCTCAAGCTTGGGAAGCTCGCATTCTACCATTGAACCACACCCGCACTTTCCGCTTGGATTTGTACCAAAAACTGTCTGCGCACGAAAGGCAAAGCTAGACCCGGACCAGCATTTCTTCGAGGCTCACGATCATACGCGAGTTCAGCGGTTTCACCTTCCGGTTGATCAGGTAGGCGCGAATCCCGGCGGCTTCCGCGCCCTTGATGTCTTCCTCCGGATCATCGCCGACGTGAACGGCCTCGTGCGCCTCCACGCCCATACCGGACAAGGCGGCCTGGAAAAACCGGGTGTCGGGCTTGGAAACCTCGAGGGCGTAGGAGATATACCGCTGCTCGAAGAACGGGGTGAGGCCGATGGCGTCGAGCAATTCAGGCAGCCGCTCGTCCCAGTTCGAGGCAATGGCCAGCCGGATGCCCCGTTCCTTCAGCGCCGTCAGCGCCGGGATGGCGTCCGGGTAGAGCGCCCAGGACGAGGGCTCGCGGAACGAATCGTACAGGTCGTGAAAGAAAGCCTCGGTGTCCGGCACCTTGTGGTCGTGGAAGACGGCTTCGATTATCTTTCGCCACAGGGACTTGTCGACGGTTTCCCCCGATTTCTTGTGGCTGCG
Source organism: Elusimicrobiota bacterium (assembly GCA_043732015.1). GTDB lineage: Bacteria > Elusimicrobiota > Elusimicrobia > F11 > F11 > JBBRXR01. The sequence goes on along the minus strand of JAYTIE010000027.1, from coordinate 209 downwards.
CCATGCGTCGGAGAAACGGCGGTCGGCTTCGGCCACGGCCAGACGGATGCCGTGCCGCTCCGCGACGCGGGAATAGATGGCGCCCACGGACGGGTTCGCGTGCAGCAGCGTACCCCCGACGTCGATGAGCGCGACCTTGATCAGAAAAGGTCCTTCACTTTCTCTGCCGGCCGGGCGACAACGCCGCCTTTCGGCGACAGCACGATGGG
>JAYTIE010000026.1:0-6355 GCA_043732015.1 Elusimicrobiota bacterium | reverse complement strand
CAGTAATCAGACTCGCGTTTGATGCAGCGGCGGAAGGTTTAACCCCTTCCGCCGCTGATCTTCAGGCGCTCAGCCCCCTTATAGAAGGGGGACGATTTGTCCCTAACCACCTAACCACAGATACAGGAGATATATGGAAATTTTTCGCACTCGACTTTTCCGGCCGGAGACCTCCGGTCAGCTTCGGCCGAAGTCCGTCAGCAAGCGGCTCCGGCCTTTCGTGTTTTTTGCGGCATTTCTGGCTCTTTCGTTGCCGGCGTTTGCGCTGCAGATTACGCCGACTTACCAGGTTCTTGAGACCAAAGCCGGAGACAAAACCTCTGGGTTCCTGACGCTGGTCAACAATCATGAGGAAGTGGTGAGCATTCAGCCCGGTGTTCGCGAGTGGGTCCAGACCGCGCGCAACAAGAAGACGCCGGTGGAGAAGTGGCTGAAGGTGGATCAGGAGCCGTTCGACCTGAAGCCCGGCGAGTCCAAGAAGATCAGGTTTGACGCGCTCGTTCCGAAATCGGCGAAGGGTGAAATGATTGGGATGCTCACCTTCACGACGCAGGCGAAGGGAGAGATCGAATCCAAAGAGGGCGCGATGATCACAATGCGGATCAGCGTGGCCGTCTACGTCGCCGTGACGGGAACCGAGAAGATTGACCAGAAAGTGGACAACATCACCGTCGAAATTTCGAGCAACACGATGTTTGCCGTGAAGGTTCGTAACACCGGCAACTGCCACACCCGACCGAAAGGCTGGCTCTATATTGACGACGAAAAGGGCAACCGGGTTCTCAATGTTGAACTCGAGACCGGCATTCCGACCTATCCGGAAACAACCCGCATCTACAACGGCATTCTGAAGAACTACATCCTGCCCGCAGGCAAGTATTCGGCGCGAGTTGAAATGGAAGATGTGGACCGCGCCCTCAAGTATTCTCCGCAAAGCTTCAAAATGACCGTGTCCCCCCAGGGACGGGTGGAGGTCCGCTAAGACTCCATGCGCACGCGGGGGAAATTTAATCGCACGCTGGTGTTAGGGACGGCCTTGGCCGCTTCCCTGACACTGGCGCGCCCCCTCTTCGCCGTGTTTCAATCCGTCAAGGTTGAAACCATCGGAGCCGCGTGTGTAACCGGTGGCGTACGCATTCAATTCTTGAAGATCAGTCACACGCCCATCATTCGTGGGTCGCCCAACACGAAGAAAGTCGTGATCGTTGGAGAGACCGGATTTGAAACGCCTCCGAATCCCATGCCCTATGTGCAACGGTTGACGGTCAACTCGACGGTTCCCCCGCAGAACCGGCTCATTCGAGTCTGGGTGGAATACCGGTTCCTTCCGCCGCTGCAGGCTGAATTCGGAGAAGTTGTTAAGACGCCGGTCATCGAAGGCCCGGATCCGTTCGGCTTCGCATTCCAGATTGACCCCAGTTCCGTCACAGTGGGGCGGCTCCAGTACCGAATTGTCGCCCAGCGCATCAATGGGGGCGTCGCGGTTTCAACGAAGACAACCTCGTATCCGCCAGTCCTCGCAGACGGAACCACGACCTGGCTGAACGTGGGCGTTCAGGCCAATGCGGTGGAATCGTTCGGCATCCAGGGCGGGCGCTTCACGCTCCTCGACGGAAATCCGGCGGACGGCGAAACTTCGCTCGATATTCCGCGGGGACTGCTGTCGGAGTTAACGGCGATCACGTTGGATGAACTCCCGACGGACGACCCAAGCATTCCGCCGGGTTTGAGCCAAGCCTACCGCGTCTATCGCATCGATTCTGAGAACCGTTTCAAGAACGGCACCTTGCTGCTGTCTCTTCTTTACCCCGATTTTGAATATCCGCTCGGCCAGGACGGGATTGTGGACGGCACCAACACGCCGGAAGCCAAAGTTGGCATCGCCTGGTGGGACGGATTCATCTGGCGCCCGATCGGCGGAACCGTCAATGCCCAATCCAATCTGGTGACCGCGAAAATTGCCAGCGCCGGCTATTACGCCGTCGGAAATTTCCCGGCGCCTTCTCCTGAAGACCGACGCCCGATGCAGAAGATCATCACGCCGAACGACGACGGTCACAACGACTACGCCGAGTTCCTCTTCGCGGGCGTGACTGACAACATCAAGGTTGAAATCTTTGATATGACCGGGCATCGCATCCGTTCGCTTTACAGCGCCATCGACACCAAGGGTTGGGATGGCCGTGACGATTCCGGCGACAAGGTGGAATCGGGCGTGTACATTTACCAGTACAAGTTCGAAGGCAAGCAGGTCAGCGGCTTGATCGCGGTGGCCAAGTAAAATGAGACGTCTACCGAACATCGTGAAGTTAGCAGCCATCGCAGGGGCGGTCCTTTTTGGATTGCTCGTCCCCTCCCGTGCGTTCGCGGCGGATTACGTGATCTACAGTGACGCGCAGCTTCCTCTGCAGTACGGTGGGAACGCCAACTCTCCGAGCGGCGATCCGATGGCGTATTTCATTTACGCTGAGCTAAACTCCTTTTACTTTCAGACGGAAAACACGAGTCCTTCCCCGCAGGGGAGCTATCACATCCGCGGCGATATTGGGAATGTGGCCTACGGCGGCGTGGGAGCGGCTTTCATCACGAGCCTTTCCAATGGCACTCAGGTTACGAAGGACATGTCTTCGTATGCTGGCGGGAAAATTCATTTTTACTTGAAGAGCGACCGCGCGCTCGACGTCGAGATCCAGTATGACAACGGCGCGGGTGGGAACGTCTCGTCCGCTTCCAAAACGGTGGCTAGCACAGGCAGTTCTTGGCAGCTCATCGAGCTGGATATCACTGCGGCGAACTTCGGTTCGAGCGTGGACTATACGAAGATCAAGGTCCCATTTCTCATCAAGGCGCCGGCGTCTCCGGGCAGCGCGACTGCATTTTTTGTGGACGACATTCGCTGGGTCGCAAATGCCCCTTCCACGCCGGTGATCCGCCCCAGCAGCACCCGCGTGAACCCGGGCAAACGCCGGATGTTCTTCATCGACCAGACCGCGGCTCTTACCGTATCGCCGTCCAACCTCGGGTCGCTCAGCACGGCCTCGGGTTCGCAAGTCACGGTGACGGCCAACTCGACCATTCAGAACGGCACGCTCAACGCCACCGCGAACAGCTTGACGGGAACGGCCGCCATCACCGTCACGAACGCGAACATTGACCAGGAATTCGCAATCCTCAGCGCGGAATCCATTCCGACTGGGGTGGCCCTTGGAACGGACTCCAACGTTTTCCCGTACGCCGACAGCCTCGGCGGCACGATCACGCTGACCAACGTGACCAATGATTTCCGGGACGGCACCTTTAGCGTTCTGTCGACCGTGACCGTTCCCTCGGGTGGTTACGCTGGTTTCGCGGTTCAGGCATTGTCGTCCGATTTCAACATGAACGAATATCTGGACGGATCGATTCGCTTCTGGTTCAAGGCGGATTCGACCCTGTCCGGCAAGATGTCCGTGAGCATTCGCTCGTCGAACGTTTCTGGCGGAAGCGAGCACGTCGAGTGGCTGCAGAACTGGACCACGTTCGACAACCTCTGGCATCCCGTGGTGATTCCGGTGGATCGGTTCGCTGGCGCGTCTCCGTATACGGATCTTTCTCGTGTCGCCGTGCTCTTCAACGTTGGAATATCGAGCCCGACGTCCGGCGCCAGGGCTTTCTATCTTGACCGCGTCCGCTGGGACACGCGCAAGCCCGGAGCTCTGCATCACATCGTCGTCACGCCGGCGAGCGTCACGATTCCCAAGAACCTCAAGCAGACGTTCGTCGCCCAGGGGCAGGACGTGAACAACATCCCCGTCGATATCTGGCCGAGCTGGGTCGTTGGGACTCTCGGCACACTGAATCGTACGCTCGGAGACTCGGTGCTGTTGACCGCTGCGGCCAGTCCGACGTCCGGGAATCTCACCGCCACGGATTCGAGCATTAGCGGTTCGGCCAGCGTGACCGTCTCCAACGTTTCATTTACCCAGTCTTACAACGTGTACTCGGACATCGGCGCCGGCGGATTCCTGGGCACCGATTTTTGCGGATCCTGTACGGGCACCGCCATCAACCTGAACGAATACAACGCTCCGGGAACGCCGGAAGGCGTGAAGGTCATGCGGGCGGTCTATACCCTCGTGGGGACAACGGCCTACGCCAACTGGTATGTGGTGGAAGGTTCGGGTAGCCGGTTCATGAGCGCTTACAGCCAGGGATATCTCCACTTCTGGGTGCGTACGAACAAGGATCTCGAAATTTCCATCGCATCGATCAATTTGAATCCCAGCACCCATCTCGCGAAGATTATGTTGAGCTCCCTCGGAGTTCCGCTCGACAACACCTGGCAGGAAGTGTGGCTGTCCCTGAACGACTTCAAGCTTAAGGAAGCTCAGCTGGACTTTTCGCAGATCAACAATTACTTCGCGATTACCGCAATTGCGTCGAAGATCGGACAGCAGCCCACCGCGCAGGCGTTCGAAGTTGACGATGTGAAGTGGTACACGGCGGATCCGCATGTGCCGGACCCCAACAAGGTTTACATTGGCCTGAAGAACAAGCAGAGCGCGACGACGGGGCTCGTCGTAACCTACGACAACGACAATACCAACCGCGCCGAAACGTACGATCAGGCGTTGGCCGCGATGGCCTACACATTCAAGCAGGATACGGCGCTCGCGAAAAAGGTTCTCGACGTTTATAAGGGCAAGTACGATACCGCGGTTTCCGGATCTGGCTTCGTTGGATTTAATAATGAATACGACCGGGACACGCCGTCGACGATTCGGGATTACGACCGCGTCGCTGGTCCCAACGCCTGGATCATGCTTGCCGCGATTCATTACCGGTGTGCCACGAACTCCACGATATACGATCCCATGATTAATGGCCTCGGCACCTGGTTGAAGAGTCTTCAGGACACCGACGGTTCAATCAAGTTCGGATTTACCGGCGTGTCCGGTACGCCCGCGACATACAAATCAACGGAACAGAATTTTGACGTGTACTCGGCATTCAAGGCGTGGTACTCGATTACGGGGAATTCCTCCTATAACACCTCCGCCAATTCCCTCTATGGCTGGCTGGTTTCTGCGGACACCAACACGACCGTGGGCGCGTACAATTTCTCGCAGGCGCGCTTCAACGTAGGCAAGCTATCTTCCGGTGCGCGAAACAACGACTATGCGCTCGATCCTTATTCCTGGGCGCCGTTGGCTTTGAACGGTTATGAATCCGTTCTGGATCAGGCGGAGACGCTTTTTGTTTCGACGCATGCAGCCAGCGTGAGCGGCCTCGTAGTCAACGGGTTCGACTTCTCAGGAACTCCCGGAAACGGATCCTCGATACCCTATGGTGTCGTGCCTGACAAGGACGCCGTCTGGCTCGAAGGAACCGGTCAGATGGCAGTCGCGTATCTCGTGGCGGGACGCCAGTCCAAGGCCGACCAGTACATCAACGAACTGGACAAAGCCGTCTTCGATACCGCCAACGGCGGACAGGGTCTTACCTACGCGACGAATGCCGGCACGGCCTATTGGACCGGAAGCCTTATGGACTCGACTCATGCGGCCATCTCATCCATGGCCTGGTATCTGTACGCGAAGTGGGGATTCAATCCCATGCAACCATTGCCGCTCTTCGATGTGGCCGTGAAGAACGTTTCGAACAATGTGGTGGCCAGCACCATCACCTGGAGCGTTAACGTTCCAGCGCGCTGGACACTCGCGTCCCAGTACATTCAGGTCCGCACGCAGGGAATCAACACCCGCAATTGGGGAGTCCAGATTTACACCGACAACACGAACGTCGCGCTCACGCCTCACTATCAGGTTGCTGCGCCGGGAGACGCGGGCGATCCGGCGGGATTGCTCGAAACATTGTCGGGAGAAACGACGACGCATTACAAGGTTCTCGTGGCGTGGCGTGTCGTGGATTCGACCGGACCGACGCCGGGCATTGGCCGTCCGTATGACGTCAACCTGGGAAATGAAAACGTCAATTCTCCGAGCTGGTTCTATTTCCAGGACCGGGCCACCGCCGGATTCACCGACGGAATGGACTACGCCCGGATCAAAAGCTATCAGGGCCTGCACACGGATCAGTCGCACTACTTCCAGACGTTCTCGCCGGATTACATCTTCTTTGAGGCCGATTTCGGTACGGCCGCCGCCCAGACGCTCTACAAGACGATCTTCACCCTCGAATTCTTCTTCGAATAATCGCGTCGTTTTTCATTTTCCCGCCTTTCCTGCCCCGTCGTCTCCAGTTCGTGTATTTTCGTTAAGAAACCCTTAATTTCCCGTTAATAGTGCGTGAAAAAGCACCCGTCGGCCTTTATCCGTTCCTCATGGCCCTTCGACGGTGGTGTTCATCATTTACA
>JAYTIE010000025.1:0-6373 GCA_043732015.1 Elusimicrobiota bacterium | reverse complement strand
TGGGCCCCAGGTTGCGGATCGTCGCGCCGAGCGTCACGCCACGGAAACGGCCTTCGTCCATCGTCGAGAGGACGCCGAGGTCCATCATCGGAACGGACACACTGTATCCGGCGAGATCGGACTTGAGATATTTCAGCGTGGCGCCGCCGGCCAGATTGCCGCGAATCGTGCGGCCCCACGACGCCGAGAGAAGAGTGTTCTTCGCCTGAACGGTAGAGGACGGGGTTCCGCCGGCCGTGTAGCCCGCGATGGTTCCGTAGTCGAGAAGGCTCAGGCCGAATGCGAACGTCCCCCTGTTCTGCGTGGGAAATCCGTACACGCCCTGGTTGTAGCGAACGCCTTCGACGAGATCGTGGTGCATCAGGTTCAGTTCCTGGAAGCGAAGCTGGGAAAGGCCGGCGGGATTCCAGTGAGCGGCCGTCACATCATCGGCGACGGCGGACTGCGCGTCGGCCATCGCCGCGCCGCGCGCGCCCTGACCCAGTTTCAGAAAATTGGCAGCGACGCTTCCGGCTTCGGCCCAGAGGGTCGAAACGGAAAAGAGAACCGCCGCGGACGCAGCCGCGACAGTCATCAAGCCGATGATTGATTTCCGCTGATTCATGAAACCCCGTTCTTCTTCGAAATGCCCCTGAAGCACTGGCACTTTCTTAACCGCTGTAAACAGCATGTAACAACGGGTCTTAAGGTTTCCTTAAGGCGGTGTTAAGTTCAGGTTAATCGCTTTACTCGCGTTGTTTTTCGTCTTTGACCCACGAAAAACAACTCTTTTGAGCTACCGAGGACCGGCTTGGGCGAGGCCGACAATGTCCACACTCAAATGTAGTGGAACTGCCGGAGAAATCAAGGATATGTGCAAATCTAAAGTGAACTACCGAATAACGACGAGTTTGCCCTTTGTTTCGGTTCCATTTCCGTCGATCAGATAGAAATAGACACCGCTGGCGACCTTGTGCCCGGTTGAGTTGACGACCGGCCAGGTGAGCTGGTTTTGACCGGGTTGAATGGGAAGGCTGATGACCTCGTCTCCGGCGACGGTAAAAATGCGGATATTTCCGCTTCCGGGAAGATCGGTGAAAACGATGTAGGGTGGACTGTCGGTCGCAACCCACGGAACCGGATAAGCGCGCGTTTCGGCGTGGGAAACCGACGCGAGAATACCGATCGAAAATGCTGTCAAGATGATTGATTGCAACTTCATTTGGACGCCCTTTGGGGATGACCGTCACGCCTTACCGGATGATGACGATCTTCCCCTTCTTCGAATTGGAACCTGAGCGAATTTCGTACAAGTATACATCCGCGCCGAGCTTTTCCCCGCCCTCGTTGCGAACGTCCCACTCAATCGTGGACACGGGCGCGATCGGAATCGTTTTGACGAGTTCTCCGGTGATCGTGAAGATACGGATTTCGCCGTTGTCGGGCAAAGCCGTAAATCGAATCTTGTCGTGCTTCGACGCGATGAACGGGACCGGGTACGCGAACGACGCGCTCACGTCGTTCGACTGGGAACCCAGGATGGCCAGCAGGCCAAACTTCCAGATTTGACCGCGGATCACCTTGTTCTTGGTGTCGATTTCAGCGCCCGGCACCTTGACCCACAGCTTCGTGGTTTCGTCGAGCTGATAGAGTCCGAGTGTGTCCACGCGAATCTTCACGGTGTTCACTGACGCGCCGACCGCCTGCGAGGATATGGATCCTGAATCCACATATCCATCGTTGTCCGCGTCGGGATACGGAATCTCGAGCTGGGCGCCACTGTCCAGGCGGTCCGTATCGCGCACATGCACGGTGTTGTAATGCGCGATGAACCGTTCAACGACCGGGACGGAATACTGCCCGCCGATCTCGCGCTGTTTCTGATTCGCCACGTCGCGAACATCTGCCGCAAATCCGAACGGGAATTTCTCGGGATCCGTTTCGATCGCGATCGCGCCATTCTCCGTCACCGATCCCGCAGGCATGAACAGACGCGTGGTCTGATTTCCATTCTGATCGATGGTCTGCGCAAGGAAGTCCTGCTTGATGTCCATGAAGGTTCGGAACACATAACTGAAATCTGCTCTCAGATGATTTCCCGCCACGTCTACAGGCCCCGTGGTAGAGGCAAGGTATAGCTCATAGAGGTTGCCGGCGGGCAATCCGGGTTGCGTGAACGTCACATGGAGCGTCTTCGTATTCGCGACATAGACCAGCGCGGCGGTCTGGGACACCGGCTTGGAAATAGTGCGGTTCAGATTGTCACGGACCGCACGGACCACCACCGTGACCGACGAGAAAGAGAGTTCGTCCATGTTCTTGGTGAACCGGATATGGATACCGTGCGACTGGGGCACCCACGGAACAGACGCCGCGTAAGAAACGTCGGTCACGGACGTTCCGCCGGCGTCCTGCAGATGGCTCGTTCCCGTCACGCCCAGCATCTGGCCGAACTTCGACAAGGGACGCGCGCCACCCAGCGCCGCGGCGCCGTCCTGGGCCAGCGTTTCAACTTCCGGCTGCACGATGTCTTCGAAGATCGGGTACGGTCCAAACACTTTCTGGATCGACGGGTCATTGTGGTAGTTGTACGACAGCACGTGGTAATAAAGCGTCGTGTATCCGGTCAACGGATCCCGCAGAGAGACGTTGCGGATGTAGGACTTCACCTGAGACGGATTCGTCCAGAGTTCTTCGGAACCCGTGAAGGTGTAGGTCGATGTGTTCGTCAGCGCCACACGGTAATAGGCCACCGTTCCCACCTGGAAAGGGATGTTGTTCTTGAAGTCGATCCGGATCGTGTTCGTCTCGACATTGACCTGATGGGTCGTTGAATTGACGTCCGGATCATCCGCCATCGTCCATCCGGCAGTCGTGTTGGACTGCAGGCTTTCGCCCAGAGCGGTGTAGGCCACCACGTACCGCGTGAACGGCGTATTGGGCGTGGCGAGGCCGTTCTCGACGGTGCTGATGGTTCCGGTCGCGCTCGCGGGCACGCTGAATCCGCGGTCCACGCGAATGGTCGGCACACCGAGAACGTTCTCGTAGACCCGGAATCCGGCTTCGTCCACGGAGTTGTCCTTCCAGAACCACTCAATAGAATTCTTCGAGTAACCGCGACCGTAAAGCTGGGTCGGCGGCGCCTGCGAAATCGTGACGGTCGACCCGACCGGCGACGCGGCGGTCATCGTGTGCGGGCCGCCCGTAGAGTCGCCGTTCCGGGCGTAGACCTCGTAGTAATAGGTGGTCGATGTCCGGAGATTCGTCTGCGCGTAGCCTTCGTCCCAGCGGTCTTTCGTCTGCCAGAACGGGTTGGTCTGCGTTCCGCCCTGAGCGGAAACCCAGACGTTCATCGGATCCGGTCCGCGCTGCACCAGCTTGATGGCGTACTGCGTGTGTGACGGATTTCCCGACGTGCTGAAATCAATGTCGACGAACACGTTGTGGGAATCGTCGAAGCCTCCATGAACGACCGGCTGGCCGGGCGCAACGGCCAGTGACCACGCGTCGATCTCGGAAGAGACAGGCCCGGTAAGCCCGTCCGACGATTTCGCTCGGACACGCACCTTCATCTTCGCATTCGGCCCGACCGGCCCCGCGATCGTCGTGCTGGAGGCCGGGTTGGCCGCGAACAAGTACGGGTCCCCATTTCTTGTTCCATAAATTTCATACGAATTGATAACGGGCAGCACGCGCGCGGAAACAGTGTCCGACGCCTGTCCTTCCTCGCCGAAGATGCCAAGGCCGGTGAGATAGTAATAGTAGGTCGGTCCGGGTGCCGGATTCGCAACCCGCGTGTAGCTCAGCGTCACCGTGTCGGTGGTCGCCGTCACCTGCGCCAGCGGCGAGGCATCCACCGGCGCCGCACCGTCGACGTCGTGACGAACCAGCGTCGAGCTGTTGGGAATATCGTCGCCGCCGTCCGGAATGATGTAGTGGACCGTCGCGCCGGGCGACACAAAGTCAAAGTAGCGGGCGAAATCGTTCGCGGCACCGGTCGCCGACACGTACATCCGGAATCGGTTGGCGCCCATCGCCCCCCAGTTCAGGACCACTTCGCTGTTGCCCAGCACACCCGCGGTCAGCGCAGGCTTGGTGGGAACGGTTTTGATTGTCGCGGAACTCGAATTGGCGGTGAACACGCCCGCGTAGTTCTTCGCGACCAGGTGATAGCTGTAATCGGTCCAGGCCGTGACGCCCGCGTGAACACCGCGCTTCGTCCCAACGGTCAGGCCGTTGACGTCGCGGCCCCAGGAATCGCGCGTGAACCAGACCGGCGTCGCGGACGTGCCGCCCATTCCGTTGCCGGAGAGATAGAGACTCGCGTTCTCGTTGTAGATCGCGTAAAGGGTACCGTCCGGATTCGCATCACCGGCGGAAATCGTCACTTCGACATAGTTGGCCAGCGTTGCCGAATACCTGGCGGACAGCGGCGGCTGAACCGGCGCGGACGCCAGCGTCACAACGGGGCTGGAAAACATGACCGGTGATGTGAGAACGCCAGCGGAGTTCACCGCAAATACGCGGACCCAGTACGTGGTGTTGTGCGTCAGGCCCGTGATAGAAACGCTCGATGACTGCACCGTTCCGCTGCGCGAAACACTCGCGAATGCCGGATCTTCTCCCGCCTCCGCATAGAACTTTGTCCAGCCCGGATTGCCGTTGACGCCCCAGCTCACGTCGATGGATTCCAGCGCGGCGGCGGCCGCTCCCGCCACGGGCGGCGTCGCCAGCGTGACGACATATCCGAAGTCCACATACGGAGTCGTCGAATAGGTACCGACCGAACGGCCGCGGTAGTAATAGGTCGTGTTGATCAGGAGACCGGAGTCATTGACGAAATTTCGAGCGACCGATGTGGTGAATTCCACGGTCGAGAAATTGTCCTTCGAGCGCTGGATGTCATAAGAGATCGGGGCGATATTTCCGCCCTCTCCCCATTCCACGCGCAGCGACGTGCTCGTCAGCGCGCTGAACGTGGACGGAACGACGGGCGGAGAGACCTTCGTGAAGCTGCTTCCCAGCGTCGACCAGGCCGAAGCGACGCCCGCATGGTTGATGGCGCGAACGCCGAAGAAGTAGGCCCGGTCCGGCGTCAGGCTTCGGAGAGACGTAGCGGCGGCCAGCGTGGTGGTTGAAATGTCCGACAAAGGTTGATTGAACAACGCATTGGAGGACGCTCTCATCTCATAGCGCGTCACGGAGGCCGGGTTGTTTCCGATACCCCACGCGGCGGACGCGGATGACGTGTAAACCGAAAGGAGGCCCGGCTGCGGCGCCTCGGCCAGCGTCACCGCCACGGTCGAGCCGAAAAGGCTCACGAAGTTGTTGGCCGTCCGGGCGCGAACGCCCATCGCATAGGTCGTGTTGGGCGTCAAAGAACTGAAGAGCTTGAGCAGCGCGGAACCCACGGACACCGGCGTCGAATTGATGACGGTCAGGGAGGTGCCCGTGTTGATGAGGACCTCGAACGTCGTGCCGCTGGGGTTGAGATCCGTCCAGTTCATGATCACCGACGATGTACCGATGGACGTCGAGGTAATGGTGGGCACGACGACGGTGTCATCCGTCTTGCCACTGCCCGCGATGGACCACGGCGTCTTGTATCCGTTCACGTTGATGCCACGGACGCCGACGTAATAGGTCGTTCCCACCAGAAGTCCCGAGACCGAACCGGAGCTGTAGTCCGCGCCGATCACCGCGGTGACCGCCGGCGACATCGAAGCCGAGGTCGACGCGCCCATTTCATAGACGGTGAGCGGAGAATTGTTGTTCTTGTTCCAGGAAAGGGTCGCCGACGAATTCCAGATCTTCAGGCTCGCCACCGTCGCGATCGGCGTGGCGGCCAAGGTGTAGGTCGAGGCTGAGACCGACGCCGTCTCGTTGCCGACGCGGTCGCGCACGGCGAGCGTGATGGAGCTGAGGCTGTTCGGCGTCAGGTTCACGGCGGTATAGGTTGAGCTGCCCCACGCTCCGGCGCTCGGGTACTGGAAGTTGTACGCCTGCGGCGCCAGACCAGCTCCGCCCACGTTGTCGCTCGCGGTCGCGGCGACCCAGGTGATGCTCGTGGTGAACACATCGGCGCGGTAGAGGACCGCCGGGTTGGGCGTCGGCGCCTGGTCGTCGATGATCAGCGGGCCGTAGTTATAAATCTGTCCACCCACATTGCCGCTGTTGTAGGCGCGGAAGTGGACATAGTAGGAACCGGGCGCCACCGGCTGCGTCGAGAACTTCACCAGCGACTGATCCCAGCGCGTGGACGTCGACTGCGCATACAGGTTCATGTTCGTCAAATTGGGATAGGTGTCGGTCACGACGCGGTAATACTCGACATTGCCCGCGCCCCAGCCGGCGTTGTTGATGAACCGGAAGAGCGTACCGATCACATAGTAGT
>JAYTIE010000024.1:0-6373 GCA_043732015.1 Elusimicrobiota bacterium | reverse complement strand
AAAGGCGTGGACCTGATACCGGGGCCACCTCCGTTCGTTCGTCTCACCACAGACGCTGAAGAAGAAGCTGCGCTGGATGTAATCGGAACGTTTTTACGATCCGTTTTCTCCTGATGGCTGTTACAATTCGTTAGGCGAATATTCTGGCGGTCTTCGGGACGTGTCTGTAACGCTTCCGTATGACGTTCCGCTCTGTTCGCGCCGTGGGAACGGCGATAATCGTTCTCGCCCTTCTCGGCAATGCCGCCCTGACCGAAGCCGCTGAGGCCAATCTGTGGGCCGACCGTGCCAACGCGGTCGCGGCCGCCGCAAACCGGATTTCCCGCCTCCTTCCGCCGCCCGTGCCGCTGAGCAATCGCCTCGTCGTTCCCTTGGGGGCGTCGGCGGGAGGCACAATCATGTCGGCCGTGCCTGCAGGAGCGGGCACCTGGCGCCGTCGGAAAGGCCCGGAGAAAGCCGGCGCGCGCACGGTCGCGCTCATCCAGGACGTGCACTTGAACCCCGAGGCGCAGGGGAATATCGCCGCCGCCGTCGCAGGTCTTCTGCGCGAACGCGCAGTGTCGCTCGTTCTTCTCGAGGGCCGGTTCGACGCGCTCGACCTCTCCTCCTTCCGCCGTTCCCATGACGCTGATTTGATCAGCGAAGCCGCCGCCTTCCTCGTCCGCCAAAACAAAATTTCGGGCGCTGTCTCCGCCGCCCTGAGCGCGGCCGTGAACGCCGCTGCCGCCATCGGCATCGATGATCGCGCTCACTACGATGCGAATGTCGCTGCTTTTCGAAACGCCCGTCCGAAACAGGACGCCCTGGTCGCGTGGGTTGCCGCCGCTCAAACGCAGGTCGGACGCGCGATGGTCGTGACCGGGAACGCGGCGCTCACATCTTACGCCGCGGTTGCCCAACGGTTCCATGCCGGACAGGCAGGTCTCGGTGAATACGCAGCAGTTCTGGCGAGTTCCGGCGCGTCTCTGCCCGCACCGCTCGCGAAGTTCCAGGAAGCTTATGCGCTCGAGCGCGGTCTCGATTTTTCTCGTGTCGAGCGTCAGCGCACGGCCGTGCTGGACCATCTCGCCCGCGCGTTGCCTCCCGCCGCGCTGGAGAAACTGCTGGCGCAGGCCACGGCGCTTCGCTTCGGACAGATGCGACTGGCCCCGTTTTACGCCGAGCTCTCGACTCTGTGCCGGGCGAACGGCATCGACCTCGCGGCGTATCCCGACTTTGCCCGCTACTGTGACTACGTCGGTCGCGCAGACGCGCTGGATCCGGAAGGCGTGCTTGCCTCGCTGGATGCGGCGGAAGACGCGGCGGTGCGTCGCCTCGCGAGGACCGTGGCCGAACGTAGGCTGACGGACGATGCTCGGCGACTTTCGACGTTGGACCGCCTGGCAACGTTCTCGCTCTCACCACGCGAATGGGCGTCGCTCAAACTCCCGAGGGGGGCGTGGTGGAAACCGTACTCGGTCGTCGCGCCGCCCTCGCTCGATGCGTTTGAGAATTTTTATCGCGAGGCCGACGCGCGAGACGGACTGATGACCGCAAACGTCCTGCGAGCGCTTGAGAAGACCGGCGCGACAACCGCGGCCGTCGTGGTCGGCGGTTATCACGCGGAGGGACTTTCGTCGCGCCTGGCGGCGGCGGGTGTTTCCACAATCCTTTTCACGCCGCGTCTCACCGCCGCCGATCCCACGAAAGGCTCGGCGTATCTGAACGCGTTCCTGCAGGAGAAGACGCCGCTCGAAAGCCTCTTCACAGGAAAACGACTCTTTGTGACGCCGGACCCGGCGGCGGGCCTCGTTGAACTGCCCGGCTTGACGCTGGGACTCAAGAGCCTCCGCGGCCAAGAGATTGTGGACCCGACGGCGGAGTACCTGGACCTGTCGCCGCGCTCCGGCGCGACAAGCGTGGAGGTAACCCCTGCGGGAGACACCGCGCGCTCGGTCGACGTCGAGGCCGCCGGGAAAACCGTCCGCCAGAACGTCGCCGTCGATGCCAAGGGTGCGCTTTCTGATTCATCGTCGGCGGAAAGCAGCGGCGGTCTTCATGTCCTGCACAATCTCATTTTCCCCGGCGCCCCGCTGGCGGCGGATGTCCCGCCCGCGCCGGCCGATGAGCGCGATTTTTCCGCGCTGGCGGCCCCGTCCGCGGAAGGGTTGGCCGGTGATTTGCGCCGGATCCTGGAAGACCTAAATTTCGACGGCGCCAATCAGGCCATGCGGCGGACGCTGGCACCCGGCGATTACGAACTGAGCCCCTATCCGGTGCAGCGCCGCGATCTGGCTTCCGCCCTGCGGGCCCTGCCGGCGAACGAAACCTTCACTGCCCGGCAGAAGGACGCGATCGACTTCTTCCTTCTCGGCGACTCCGTCTCGCCCGAAACCCTTGGGAGGATCTTCGGCGACGCGGCGGCGCGCATCGACGACTTTCGCGCGGCCGGACTCATCGCCTCGGACGCCGACGGCCGACTGCGGTTGAACGATCTGACCCTGTCGTCGAAAGCACTGCCGAACGGCGAGATCATCTACATCCTGGCCGACACGCCGAGGGCCGCCGCATCCTACCGGTCGCCCATCCGCGTGTACGTGGCGGAAGACTCCTACATTCTGATGGATCGGCTTCAGGCGCTGACGGGTGTGCAGGGCGCCGTGGCGGAAACGGGATCGGGCTCCGGCATTCAGCTCATCAACGTTCTGAAGATGTTCCCCGGTGTCTCCCGTGCCGCGGGTCTCGAAATCGACGCCCGCGCGCGGAACGTGTCGCGCTTCAACGCGCTCCTGAACGGTGTCGGGGACCGGATGGCCATCTACGCGACGCCGGAAGCACTGTCCGATGGCCTCGCGGGGGAGAAGATCACGCTCGCGTTCAGCAACCCGCCGTTCATCCCGATTCCGGAATTCGCCGAAGTCCCCCGCGCCGCCGCCGAGGCGGTGCAGGACCGGATCCCCGTGCTGGTCGATCCGGCCGGCGGACCGACGGCGCGCGTGAACCTTCGGGACATGTGGATTCGAGCCGGCTGGGGCGGAACGGATGGCCTGACCGTGACCGGTCTTTTCCTGGACATCCTGGCGCCCTTGATGGCGCCCAATGGACGAATCGTGATCTATTCGACCTTTGCCGGCGACGGGGCGGGCTCTCGTCCCATGGTCGACCGGGTCGGCGCCAAAGGCTGGAGCGTCGTCATGGAGCCGCTGACCTCGCCCGCGTTCCCGCGCACCATGCGCGTGGGCGGTTGGCCGGGCGCGGCCCTGCGCCTTGAGGGTTACGTGAAGGTAGCCCGGCTCATCGCCCAGAACCCGGCGCTCGACGCGGCTCCGTATAAAAACTTCCTCCTGACGCACGTCGCGCCCGCCATCGACCGCGCCTATGCGGCGGCGGGCATCACTCATTTCCGCGAAGGCTTCGCGGTGATCGACGTCGGCGCAAATCCGGACACCGGCGCCGCCATGACGAACGGCCTCACCTACCGCTTCGCCCGATTTCTTCTGCCGCTCCTCGGCCTCGCCTACACGCCGCGCCGAGCAGAGCTGCTCGTTGCGTGGTGGTTCGAACTCATCACTCTGCAGTCGCTGCTGCCGGTGATCTTCCCGCTCTTCCTGCACGACAACCGCAATCCCGATGGAACGCTCAACACGCGGTCGCTGGTCACGCGCCTCATCGGTCACTCGGTGTCGCTTCTCGTCATCGCGCTGCCGTTCATTCTCTTCCCGGACGTAAATTTCTGGTGGAACCTCTCCGCAGGTCTTGGTCTGCACGCCGCCTTCCACTTTCTTCAAAATCTGCTTTTCCACGGGCGCTCGCCCGCGAACGAGGCGGGCCGCGTTCTCGCCCGGACGTTGATTGCGCGGATGGCCGGGCGCACGCCGTCCGCCGCGGATTCTGTCAAACTCTCTCGCGAACTTCTGAATGGCTTCACGCCGGACGGCGTTGAAGCCGCGGTCACCGGCCCGGCCGCGCTTTCCGCCGAACAGGCGCGACGAGCTGAAAAGATGCGGACCGATCTCTCAGAGCTGGCCGCCGGGTTCTGGGCCGAGGATCGCGCGATGGGTGGCCGCCTGGCCGCGCGCCGCGCCGACATCCCGACGCTTTTCCAGATCGCGACCGTCGGCCAGACCGTGGCGGCGAACGATGCGCTCTCCGCGGCCGAAGATGGTGTTACCGGGCCGGTCGGTCGACTTGTGCTGGTCGACCAGAACACATTCGACGCCCTTTCCGCCAAACCCGGTGCGCTCGAAGCCTATCTGCGGCTAGGTCTTGCCCGGCATGGCGCTCGCACGGAGGCGCTCGTCATCGCGGCGACGCCCGAGATCCGCGCCGCCGTTGAACCTTTCGTCACGTCACTCCTGGCGGAAGGCCGCCGTCCGAATGCGGCGACTGTATCCGGCGCGCTCATCACCGCTGCCGCTGCTTTCAGTTCGGGCGATGCCGTCGATCCGCGCGCGGTTGTCGACATGGCCGCCCTGCGCGCAGACGAGAGCGTCAACGCGCTCCTCGCCCGCACAGCGGCCGCGAGCATTTTTGTCTCGAAGAGCCACCTCCGCGCCACGGGCCTCGATGCCTGGCGAATGGCGGTCCTCATTGAGATCGAAGAATCCCTCCTCAATGCCACCATCGTTCCGCTGAACGAACGGTTGCGCCAAGCTGTCCTCGTCGCCATCATGGCCTGACGCCGTCTGGCGTTTCCCGCGAAGAATTTGCAACGCTTGCACGTAGATACCATGTGTTCGGAATCGTTTTTGTTATAAATCCTGCGCAATGATTAATGTTGAAGGCCTGACCAAGAAATTCGGCGAGACCACGGCGGTCGACGCCATTCATTTTCAGATCGAGCGCGGTCAGATTGTCGGTTTCCTCGGGCCCAATGGCGCCGGGAAAACGACAACGATGAGGATGTTGACCGGCTATCTGCCGCCCGACGGCGGAACCGCTGACCTGATGGGTCTGGATCTGGCCACGCATTCGCTGGATATCCGGCGTCGTCTGGGCTACCTGCCCGAAAACAATCCGCTCCCGGAAGAGATTGAGGTCACGGAATATCTCCATTTCGTCGGCCGACTCCGGGGGCTTCACAGCGCGTCTGAGCGTCGCGACCGGGTGAAGAAAGTGGTCCGGCAGTGTTCTCTTTCGACTGTGGCGGGGAAAAAGATCGGAGAGTTGTCGAAGGGATTCCGCCAGCGCGTCGGTCTGGCGCAGGCCATCATTCACGATCCGGATGTCCTCATTCTCGACGAGCCAACCTCAGGACTCGATCCGAATCAGGTTCGCGAGGTGCGGGACCTGATCGCGAGCCTGAAACACGAAAAAACCGTTTTGCTCTCCACCCACATCCTGTCGGAAGTCCAGCACACCTGCGACCGTGTGCTCATCATCAACAAGGGCCGTATCGTCGCCGACGGCCGGCCCGATGAGGTCGCCGGGGCGGTTCAGAACGTGACGCGCCTGTACGTCGCCTTGCGGGCACCAGCCGACGACGTTCAGGCGGAACTGGGCCGTCTTCCCGGCGTGCGGTCGGTGAAGGCGGACTCGTCTCTTGAAACGAATGGATTTGTTCTCGAATCCGACGCATCGGTGGATCTCCGGGAAGAAGTGTTTCGTCTGGCGACCACGCGCAACTGGCCACTTCTCGCCCTGCAACAGACCAGGCTCAGTCTTGAAGACGTGTTCCGCACCCTGACGGAGACATCCCATGGCCCGGCCTGATACCCGCGCCATGGGAGCGCTCGCCGGCCGGACGTTCCTGAACGCCATCGAGAGCCCGATCGCTTACGTCGCGGGGCTCTTCTTCTACGCCTTCGTCGGCGCGCTGTTTGCGACGAGCTATTTCGCCCAGAACCAGGCGTCGCTGGACGGTGTTGCCAGCCTTGCTCCCTGGGGCCTCTGGTTCGTGATTCCGATTCTGACCATGGGGCTTCTGTCGGAAGAAATGCGCAGCGGCACGTTCGAGTCTCTCGCGACGCTGCCCGTCACGGACACCGAAATCGTCCTCGGCAAGTTTGCGGGATTTGCGGGCGTCGCGGCCCTTCTCATCGGCGGGTTGTCGTTTTTCGTATTCATCACGCTCATCACCGTTCAGCCGCAGCTGGGCCTTGACTGGGGCGGGAGCCTCGGGACGCTGGTCGCGCTTTACCTTCTATGCCTGCTGTTCGGCGCCATCGGGTTGTTTGCGTCGTCGCTGGCGAAGAGTCAGGTCGTGTCCGTCATCGTGGCACTCATGTTCTGTACCTTCTTCTTCATGATCGGCCAGTTTGTCGGCGTGTTTCCGGGATTTCTGGCGCGCGCGTGTGATTTCATCGGCGTGTCGTCCCATCTGGCCTCGATGAGCCGCGGCGTCTGGGACCTCCGAGACCTCGCCTATTTCGGATCCTTGACCGGGTATTTCCTG
>JAYTIE010000023.1:0-2386 GCA_043732015.1 Elusimicrobiota bacterium | reverse complement strand
TCTCCGCTGGCTCGATGTCGGCTGCGGCAATGGCGCGTTCACCGAGATGATCGCGCTTCGCTGCGCGCCCGAGTCGGTGGAAGGCATCGATCCCTCCGAGGCGCAACTCTCTTTCGCGCGCGCCCGCATCGCCCTTCGCCGCGCGACGTTCCGCGCCGGCGACGCCATGCTTCTTCCCCAGGACGACAACCTGTTCGACATCGCGGTCATGCCGCTCGTCATTTTCTTCGTCCCCAATCCGTTTCAGGGCGTGGCTGAAATGGCGCGCGTGGTGCGGCCGGGCGGCCTCGTCACCGCCTACGGATGGGACCTCACCGGCGGCGGATTTCCGTACGCCGCGGTGCAGGAGGGAATGAAAGCGTTGGGCGTGCCGGTGAAGGAGACGCCCAGCCCCGACGCGGCGCGCTTCGACCGTTTAAAAGAATTCTGGACTGCCGCCGGTTTGACCGGCATCCAGACGCACGAGATCAACGTGCAGCGGACTTTTCCCAGCGCCGATGATTTCTGGACCATCGCGCAGCAAGGACCCAGCCTCAGCGCCGGCCTGTGTTCCATGACGCCCGGTCAATTTTCGGAATTGAAATCCTTTGTTGCCGCGCGTCTGCCCGCGGACAGCGCGGGACGCCTCACCGTCCACGCCCGCGCGCATGCGATTCAGGGCCGCGTGGCTTGAAGATTCTGAAGAAAGCGTTCATTCCGGTCGTGGCGGTGGCGATCAACGTGATTCTGGCGGTGCAAACCGGATCGGCGCTGTTCGCCGTGATGGCCGGGGTCATTGTTTTCCTTCTTTATAAGAACGTGCGTACCTCACTCCGGCAAGAAAGCGAACGTGACGCGCAAAAGTAATCTCCAGAACCAGAAACACCGGCGGGAAAAACTCGAAAGCGACAAACACGTGGTCGCGCCGGAGAAGACGGCCGTTCGCACCGCGCTCTGGCGCGCCCTGCACCTCCAGGTGGATTCCGCGCCGCCGGTTCTCTCGGACGCCATTGGCCTTAAGCTCATCGCGCCTCCCGACGGATGGCAGAAGCGCCTCGACATGAATCCCGCCGTCACGGCCCGGTCGCGGGCCACCGTGGTGGCGCGCGCCCGCTTTGTCGAAGACCTCGTGGCCGAACACGCGGCGCGGGGCGTGTCGCAATACGTTCTGCTGGGAGCGGGGCTAGACACGTTTTCGCAACGGCGGGGCCCGGAATTCTCCAGCCTCCGCGTGTTCGAGATGGATCAGCCGGGACCGCAGGCCTGGAAGCGCGAGCGCCTGGTGGAACTGGGGTTCGGAATTCCCGGTTCTCTCCACCTCGTGCCGCTGGATTTCGAGGCGAGCGCGGACTGGAAGACGCCGCTCGTGGCGGCAGGTTTCGACGCGGGGCAACCCGCCGTCGTTGCATCGACCGGCGTGGCCGTGTTCCTGTCGCGCGAGGCCGTTGCCGAAAAGTTGCGTCAGGTCGCCGCGCTGGCGACCGGCACCACGCTGGCGATGACATTCCTCGTGCCACTCGACCTTCTTGAAGAAGAAGAGCGCGCCGCGCGCCAGATGACGGAGAAGTTCGCGGCCGCCGCGGGAACGCCCTGGCTCAGCTTCTTTGCCCCGTCGGACCTCCAGGACATGGCGCGCGCCGCGGGTTTCAATAAAGTAGAACTCGTTTCTTCACCCATGCTGGCCCATCGCTATTTTTCCGGCCGCGCCGACGGCCTCCGCCCGTCCAGTAGCGAAGAAATTCTCGTGGCGACCGTCTGAACGCCGGAAAACCCCGCCAGGAGTGAGTTAGAATTCGTCCATGTCCAAAGTTCGCGTCCTCGGCATCTCCATGTCCCTCGACGGATACTCCGCCGGTCCCGACCAGAGCCTTCAGAACCCGCTCGGCGTGATGGGGCCGGAGATTTTCGAATGGTTCTTCCCGACGAAAATCTTCCAGGAGATGCACGGCGGCGGCACGGGGGAGACCGGCGTCGACAACGACATGGCCGCGGCCAGCTTCGAGAACATGGGCGCGTGGATTCTCGGGCGCAACATGTTCGGGCCCGTTCGCGGGCCGTGGCCGGATGATTCCTGGAAAGGCTGGTGGGGGGATGAGCCGCCCTATCACGTGCCCTCGTTCGTTCTCACGCACCACAAACGCGAGACCATCAAGATGAAGGGCGGAACGGATTTCATTTTCGTCACCGACGGCATCGAGTCCGCTCTGAACCAGGCGAAGGCGGCGGCCGGCGGAAAAGACGTGCGCATCGGCGGCGGCGTGTCCACGATCCGGCAGTACCTGCAGGCGCGGCTGGTGGACGACATTCATCTCGCGGTGCGTCCGGTGCTGCTCGGCCGGGGCGAAAGCCTGTTCCAGGGCCTCGACCTGCGCGCGCTGGGCTACGAGGTGGAAAAATCCGTCGTGGG
>JAYTIE010000022.1:0-16452 GCA_043732015.1 Elusimicrobiota bacterium | reverse complement strand
GATGCTGCTGCCGATGTACTTCCTGATCGGCATCTGGGGCGGCCCGCGCCGTGAATACGCGGCCATCAAGTTCTTCCTGTACACGCTCACGGGTAGTCTTCTCATGCTGCTCGGCATCATCACGGTTTATTTCGCCAGCGGCGCTGGCACCCCGGAAAGTGCCAGGACGCTCGACCTGGTCGTACTGACGAAAATGGCTTCGACGGGCGCCTTTCATCTGAAAGGTGTCACGGCGATCCTGGTATTCCTCAGTTTCTACGTTGCTTTTGCGATCAAGGTTCCTGCCTTCCCGTTCCACACGTGGCTCCCGCTCGCGCATGTGGAGGCGCCGACGCCGGTGAGCGTCATTCTCGCGGGCGTGCTTCTCAAAATGGGTCTCTATGGAATCCTGCGGGTCCTCTTCCCGGTATTCCCGGAGCTGACGCGGCTCTTCCTGCCGGCGCTCATGGTGATCGCCGTCATCAACATTGTTTATGGGGCGTTCTGCGCGCTGGCGCAGACGGACCTGAAGCGAATGGTCGCTTACTCCTCGGTCAGCCACATGGGACTTTGCCTTCTCGGGATTTCCGCGGTGATGGGGAATCCCAACGCGGCGCATGCCGGCATGTCGGGCGCGGTGTTCCAGATGGTCAGCCACGGACTGATCACGGGGTCCCTCTTCCTTCTGGTCGGTGTCGTGTACGACCGCGCGCACACGCGCGATATCGACGCGTTCGGCGGACTGGCCGCGCAGATTCCGTTGTTCGCCGGGCTCATGATCGTGCAGGCGATGGCGTCACTGGGATTGCCGGGTCTGGCGGGGTTCGTCCCTGAGTTCCTGTGTTTCCTGGGCGGTTTCGGCGGCGGATTCGCCAACCACAATTTCAAGATCGGCGCCGGCATCGCGGTGATCGGAATCCTCATCACGGCCACCTTCTTTCTCCGCATGATCAAGCTCGTCCTCATGGGCCCGGTCAACCCGAAGTGGGCGGGTAAGATGCCGGAAATGACGGCGCGCGAGCTCGTCACCGTCCTCCCGCTCGTGGCGCTGACCATCGCGCTCGGTATTTATCCCAATGCGGCGCTTCAACTCATGGATACAACCGTGGGGAATATCATTCGCCTTGTGGTGGGGCAGTCCTGATCCCATGAACACGTCAATCCTCATCGCTCCGGAAATCTTTCTCAGCGTGGTCGCCATTCTCCTGCTGCTGGGCGAGGCCTTCCTGCCGGTTTACCGGAAGCTCTGGGTGAACTTGGGCATTCTGGCGCTCGCGCTCTGTGTGGTTCACCAGTCGCTCTACTTCTTGAACGTGAGCTTTCCGTGGGCGTCAGCCGTGGGCGTTCAACCCTCGTCCGCGCACAACGGATGGATGGAATACCGCGGCGTTTTCGGAATGCTGACGATTGATGCCATCGCCGTCTACTTCAAGATCGCGATTCTGGCCTCCGTCATCTTCGTGCTCTGGCTCTCCAGTGACTTTTTCGAATTCACCGAGGTCCCCATGGGCACCTACACGTCGCTCCTTCTTCTGGCGACCGTGGGAATGATGTTCCTGGTCAGTTCGTCGGACCTGCTCATGGCGACGATTTCCCTGGAGCTTCTCAGCATTCCGTCGTTCATCCTGACCGGCTACGTGATCGGACGGCGGTCCTCTGGGGAGGCCGCGATCAAATTCTTCCTCGTGGGGGCGCTCTCGACGGCGCTCTTCCTGTTCGGCGCTTCCTATTACTACGGCTTTTTCGGCACGACAGCGCTGTCCGCTCTCCATGCGCTGAGCGCCGCGAGCCAGAGCCCGGACATGATGGTCAGTCTCATCCTCGTTTTCCTTCTGGCCGGGATCGGTTTCAAGCTGACGCTGGTGCCCTTCCACATGTGGGCGCCGGACACCTATGAGGGGGCGCCCACGCCGGTGACCGCGTTCCTGTCTGTCGCGCCGAAAGCCGCGAGCGTCGGCTTCCTGATCCGTTTGCTGGGTGATCACCACGCGTTGGGATTCACCCCGGTTCTGGCCGCCATCGCCGCAGTAACGATGACGGTTGGTAACCTGGGCGCCCTTCATCAGACGAACATGAAGCGACTTCTGGCCTACTCCTCGGTTTCGCACATGGGTTACGTCCTGGTCGCGCTGGTGGTGGCGGGATTCGCTGGCGTGCAGGCGGCGATGGTGTACACGGTCGTCTACCTGTTCATGAACCTGGGCTTGTTTGCCGGATTGACCGCGCTCTCCAACGGAACCCGTTCGGACGAGGTGCCGGCATTTGCGGGTCTCTACAAGAAGTCCTTCGGCCTTTCTCTGGCCATGCTGATTTTCCTCTTGTCCATGGCGGGCATTCCGCCGCTGGCGGGCTTCGTCGGAAAATATTCAATCTTTTCCGCCGCTTTGAGCCAGCCGGGACTTGTCTGGCTCGTCGTGCTGGCCGTCCTGAACAGCGTCGTGTCTGTTTATTATTATTTCCGGATCGCGCACGAGATGTTCTTCCGCGAGCCGATGGACGGCGCGCGCCCGGTTTTCACGCCAGCCCTGATCTCGTGTCTGGCCGTCGCGCTGGGTATGACGATTCTTGTGGGCCTCGCCCCGGACCGGATTATTGACTGGGTGAGAAATGTGGTAGGCTCCTGATCGCCGCTCCGTCGGAGAAATCCTCTTGAAAATCGTTATTGATCCGGGCCTTAAAGAGGCTCTTAAACCCGATCTCGCACGGCTGAACGACCGTTTGGCGTCGATCGCGGATGAAACCGGCGGTTATGTCGGCGAGCTCCGCTCGTATGTCCTGCTTGGATCCGGCAAACGGGTCCGCCCCGCGCTCGTGATGCTTTTCTCCCGCCTTGGCGCCGCCGATGACGCGGCCGTTCAGACCGTGGCCCTTTCCATTGAGCTGGTTCACATCGCCACGCTGGTCCATGATGATGTCATCGACAACGCCGCCCTTCGCCGTGGACGCAAGACCGTCGCCGCCGAGCATGGCGTTGATGCCGCCGTGCTGCTGGGCGACCACGTCTATACCTATGCTTTCGAACAGATGGCCGGCCTGAACAACCCGAAGATCCTGGGTCTGCTCGCGCGTTCAACCTCCGCCATGTGCGCGGGGGAAATCGGTCAGCTGAAGCGCCGTTTCCAGTTTGACCTCACCGAAGCCGAATACTTTTCGTTCATCTACAAGAAGACCGCATCCTTGTTCGCGACCTCGGCTCAGTGCGGCGCCATTCTTGGCTCCCAGCCGGAAAAGGTTCAGATCGCCGCGGAACGCTTCGGTGGAAGCCTCGGTATGGCGTTCCAGATCATCGACGACCTCCTGGATCTCACCGGCGAGGAAGGCGTGGTCGGAAAAACCCTCCGAACGGACCTTCTGAACGGAAAAATGACGCTCCCGCTGCTCTATCTCCGCGACCGGATTTCAAACGTGAAAGAACGCGAAGAACTCTTCGCCGGTCTCCGCCATCCGAACGGCCAGATCGGGGATCTCATTGAACAAATCAAGAAATCCGGTGCCGTCGAGTACGCGACGGGCATCGCCGATGGCCACGTCCAGACCGCGCTGGAGCAACTTGAACTCCTGCCGCTCGGCCCGGTTCGCGATCAACTCGCGAGCCTCGCTGAAACCCTGCAACGTAGAAAGAGCTAACCCCTGCCGTACGACATCGCCCGGCCTCTCACCTCCCACCTAGAAGAGATACGCCGCCGGCTGATCATCTCCCTGATTGCCTTTGGATGCGCGTTCGTCGGTTGCTGGTTCTACGTCGACAAGGTCATTCACTGGTTGGCCAAGCCGGTCGGAAGTTTCATTTTCCTGTCTCCGTCCGAGGCCTTCATGGCCCGCGTTCACGTCGGAGCCGCCTGCGCCGTTCTCATCGCGTCTCCCATCATCCTGATGCAGGCGTGGGGGTTCGTCGAGGTCGCGCTCGATATCAAGGAAAAGCGCTGGTTGCTGGGCGTGGTGCCCGTCTCCTTCATCCTTTTCTACTTTGGTGTCGCGCTCGCCGTTTTCGCCATCGTTCCGCTGGCGATGAAATTCCTGCTCGCGTTCGGCGGTCCCTATTTACGGCCGATGATCACGCTGGATTCCTATCTTTCGTTCCTCATCTGGATGTCCGTCGGGTTCGGAGTCTTCTTCCAGGTTCCCGTCGCTGTCGTGGTTCTGAGCAAGATCGGAATTATCAACCCGTGGAAGCTGGCCGCCTACCGGGCGCACGTTCTCGTGGTCACGCTCATCGTTGCGGCGGTGCTGACACCCGGTCCTGACGTCATCAGTCAGATGTCGCTCGCGATTCCTTCGTACATCCTGTTCGAGATTTCGCTGATCATCGCGCGCCGGGTGGCGCGTCCGGGCGGCCGGTGAGGTCGAAGTTCGCGTCCCACACGGCGCTGGCCTTTGTCGTGTTTGTCGTGGGCGGGAGCTTCATCTGGTGGGTGCGCGACCGGCCTTCATTCATTCTCTACAAAGCGCATGAATCGGTGGGAGAACTGGGGCAGGCGGCGGCTATCGCCCAGTACCGGAAGATGCTTGCCTCTCCCACCATCACGCATGACGACGAACTGAAGTATCGCCTTGAACTGGGCACGCTCTACCTCCGCGCGCTTGAAGAAGCGAACGCGCTCTCGCGCTATGTTCTCAACGACCCCGACAAACCGATGCATCCATTCGTTGAGGACGCGAAGAAGGAATTCGACCGGGTCCTGAAGCTGGATCCGGAGAACGCGCAAGCGCATCTTCATCTGGGGCAGATTTTCTGGCTGAGGAATCTGGAAGCGTACGCGGTTGAAGAACTGGAAATCGGCCGGAAGAAAGATCCCACCAATCCTGTCGCGCTGAAGTACCTGTCGAACGTCTACCTGGAAAGCGGAGACGCCGCGAAGGCGCGCGACCTGGCGCAGCAGGCGCTCGCACTGAAACCGGATTTTGAAGACGCCCGACTCGTGCTGGTGAACGCGTACCACGATCTGGGTGACACGATGTCGGCGCTGGTCGAATACGAACGCCTGTCACCCGGATTCAAAGAAATCCCTTCCGTCCGCGCGCAGCACGCGCTTCTTCTGGCGAACCAGAACTTCTGGACTGACGCTGATGCTGAAATTACGACCGCGCTGAAAGATGCGCCGAACAGCGGGCAGATCAAACTCATCTTTGGAGAGATGCAGCTGGACCGCAATCAGCCGGATTCCGCGCTCGGTGCCTTCCTGCAGGCCCAGGACCTGATGCCCCGCAACATCTGGCCTCTCGTCTGGAAGGCCCGGGCGCTGACCGTGCAGCACAGCTGTGATGAACCGGACCGGATCGGCGACCTGTTGACCCACCAATGGCCCCGGTGGCCCTGGGGCCGTCTGGTCAGAGCGTCCTATTATCTCTGCAAGCTCGACGACGCGCGCGCGGGGGCGGAGCTGGACGAAGCGGTCCGTTTGTCGCCTGATTTTGCGGAGGGTTACCGGATCCGCGCCCAGCTTCTGCTCGAGCGCGGCCAATTCGACGCGCTGGGCCAGGCGATCCGCCCCATGCTGGATCAAAAGGTTCTCGAATCCGAAGCGCATGTGTTTCTTTCGCTGAGCCTTCTCGAGCAGGGGAATCTGTCGATGGCGGAAGACATGGCCGAGACCGCCATACGGCTCAATCAGCGCAACGCGGAAGCGTTCATGGCCCTGGGCGAAGTACGCGCCGCATCGCGGGATGTGGAAGGCGCCGAGCGGGCCTACAGCGAGGCGCGCACGTTGAATCCTTATGATCTTGAAATCGAGGCGCGGTACCTTAAGTTCAAGGCGCGCACGCACCGGGGAGACGATGCCGAACGCGAGTTCCGCATTCTTCTTCAAAGAGCGCCCGGGTGCGCGAGTGCGTGGCTGCGCTTTGGTGAAGTCCAACTGATGCGGTCGGAATTGTCGGATGCGGTTGTCTCATTCCAGAACGCGCTCTCTGAAAAGCCGTATCTCTTCGACGCCAATCTCGATCTCTCCGAAGCCTACCTCCGGCAGGACAACCGGAAGATGGCGGACGTGTCCTATCAACGCGCCGCCGCGCTCAGTCCGCGTCATCCTCGCCTGCTCGCCACGCGGAAGGCGCCCGTGAAGGCATGACCGAGGATATCGACCGGCGCTCACGGTTCGCCTTGCCGCTCGGGACCATCGCGCTCGTGGCGATCATGTTCTACGCGTTCGCCATGGAACGCCGCGCGCGGGACTGGGGCATCCTGAACACGATCATCGACGACCTCGGGTTCTCCTGGATCGCCTTTCAGGCTCATCCCCTGGCCAATATCCCGCGGCTTCTCAGCCATTCCTTCCTCCACGCCAACGAGTCCCACATCATCGGAAATGTCATTTTTTTCGTTCTTTTTGCGCCGGCGGTCGAGCGGGAGATGGGGCATTTCATGTTTTTGTTCCTTTATCTGGTGTGGGCGGCGGTTTCGGCCTGCACGCAAGGGTACTTTGAGCCCTACTCGAACGGTCTGATCGGCGCTTCCGGTGCTATTTCGGGCGCCCTCGGAGCCTATTTCGTCCTATTCCCTCTGCGCACCCCGAGGTCGTTCCTGACCCGCTACATGGGACGATTCATCGCGGGAATACCGGCCTTTTTCTGGGTGGGGCTCTGGTTCCTGGCTCAACTGAAGGGAGGATTCCGCCTCATCCTTCCTGAAATGGCGCCGGGGGAGACCACGAATGTGGCGTATTGGGCGCACGTGGGCGGGTTCGCGGTCGGCGCGCTTTCCGCCTGGCCGTTTGTCTGGATAAAGCCTCAACCAAAGGCGGATGCGTCGTTGCCAAATTGAGCTGTTGTGTTATAATGATTTCGCTCGGTCGCACGGGAGAACCCAAATCTCCCGGATTGGTAGTCCCACCACGATCAGGTTTCACAAATCTATTGGAGACAAAGGAAAATAATGGCCTCAACAATTACGCCCCCGTCTGCCGTCGCATCCGCTCCCGAACCCGTCATCTCAATGAAGTCTCTCCTCGAAGCTGGCGTCCATTTCGGACATCAGACCCATCGCTGGAACCCCAAAATGGCTCGCTACATCTACGGCAGCCGCAACAATATCCATATCATCGACCTTCAGAAAACCGTTCGAGAGCTGAAAAAAGCTTTCGCGTTCGTTCGCAGCATGGCTGCCGAACAGAAGAACGTTCTGTTTGTCGGTACCAAGAAGCAGGCGCAGGACGCGATTGCCCAGGAAGCGCGTCGCTCCGCTTCTCCGTTCGTCGCTGAACGCTGGCTCGGTGGAACGCTGACCAACTTCGAAACCATTCGCCGCTCCTCCAAGCGCCTGTCGGATCTCGACAACATGAAAGCCAAGGGCGTGTTTGATCTTCTCTCGAAGAAAGAACGCTCCATGCGCGAGAAGGACATCAAGCGCCTTTCCAAATCCCTCACGGGCATCAAGGACATGCTTGAGCTGCCGGGTTGCCTCTTCATCGTCGATCCTTCGAACGAAGTCACCGCGATCCAGGAAGGCCGTCGCATCGGCATTCCGATCGTCGCCGTTTGCGACACCAACACGGACCCGGACCTGATCGACTATCCGATCCCGGGCAATGACGACGCGATCCGCGCGATTCGCCTGATCACCGGCCTTATCTCCGACGCGGTTCTTCAGGGACGCCAGCTGCGCGAGCAGCAGGAAACCCAGCTTCAGGAACAGCCCGAGAACGCGCAGGACGCGGCGATGCTCGAAGGCGTTCCGGCCAATGAGAGCGGCGACGCCGTTCCCAGCCAGGCCTAATACTCCATTCAAGAGAGACAACAATGACTGCCACCGATATCAAAGCTGCTGATGTTCAGAAGCTGCGCCAGGCCACCGGCGCAGGCCTGATGGACTGCAAACAGGCACTCGTCGACACCGCGGGTGACTTCGACAAGGCGATCCTCCTTCTCCGTCAGAAGGGAATCGCGAAATCGTCGAAGCGCGCTGACCGCGTCGCCGCCGAAGGCCTCGTTCAGGACTGGATCTCCGCGGACGCGCTTGAGGGAATCCTCTTCGAGCTAAATTCCGAAACCGACTTCGTCGCGCGCAACCCCGAGTTCGGAAAGCTCGCGAACGACTACGTCGGACTCATCCAGAAGAACCCGTCATGGACCACGGTTGAACAGCTCCCGGCAGAAAACGCCGCGGCGCTGGGCGGCATCGTCGGAGAGAAAGTTTCCGCCCGCCGTTTCGCGCACTTCACCACGAAGGGCGGCGTAGTGGCTTCCTACATTCACTCCGGCGCGAAGCTGGGCGTTCTCATCCAGATCGACAGCAACAAGCCGGGCCCGGTCTCTGACGGCGTGAAGACGCTGGCGCGCGAACTCGCCTTGCAGATTGCGGGCGCGAATCCGAGCTACATCAACTCCACGGAAGTCCCGGCTGACATCGTTCAGCGCGAGAAGGACATCGTGAAGAAGCAGATGGAAGGCCAGAACAAGCCGGCCGAGATGCTCGAGAAGATTGCCACCGGCAAGCTCGGCGTCTTCTTCGAAGCCAACTGCCTTCTCGAACAGCCGCACGTTCGCGACGCGTCTGGCAAGACCAAGATCAAGCAGATCGTCGAAGAGACCGGCAAGAAGGACGGCGTGCAGCTTACCGTCGCGAAGTTCGTCCGCTTCCGCGTCGGCGGCGACTGAACCCTCCGTTGATGAAACGGATCGTCCTCAAGCTCTCGGGAGAAGCGCTTCTCGGCGAGCACCGTTACGGGATTGATCTCAAGAGTCTCTTCCGTATTGCGGGAGAGATCAAGAAGGCCCATTCCAAATCCGTCCAGCTCGGCGTCGTTGTCGGTGGGGGGAACATCTGGCGGGGCGCGCGTGACCAGGGCCTCGGCCTTGAACGAGCCATTTCCGATAACATGGGAATGCTTGCGACGCTCATCAACTCGCTTGCGCTTCAGAACACGCTTGAGCAAGTTGGCGTCCAGACTCGGGTGATGTCGGCGCTCCCTGCCTCGAATGTGGCTGAGCCGTACATCCGCCGTCGCGCGATTCGTCACCTTGAGAAAGGGCGCGTCGTGGTGTTCGCTGCCGGCACCGGCAATCCGTATTTCAGCACCGACACTGCCGCCGCGCTTCGAGCATCGGAAATCGGCGCCACGATTCTTCTCAAGGCCACGCAGGTGGACGGTGTTTATACCGGCGATCCCCGCAAGGACAAGAAGGCCAAGCTGTACAAGAATCTTACCCTGACCGAAGCCATCAGCCGGCGTCTTGAAATCATGGACACCGCTGCGCTGGCTTTGTGCCGGGAGAACAATCTGTCCATCCGGGTTTTCAATCTGTACAAATCCGGTAACATCTTTCGCGCAATTCAGGGAGCCGACATCGGCACCCTGGTGACGCCCTGATCGGAGGCTTTACCCCATGCCAATCCAGAATATTCTCACTGAAACAGAAACCTTGATGAAGAAGTCTATCGAACGACTTCAGCACGAT
Organism: Elusimicrobiota bacterium; assembly: GCA_043732015.1. Lineage (GTDB taxonomy): Bacteria > Elusimicrobiota > Elusimicrobia > F11 > F11 > JBBRXR01. Next base: position 7,080 of record JAYTIE010000022.1, on the reverse strand, counting down.
TTTGGCGCGGTTCGCACGGGCCGCGCGTCTGCCACCATTCTCGATCCTGTTCGCGTCAACTACTACGGTTCCATGGTTCCTGTTCAGCAGGTTGCCGCCGTCGTCGTGACCGAAGCCCGGACCATCGAAGTTCGTCCCTGGGACAACTCGGTGATCGGTGAAATTGAAAAGGCCATCAAGGCCGCAAACATCGGCGTGAACCCGAATTCGGATGGAAAGATTCTCCGTCTGTCGTTCCCGCCCCTCACCGAGGACCGCCGCAAGGAACTCGTGAAGGTCGCGAAGAAGATCGCCGAGGACTTCCGCGTCTCCGTCCGCAACGAACGCCGTGATGCGATCGAAAAGGTGAAGGCCGAAGAAAAGGCCAAGCAGATCACCGAAGACCAGCGTAAACAGGGCGAAGAGAAAGTCTCCGCGCTCACCAACGTCTACGTGAAGAAAATCGACGATAGCCTCGTCGCCAAAGAAAAAGACATCCTCGAGATTTGACCGCTTCCACAGACCATCTTCTGGCCAAAATCGACCGTAAGCGGATTCCCGCTCACGTGGCGATCATCATGGACGGGAACGGCCGCTGGGCGAAGAAGCGGCACTTGCCGCGCATCTTTGGCCATCAACGCGGCGCGAAAATGGTCCGAGGCGCCGTTGAGACCGCCTCCGAGCTGGGCATACGCTTCCTCACCCTCTACGCCTTCTCGACGGAAAACTGGACGCGCCCCAAGGCCGAAATCGCCGGCCTCATGAAGCTGTTGAAAGCCACCCTCCGCGCCGAACTCCCGAATCTGAACAAGAACAACGTGCGCTTCTCCACCATCGGGGATCTCTCCGCGCTTCCTGCGGATGTGCAGGACGAAATCGAGCGCACGCGTCTGGCGCTCTCTCCGAACACGGGCGTTACGCTGGTCCTGGCACTCAACTACGGCGGGCGGCAGGATATCGTCCAGGCCTGCAACGCGGCCATCGCGGACGGGCGCCGCGTGGTCGATGAAAAAACACTGCACCGCTACCTCTACACCACCGATATGCCGGATCCGGACCTTCTGATCCGCACGTCGGGTGAAATGCGGGTTTCCAATTTTCTTCTCTGGCAGATCGCATACGCTGAAATGCACATCACGCCGGTCCTCTGGCCGGATTTCAACCGGCAGCACTTCTTCGAAGCCATCATCGATTTCCAGTCGCGTGATCGCCGCTTCGGAGCGGTGGCCTGATGCTCCTCCCCAGAGTTCTCACCGCCATCCTGTTCGTTCCATTCGTCGCCGCCGTCGTCTGGTTCGGTTCCGTTCCTTATTTCCTTTTCGTGGCCGCCGTCTGCCTCTTGGGCATCTGGGAATATTGCGGCATGGCCGAGGATGGCGGGTATCCGAACCAGCTCGTCATGGCCATCGTGGGCGGCGCGCTCGTGCTGGGCGCGCTGTATCTGGACGGCGCGCCGCTGGGGCCCATCGCCAAGACGCCGGGCCCGATTTTCGTTTTCCTGCTCTGGTGTTTTGCATCTTTCCTGAGAGAGTTCATTCGTGAGGACAAGGGCCACTCGCTCCTTCGCATCATGACCACGGTATCGGCGGTGGTGTTCTTCTCTCTCTCCCTCGGGCATATGATTCTCATACGCGATCTCCGGGTGGCAGCCGGCGAAGGTTTCCGCCCCATCGGGAAGGAAGCCATGTTCTTCCTGATCATCGTCATCTGGATCACGGACACGGGCGCCTGGGCGGTGGGTCGCTCCATCGGCAAGCATCCGCTGGCGCCAAAAATTTCTCCCAAGAAATCCTGGGAAGGCGCGATCGGCGGTACCATGCTCGCCTGCGGTTTCGGCTGGCTTTTCCGCGAAGCCTTCATGGTCGACGCGGTGTCCCGGAGCGAGTCCGTTCTGTTCGCGCTGGGTATTTCTGTCGCGGCCCAGTTTTCGGACCTGATCGAATCCCTAATGAAGCGGACTTTCGGCGCGAAGGACTCTTCACAGCTTCTTCCCGGTCACGGCGGCATTCTGGACCGCTTCGATTCCTTTATCTTCGCCGCTCCCTTTTATTATTACATGCTCGTCGGAACCGGCCGGTTTCAGTAGCCCGGGATCGTTCACATGCCAGCCAAAAATATCGTCATTCTGGGCTCCACGGGTTCCATCGGCGTTAACGCGCTCGATGTGGTCCGCCGTTATCGCAAGGATTTCCGCGTCACCGGCCTCGCGGCGAACAGCAATGTTGAACGCATCGTCGAACAGATCAAGGAATTCCGTCCCGCGGTGGTCGCGATGGGCGACACGGCGTCCGCCGAGAAGCTGAAAAAAATTGTCGGCGGATGGCGGCATCGGCCTGAAGTCTGGAACCACGACGACGGGATCGAGCGTCTCGCGCGGCACAAGGATGCTGAACACGTTTTGTGCGGCATGGTGGGTTCACGGGGTCTCCTCCCGCTGGTCGCGGCCCTGAAAGCCGGCAAAACCGTGGGCCTCGCCAACAAAGAAGCGCTCGTGGTGGCGGGAGAACTCATCATGGACCTGGCCCGCAAGCACAAGGCGACCCTGGTTCCCGTCGACAGCGAGCACTCCGCTATTTACCAGTGCCTCCAGGGCCACAAGACCAGCGAAGTGTCCCGCATCATCCTGACCGCCAGCGGAGGCCCTTTCTACCGTCACAAGGGAAACCTGGATGACATCACGGTAGAGCAGGCGCTGAACCATCCGACCTGGAAGATGGGGAAAAAGATCACCGTGGATTCCGCGACGCTCATGAACAAGGGCCTCGAAGCCATCGAGGCTCACATCCTGTTCGGAATCCCGATGGAGAAAATTTCAATCGTCATTCATCCGCAGTCGATCGTCCATTCCGCGGTGGAGTATGAAGACGGCGCCCTGCTGGCGCAGCTCTCGCATCCGGACATGCGACTGCCTATCCAGTACGCGCTCACCCATCCGTCCCGGACGCCGACCGCCATCCGCAGGCTGAAGCTGGAGGAAACCGCGCGTCTCGATTTCGCCGCTCCTGATTTCAGTCGTTTCCCCTGTCTCAAGCTCGCGCTCGACGCCGGGAAGCGCGGCGGCACTGCGCCGACCGCGTTGTCCGCCGCGAACGAAGTCTCCGTCCGGGCTTTTATCGACGGAGAAATCTCCTTCATGACGATTCCGAAAGTCGTCGGGAAAACCATGTCGCTGCACAAGGTCCGGAACAAGCCGAACCTGAAAGACGTTCTGGAAGTGGACGCGTGGGGCCGTGAGACGGCCCGTCAAATCATCAACAAATTGAGGAAAAAATGAGCATCCTTCTCTATGCCGCTGGTATCGTTTTCGCATTCGGCCTCGTCATCTTCGTTCACGAATTCGGTCACTTCATGGTCGCCAAAAAGTCCGGCGTGAAGGTGGACCGCTTCTCCTTCGGCCTTGGCCCTGAAATCTTCGGTTTCCAGTGGGGCGAGACGCGCTATTGCATCGCGTGGCTTCCGCTGGGTGGCGAAGTCCGCATGGCCGGCGAGTTCACGGATGAAGATGGCGGAACGCCCGCTCCCGCGGCGGACGGGGATCGCTCGCGTGATTTCTTCTCCGCCCCGTGGTACCGGCGTGTCGCCATCGCGCTGGCCGGCCCATTCATGAACTACGTTCTCGCGATCACCATTTTCTTCGGCATGCTCCTGATCTGGGGTGAGCCGAACCAGACGAACAAGACGCAGATCGGTGAAGTGGTCGCCGGAATGCCCGCCGAAAAGGCGGGTCTCCGCCCCGGCGATACCGTCGACCAGGTGAACGGCGAGGAAGTGAAAGACTTCGCCGACCTCGCCGCGAAGATCCATGGCCGGCCGGGTCTCGAAACCACCATTGCTTATCACCGTGACGGTCAGGCCGCCACGTTGAACCTGACGCCCCAGGCTGAGTCCAGCGGCAAGACCGGATTGATCGGCATCCGCCCGGCCGACCCCATCGTCGAGCGCAGCAAGATCGGCGTTGCTGCGTCCGCCAAGAAAGCGGTCTGGCAGTGCTGGAACATCAGCTCGTTCACGCTTTATTACCTCGGACAGAAGATCATCGCGCACGAGCGCCCGGACGTTGCGGGCCCGCTGGGCATCGGCCAGGTCATTGTGAAAGCGGTGAAGTCAGGTCCGGAAGACTTCTTCTATCTGATCGGTCTTATTTCGGTCGCCATCGGTCTGTTCAATCTGTTCCCGGTGCCGATGCTGGACGGCGGCCACGTGCTCTATTACGTGATCGAAGGCCTCCGCGGTAAGCCGCTCAGTCACAAGATCATGGCCAAAGCCAACATGGTGGGGCTCGCGCTTCTCCTCAGCCTGCTCGTGTTCGCCACGGTCAACGACATCCAGCGTTTCCGGGGCGCCAAGCCGGCGGCAGTGGACGCGGCGAAAGGAAAGTAACCGTGCGCTTCTCCCGCTATTTCATTCCTACCCTGAAGGAAATCCCCGCCGACGCGGACACCGCCAGCGCCAAACTGATGCTGCGCTCCGGAATGATCCGGAAGGTGGGCGCGGGCCTTTATGACTGGCTTCCGCTTGGCCTGAAGGTCCTGAAGCGCGTAGAGAACGTCATTCGCGAAGAAATGAACCGCACAGGCGCCATGGAAGTCTGGCTTCCGGTTATTCAGCCGAAGGAATTATGGGAAGAAACCGGCCGCTGGTCTTTCTACGGCCGTGAGCTTCTCCGCATCAAGGACCGCAAGAACAACGAGTTCTGCTTCGCGCCCACCGCCGAGGAAATGATCACCGATCTCGTTCGCAAGACCGTGAAGTCATCGCGTGAGCTTCCGGTGAACCTTTATCAGTTCGGAACCAAGTTCCGTGACGAGATCCGTCCCCGTTTCGGGATCATGCGTTCCCGCGAATTCCTGATGAAGGACGCCTATTCGTTCCATTCGAGCGACGCGGATCTGGACACGATGTACAAGACGATGTCCGACACGTATTCGCGCATCTTCACGCGTCTCGGCCTCAAGTTCCGTCCGGTGGAAGCCGATTCCGGCGCCATCGGCGGCAACTCGTCCCAGGAATTCATGGTGCTGGCCGATACCGGAGAAGATTTGATTGCTTCCTGCCCGTCGTGCGGCTACGCCGCGAACCTGGAGCGCGCCGAAGTGTCCGCGCCCGAGTCCGTCCAGAAGGAAGCGCCACTGGCCGTGGAAGAAGTCTCGACGCCCAATGCGACCAAGGTTGTCGACGTCGCCAAGGCGATGAACGCTTCCGCTGAGCGCATAATCAAAACCGTTTTCATGGTCGCAGATGGCCAGACCGTCGTGGCGCTCGTGCGCGGCGACACCGATCTCAACATCCCGAAGTTCCAGAAGGCGCTCGGCGCCAAGGGCATCCGCCCGGCCAATGAGGCCGAATACGTGGCCGCCGCCGACGGCAGCGACGTCGGATTCGCGGGACCAAAGAACATCAAGGTTCGCATGATCGCGGATCACCTTGTGGCCGCCATGTCCAACGCCATCGTGGGCGGGGGGAAGAAAGACATTCACCTTCGCAACGTGAACCCGGACCGCGACTACACACTGGAAACGGTGGCGGACATCCGCAACATCCGCGAAGGCGAGCCGTGCCCCAAGTGCAAGGCCGGCGTGCAGTTCTTCCGCGGCATTGAAGTGGGACACGTGTTCAAGCTGGGCACCAAATATTCCGCGCCGATGAAGTGCGAGTACCTGGACGAAGCGGGCGTCGCCAGGCCCATGATCATGGGTTGCTACGGCATCGGCGTCTCACGCATCGTTGCGGCCGCCGTCGAGCAGAACAACGACGAATGGGGCATCAAGTGGCCACTCCAGATCGCGCCCTTCCAGGTGATCGTGACGCCGGCCAACGTCACACACGACGAGTCCCGTGTGACGGCGGAGAAGATCTACGACGGCCTTCTGCAGGCGGGCGTGGACGTTCTCTATGACGACCGCGACGTTCGCGCCGGCTTCAAGTTCAAGGATGCCGACCTCATCGGTATTCCGCTCCGCGTCACGATCGGCGAAAAATCCCTCGCGCGCGGCATGGTGGAAATCAAACTCCGCACCGAAGCGCAGGCCAAGGAAGTTCTCATCGATTCCGCCGTCAATGTAGTCCTGAACATTTTGAAAACACCCGCTTAACGCCCCCATCTCACCCAAGCCAAAAAGAAACGGCCTCCGGATGAATCATCCGGAGGCCGTTTTGCTTTGAGGCTGTGTGTGTTGTGTGAGGCTTACTTCAATGGGGCGGTGCCGGCCTTGAACGAGTGCTTGTAGGCTCCGAACACGAAGACGATGGCGACCAGGAAGAACACGAAGATCGAAATGAAGTTCGCCGCGCCGTAGTGCGGGCCGGCGATCATGCCGAACAGCATCGGGCCGGAGAGGTACGTGTTGATCCGGGAGAACAGGGCGGCCTTCTTGCGGGCAGCGCCCAGGGCGGCGGGATCGCTGGCGTAAGCGCCGGAGAAGATGCGGCGCTGGGTCGGCCAGATGATCATCCAGACGTTGAACCACATGATCAGGCCGAGAACCATGCCCGTCAGGATCCAGATGGCGCGGCCGGTGAGGCCGGACGCGTCCGAGAACAGCTCAGACGGGCCGAAGCCGAGGCCGGGCACGTACATGAAGTTCATCGTGAAGAGCACGAGACCCGAGAGCATCGTGATCATCGCGCCCCAGCGGAACCACCAGAGTGCGCGGAGAATGAGCGGGGCGTTCACGATCTTCTTGGTCGCGTCATCGATCGCGGTCTGGAACTGCAGGTTCACGAAGTTGAAGAAATAAAGGTGACCGATCCAGATGATGCCGGCCCAAACATGCAGCCAGCGGAAGAAAAGATGAAAATTGCTGAAAAGATCCGAAAGAGCCATCGATGACCTCCGTGAATTATAGGGACGGGGGAAAAGTATCAAATAACCCGCTCGCTGGGGAGCGGAGGATTAATTAATGCGCGGGGGAGGCGGCGGCCGGAGCGGCGGCCCAGACCGGAATGATCTTGAAGTTGTAGCGGCCTACCTCAATGACCTTGTCCTTCTTCTGGGGGTCCTTGTAGTTGAACTTGCGGTCGATCTGGAGGCTGAATTCCTGTTTTTCGCCGGGCGCCATTTCATTGTCCGGAAGCTGCTGGACGAAATAGGTTCGGGGTTTC
>JAYTIE010000021.1:0-6421 GCA_043732015.1 Elusimicrobiota bacterium | reverse complement strand
GAGGGTCACCACGAAGCACCGCCACGGCATCGCTATATCCCTGCACACTGTTTCTCTTATTTTTCCGGGCAATGTCTATCGCCGCTCCCCACTTGGCGCCATCCACGGTCCCAAGTTTTGAGCGGAGGTTGTTGAGAATCGTCTCCAGCGACAGTGTAGAGCTGTAGCTGTACACGTCATCAAAAAGGAGCTTCAGGGCATCAGCCCTCCGAAGGCTGCTCGCCTTCGCTACCTTGTCGGCCAGATCAGAGAAATAGTTCAGACCCGCCAGCCTGTATTGAAGACTCGAAACTCGACCGTCGAGCTGAGGTTTCATCTCCCCCAGCGCGGCACCCACGGTGAGACCGCGGAGCGTCAGACGATCGCGGACCGTGAGCTCGTAATCAATGCCGCTTTTCGGGCGGGCGCTTGCGTCATCGGCCAGATATCGTTCGAAGTGACCGGGCTTGAGTCCCAGCTTCGTTTCCATTTCGGCCAGAACGTCCATCAGCGGCCGGTTCGCATCGGCGCGAGAAAGAATTTCAAAAAGCAGCGCCGCCAAGGTCTTCCGCTGGACCACCAGTCCGAATTTTTCGAAGCCGGGCACCTTTTCAGTTTTTGTGTCGATCTTGTCCAGAGACCAGAGAATATCCGCGACGGTACCGTTGAGACTTGTTTGGCTCATTGCCGCAAAGGCGTCAGCGGTCTGCCGCAGGGACGCGGTAAGCGGAGTCGCCCAGAGGGCCGCATTGTTCTTCGCGAGCGCCTTCAGCTTGGGATCGGCTCTTTCGAGGACGGCGCCGATCGTCTCACCGTCCGCGGCGGTGTTCAGCGCGCGGAAAAGTTTCTCCCGGTTGAAGCCCTTGTCCCCCGCAACCTTCGCCAGGGCCGCGTCGACCGCCGTCATCACGGCGACGTCCGCTTTCTCCGCATTCGCGTTGACGGCCGGGGCGGCGGGCGGCGCCTTCGCCGGTTTGGCTGGCGCTGGTCTCACAGGCTCTGGTTTCGCACGAACCTGTGCTTTCGCCTTGACCACCGCCCGTGCTGCCGAGTCGAGGCTGATGCTGCCCAGAAGGCCCAAAGCATCGCTCAGGGTTTTATAGGCAGGAACCCCTGTGCGCTCTTGAGCCACCGCATAGGCAATCGAATAGACCGAGTCCGAATCGGCGGCATTGGCCATTCTGTTCAAAATGGCGCTTCGCAAGGCAGCGAGATCCGCATCTGTCATCGAATTGACGGAAAACTGAGCCGCCACCGCAGCGATGAACGCCGTCAACGCCTTATCCAGCCCCCGTTCCAGCTCAATCGCCCCGTTCGTCGCGGTCCTAGCCGAGTTGGCGCTGGCAGGGGCCGCTGTTTTGGCCGGGGCTTTCAGAAATCCGGGAAGCACGTCATCCACTTCTTTCAACAGCTTCTCAAAATTTGTTGTCGGTGGTCTGGGACCGTCGGGATCTGCGAACCCAACCGTGTTGGCCCTCAGAGTTTCTTCCGCGTCCTTGGGGGTCGTACCAAGAAATCCAGCGGCAATTTCCTTGATGAGCAGATGTTGAATGGCGATCCGTCGGGCCTCGCTCGGATTTCCCACGCCCCATTCCTTTTCAAATCGGGCGGCCAGCGCATTGATGGTGGATTCGGCAATCCGGATGACTATTTTCCCGTCTTCTCTTCGGACGAGGGAGAATTCGTCTCCGGCGTCGCCCACCACGATTTTCACATCCGCACTGATCCGGGGATCGAGCCGCTCGAGAATTTTCGATAGCTCTTCGTTAACCTGTCCGTCTATTTCTCCTTCCACTCTGAATCCGGCGCTTTTAATCAGCAGGTCCGCCGCCGCGGAGCTAAGTCCAAAAACGGGGAGAAGGGTGTTGAAAAGGGCATTTGGCGAAAGATTGTCAGCAGGCATGGCCTCCAAAATCCTTATCGCACGCTGAATGACGGCGTCCGACCCCAACCCTTTGAGAGATTTGACCAGGGCCGCGATCGGCGTGGCGGAACCAATGAAGGCGGCCACAATCTTGTCGAGGATGGCGCGCTCATTGTTGAAGAACGCCGCCATTGTCTTCGGCAGGGCTTCCTTGTTTCTGGTCGCGGGAATCACTTTGGGTTCGACGGGGGCCTTGGCCGACGCGGTGGCGGGGGCCTCGGTTTTGGCCGAGGGATCAAGCTTGTCCGCGATTCCGAGGGCAAAATCCACGACTCCCTGGATTCTCACCAACTCAGCCAAGCGAATCGCGGCCTCTTCCTTGGTCTCATTGTTACGCGCCTGCGAGAGCCGCCTTATGAGACGCATCGCCACCGCTTTAAAATCTGACCTCAGCGCAATGGCAACGCGGTCGGATGACTTTTCTCCAATTGTGATCATTCCAAGGATCTCTTGCCGAAGAGAGTTATTGTCCAGATTGCGCTTTCCAGGAGCGTCTTTAAGCAAATCGAGGATCGGGGTGAGAGCCTTGGCGCGCACGGCGGCGGCCGCAATCTGAGCGGGGGTCATGTCGCCAGTCGCCACTTCAATTGACTCAAGGAGATCCCGTTCGGCGGAAGGTGTGACTTCGCGGATTCTGACAACGGCTCTCGTTATTACTTTTACCGTTCCGTCACTTTGGGTCTGTGTTATTCCGACGGAGAGTACCTCGGTGATGACGAAATTCCTGGGAAGGCTTCCGGCTGCCATCCCTTCGACTTCCACCCCGGTGGGAAGCGCCGTTAAAACGTGGCCATCCAGCGGTTTAACAACGGTTGCGCTCGTGTTCCGTATTCCTTCGATCACAAACGCCTCAATCGCTTTGGCGGCGGCTTTCATTTGCGCGACAACGTCTTCCCTCATCCCGGGTTTTCGAGCAGCTTTACTGACCCTGTTTGCCAGCGATAATAAATCGCGTAAAAAATTGGGTTCCAGCTCTCCCGTGGAATTCAGAATGATCGAATGGATTTCTTTTCGAATAATCGTGGAGACGGATCCACCAAAGGTCGATGCAAGAATTCCTCGAACTTTTAGAAGCCTTCCAAGCACCACCTTTGCCTGATCCGTTCCAAATTTTTTATCTAGCTTTATTCCGAAGAGCGTCATGCCCAGGTTCACCAGAGCCGGTGTCCGCAAATCCTTATTAGGCCAGAAGTCCTGAACCTGTCCGATGAGAACCCGGAGGAGTGTCTCCTCATCGTCGGCTGAACTCTTCTCGAGCGCCCGGCGCAATTTATTGAGCGCTTTTTCGCGCTTCTCCTTGTTAACCATCTTGCCGATGGCCACAAAAAGAGGCGCCATTCTTCTTGCCTGCGCCAAAACGGCGGCGGTCACTTCCGGTGAAGAGCCTTGGGCATTGATTCCGAAGTTATCCTTCAGTTCGGCAACAGCTGCCGCGTTGTCAACGACCGGGGCGGCCGGCTTCGCTGTGACCTGCTTAACCGCGAGGGCCTTCGATGCGAGTTCCTTTGCCAACTTCAGGACGGCATTTACTTGCGCCTTGGAGGCCGCTCTCTTTTCCGCACCATTTTTCAGTTTATTGCCGAGGTCGTTAATGAGTTGCCGAACCCCCTCTTCGAACGCCTTGTCATCGGAGGTTCCCTGAAGTTTCTGGATGGCCGCAGTGAGGACATTGATGTCGTTTACCTGATCCATTCCGGTGGAATAGAAATTGATCAATTCGAACAACTGCTCAAGAAGCGCGCCACGGGCCTTCATCTGCTCGTACCTCGGTCCAGTACTGCCGGCGCCAGCGAGGGCCCGCTCCATCATCTTTTTGGTGAGACCGGTGGTCCGCTCATCAAGATCCGCCTGCGTCAAATTCGTCGAATCTTTTTTGGGCGCCAGCGGCAATGCGGAATCCACATCGATTTCATTCTTCGCCTTCGACGTCTCGGTCTTTTCCTCTTTTGATCCCTTCGGTTGGGCCGAGGTGGCGGGCTTCGACGGAAGAACCCGTTGAATCGCCGCCGTCAGCGTGTCGATTTTCGTATTGATCAGCGGCTGATCCCCGCTGGGTGTCGCCAGTCCCGATCTGACTGCTTCTACCTCTGTCTTAATCTTCTCCAACAGGGCTAAAACCTGAGCCTCATCTTTACTCCCGGTAGCGAGAAGAGTGATGAGCTCACGAAGAGTCTTGTTGAATTCCTTCTCCGCAAAACCTGACAGCTGCTCACGCTCAACCTCGCCCGCGAGCTTCAGGATTTCCTTGATCGGGCCTTTGAGATTTAAAAGGACAAGCGCCTGCTCATCCGTGGTGATTCCGACTTTGGACGGGTTGTTGATACCGGCTTTGGAAAGTGCGTCTCGGGTCGCATCGGACAATCCTGTTGCAGCGGGTTTCGCTTCAGGTTTAACCATCCTGGCGTTTCTTTCCTCCAGGGTGACTTTGGTGAAACCAAGCACGTCGCGAACGGCTCTCAGCTCTTCCCGCGCTTTGTCCATCGCGGCGCCTTCCTTGTCTCCAAGTCCGGCCCGCGAAACTTTGATTGCGGTCTCCACCAGACCGACTGCTTCTTCTAGGCCTACGCCCGTTTTAACTGCAAGGCGCAGCGCGCTAATTGCGTTTTCAATTGCCGAATTTTTCTTGAAATACGCGGCGAGCCGAACGAGCGGGCGAACCAACGGGTCCAGTAGTTTCAGCCGGTCCATGACGCCCGGCATCTCCGCGTCGCGGATGGACTTCGAATCGTATTCATATCCGAGATCCTTAAGTTTTGTTCGATCCGGATTTTCCACGGGCTGATTTGTCTTGATAGCAGGTGGTGCGGGCTTCACCGGTATTGACGCCTGAAGCTTTGTGAGAGCAGTCTTAACTTCCTGGAGTGCAGCCTTTGCCGCCTCTCCGGTCGCCGCTATTGCGACCAAAGGCTGAAGGGCTTTTTGAAGCGCCTCAAGGCCGGCAATTAACTCCTGGGTCTTGGGCTGGCCCTGCGGCCGCTTCGTTGGATTGACCAAATCTCTAAGGTCTCGAAGCGCCGACGCAAAAGCTCTCCGAGCGGCGATCTCAGCGGGTGTCGGTTTTTTACTCGCAAAACTCTCATCATTTTCGAGGTTGAAAATTATGCCGTCCAACGTAGTTGCCAGGACGAGGGTCGCGAGGACATCCCGGCTCCAGGCGAGCGCGGTGGCGACCCAGCTATCAACACCGGGAACGGGCGTGCTGTCTGCCTCGGGATTGGCAAGGCCCGCGTCAAGAAGGCTGTTCTCATCGGAGGTGCTTGTTCTTCTGGGATTCGCCTTCTTCACCACCGGAGCCATGGGGACGGTTGTGGCCTTATCCGCCGTCTCGTCCAACCCCCCGTCCGCAGATCCGGGCAATCCGAGGGCTTCCGCCCATTCCGGTGATGGCGTGACAGTTTCAACCTTGGCGTCCGCAGCCGGTGTTTTGGTCGATGGTTTGCCCGTTGATGTAGTGACTTTGGCCGATGGTTTCGCGGATGGAGATACGGTCCCCAAAATCTCCGCAGCTCGCCGCAGTTGCGCGTTTTCTGCCGGCAGCATGTTCTTGAACAAGTCATAGACCGTGTCGGACATCTCGCCGGCGGACTGCGCCAGCATTTTCCCGACGAGCTTGGCCACGAATTGAGCCCGAAGTTCGGCAATCCGTTCCGCCGCTCCGGAACCTGTGTAAATGTCGTCCGGGAAGGCGGCGCGGGCCAGCGCCGTTGCCTGGCCTTCCGCGGTGTCCAGGAGCGCTTTCAACGTGACCTCGAGGCCGTCGACATGAGGGCCACGGTCGTCGTCGTTCACAAAAAGACTCTTCGCGAGGCGCGCGCCAAGGGCCCTCATCAGCGGGTATCCCAATTGGTAAAGTCCATTGGCGCGCTCCTGAAGCGCTTTCCTTTGGGCGGCGGAATCTTTGGCCGTTTTCGCCGCCGCCAGATCGCGATTGAATTTGTCCGCGATGGCACGAACTTCGGCCGCGTTGATGGTCAGGATGTTTCTGAAAGAGTCGACGAAGATTCTCAACGCCTCCCGGACGGCGTTTCTCGCGTTCCGCATGGTCCGGGTGGCGGTAATCACAGAGGCCAGCGTGAACAATTCAGATTGTCCGTTCTTCGCGGTCAGGGCGATCTTGACGGAGAAGAGAAGTTTCATCAGCGGCGATTGCTTCGCTCCAAAATCGAACGGATTGCCGTCGGTTTCGGAGTCCACTTCGCGCGCGAGATCGGAGTTGTCACGACGGGCCAGAACCCAGGCCGTGGCGACGGCCGTTTTCTGCTCGTCGGTGAGCGTCGTTGACTTGTGAAGGTCCCGCATCAGCGCGTCGAACCCTTTGCGCCTCGCCTTGCTGGAGGTTTCGCTGCCGGCTCCTTTCAAGGCATCTACCATAAGGTCGTGAAACGCCAGCATCGCAGGGTCGCTGATTCTCTCTCTGATCTCGCTCATGATGCCGTCGGCAAGGGAATCGGATTCAGAGTAGAAAGCGGCCAGTGCGAAGTAGAAGTCCTTCGCTTCTTCTATGGTTCGCGGAACGGC
>JAYTIE010000020.1:0-2443 GCA_043732015.1 Elusimicrobiota bacterium | reverse complement strand
TAGTAGGCCGAGTAGGTCAGCTGCGCCGCCCGGAACATGACGCTGGCCTGGAGAAGGCCCTTCAACTCGCCGTCTGACAGCTTGGGAAGCAGTTCGCCGAGGAGCTTCTTGCGCTCGACTTCAACCCGGTCAAATTTCAGTGATCCTTCTATTAAGGCGGCTTCGATGAGCTCCCGGAGGTTGGGTGAGGTCGCGGTTACGACCGAGTCCAGATAGATCGCGTAATCCGGAAGGCTCAAGCCCCCCAGTTCGTAGGCGTCCTTCCGGGAATCAAACCGGAGAAGGTTGGCGTCAAAATTTCGATCTTTACACGCAGAACGTGAAGGCGCTCCGGGACGCGGTTCCTTTTGAAAAGTCCGCGAAGGCGGCGCTCTCCGATTTCCGCCGCGAACTCGTAGAGCTGAAGAAGAAAAATTTTGATGCCAACCTTCTCCGGTTTGATTCCCGGAAGGACGCCTACGAACTGGGAGGCTTGAGCCTTCCGGATTACGCGATCTATCTGGACTCGGTCGTGACCGCGACCTCACCCAACCTCCGGGAGCTCATCGAAGCCGCCCTAATAGAAGGATCACTGAAATTTGACCGGGTTGAAGTCGAACGCAAGAAGCTCTTGGGCGAACTGCTCCCCAAGCTGTCGGACGGCGAGTTGAAGGGCCTTCTCCAGGCCAGCGTCATGTTCCGGGCGGCGCAGCTGACCTACTCGGCCTACTACGATCAGATCAAGGGTCTGGCTGAGCGGCACAAGCTCCCGCTTTCCAGATTTCCGGAGATGAACGTCTACATCCAGTACGTCCTGAAAAGTGAAGCCATCGATCATCGCCGCCTCTTCGAGGAAATTCGCGCGCTGGAAGGAACCGTTCGCAATCATCTCGCGTCCACCGATCAGCAGCGCGCGGTGCTGGACCTGAACGACGACTATCACCTGATGGTGAAGCTGGTGGACCGGGCGCTGATTGAATCCGAGTGGCACGCCTACGAGGCCCGGCAGCCCGAGGTCGCGAAGATTGTGGACCGTCTGGCCGCGGCGGGCGGGGGGAAGCCGCAATCGCTCGTGGACATGGCGCCGAAGTGGAAGACGTTCGGCGAATTCTACGACGCCGCGCTGAAACGCAATTTCGCGATGACCGACAACTTTGCGGCCGAGATCGAGAAGTCTGGCGCGAAGCACGCGATGATCGTCGTCGGCGGATTCCATTCCGAAGGTCTCGCCGCCCTGCTCGAGAAAAAGAATTTCAACGTCCTGGTCCTGTCGCCGAAAATAACGAAGCAGAGCGACGGCCCGTCGTCCCTGGATTTCCTCGCTGCCGGCCGCCTGCCGCTGGACGAAATATTCTCCGGCCAGAAACTCTTCCTGCCGACGCCGATGCAGCTGGCACTGGCCGGACCTGCGCAGTTCCTTCGCTTCGTCATAGGGCGCGTCGTTGCCTTTGTCATTCGGGTTCGCGCGGGCGGCAACGTTCCTACGGACACCGGGTCCGTGGGGGATCAGCCGTTCGAGATTTCGGACGGAAAAAATGGCGGAGATATTGGAAACAATGGCGGTGGAAAAGGACCGGGCGGCGGGACCATCGTCTTGCCACCGCTGGCCGATGGGACAACGGTCGTCATTTCCAAACCCATCCCCTCTCGTGGCGCCCGATTTCTCACCTGGGCAGGCCGCGGTGGCGGGATCGGGGGTAGAACCTTCAATTTAATCGCCTGGGGGCTTTCCTGGCTTCGAGGTTCACAATCGAAGGCGGTCGGGAAATTGACCATGACCTCGGAGGACGCCCCGGTCTCGCAGAGGTTTGCCGAGCTCCAGAGATCTCTCGGAGTGAATCTGTCCGACCTCGGTCTCATTCCGGGAAAATCACGGGAAAACGGCAAAGATAACTCCGCGGCCATGGGTTACTCGCGTGGGATGGCAGTGTTAATCGTCGCCTTTCTCTTCATTTTTACCCTTATGTCCGGAATGAACATGGACATGGGAATGTCGCTTAATTCCGTCGGGACTTCGGTCATTGCCGCGGTTTTCCTGGTGGCCACGATTGCGTTTGCAATCGTTATGAGGGTGGCAAAGACGCCCACCGAGAAAAAAAGAACCATGTTGATTGGTATGGCCGCCCTGCTTCTTACTCTGACCGGCAGTGGCTTCTTTATTGCCATGGTCTTGGCTCTCGCGGCCACCGTTTTGCTGACCACCGCGGAGGAAGTGGCCCACATTCAGGCGTCTCGCGGCGTTAAGGATGCTCAGGGCCAGGCTGTGAACGGTTACGGCCAGACTTTCAATCTCTCCACCGCTAAAGTCGATGGTATCGGAACCATCGGCGTGGCCAAAACAAAATTCCGTGGCCAGCTCGCTTTCTTCCTTTGGGGCAGCCTCCTGTTTGGCGCCATGGGCTTCATGATTGGAACCAGCGGCCTCGAGCTTCCGCTGGTCGGGATCATTTCTCCCTTAATGGGC
>JAYTIE010000019.1:0-16798 GCA_043732015.1 Elusimicrobiota bacterium | reverse complement strand
CGCGGCGATGGCGAAGAAATTCCCGAAGAACATCATTCACCTCGAGCTTCCGGAGAACGCCCTGATCACGCCACTCGTCCAGGACGCGCGCGGCGTTGCCGTACTTGGCGTCGCCTTCGCCCTCCGGAAGCTCGAGGTGAATGATGTTCTTCGGGAATTTCTTCGCCATCGCCGCGCGCTCCTCGGGGGAGATCACGTCGTAGGGCGGGCAAATGTTGCGGGTGGCATCGTTTTTCTTGTCGGTCGCGAAACGAAGAGCGCGAAAGGGAGATACATCAACCATTGAGTTCTAACACCTGACCTTTGTCGTTTTTCACAGCCTTCTGGTAGACAAGCTGCGCGACCGCGACGTCCTGGATGGCCAGGCCCGTCGAATCGAAAATTGTGATGTCTTGGGGGGACGTGCGCCCCGTCTTTCCGCCGGTGAGTATCTCTCCCAGCTGCCCGGCGATGTCCGCGCGGCTGTAGCCCGCGTGCTCCACGGCCACGTTGATCTCTCCAGCGTGGGAAGACTGTCCCCACTCGTCAACAACGACACGGGAACGTTTTAGCAAAGCTGTCTCGAGTTCCTGCTTGCCCGGCGCATCCGCGCCGATCGCGTTGATGTGCGTGCCGGCCGCGACCCACCCGGATTTCACGACGGGCGTCCGCGCCGGCGTCGTGGTCACGAGGATGTCGGCCTTCGAGGCTTCTTCGGCCGTGCTGCAGGATACGAATTGCAGTCCGGCCGAGGCGTTCACGCGACAGAAAGTTTCAGATTCTTGGGCGGTCTGCCCCAGAACGAGAACGCGCTCGATGGGAAAATAGGCGCGGAGGGCTTCGAGCTGCGTCTTCGCCTGGCGTCCGCAGCCGATCAGGCCGACGCTCTTCGAATCCCTTCGCGCCAGCGCGCGGGCAGCCACGCCCCCGGCAGCGCCGGTGCGGATGGCGGTCAGCGTTGCGGCGCCCATCACGGCGAGCGGAAGACCCGTTTTCGGATCGGCCAGAATCATGAGCCCCGCGACGGCCGGCAATCCTTTCGCGGGGTTCGACGGCGTCGAGTTCACTATTTTCACGCCGGCCGCTTCCACCGGCGGATAGAGATATGCGGGCATCGCGCGAAGGTCTCCATCGTAGGGCTTGAATTCCAGATAAATCTTGGGAGGCATCTGAACCTGCCCGGCGCCGTGCAGGCGAAACGCGCTCTCGACGGCGGTCAGCGCTTCCGGCATGGTGAGAAGGGACGCGACGTCCTTCTCGGAGAGCCAGAGGATCTGGGAACCGATCTTCACTTCTTCCCCGTGACCGCGGCGACGACACCGAAGGCGGCGTCGATCGCTTCGCGCGCTTTTTGAAGAACGGCCGGCGTGTGCGCGGTGGACACGAACGCGGATTCGAACTGCGACGGCGGAAAATAGACGCCACGCTCCAGCAGCGCGTGGAAGAAAATCCCGTACCGCTTCGTGTTGGACTGCGTGGCCTGGAAGTAGGACACGACGCGTGAGCCCGTGAAGAAAATGGTGAACATGGAACCGATCTGATTCACCTGAACCGGCAGTCCGTGTTTCTGCCCGGACATGCGGATCGCCTGCGCGAAATCCGCCGTCGCGCGGTCGAGATCGCCGTAGGGGCGTTCGTTTTTCAGCACCTTCAACGTGGCAATTCCCGCCGCCATCGCGATGGGGTTTCCGGAAAGGGTTCCCGCCTGATAGACGGGCCCGAGCGGCGCCAGCTGATCCATCACGATCTTCTTTCCGCCGAAAGCGCCCACGGGAAATCCGCCGCCAATGATTTTCCCGAGGCACGTGATATCGGCTGCGACGCGGAAGAGTTCCTGCGCGCCGCCCCAGGCCAGACGGAAACCCGTCATGACTTCATCAAAGATCAGGAGCGTTCCGTATTTGCGGGTGGTCTGGACCAGCGCGTTCAGGAAAGCGGGTTCCGGCGTCACGACGCCCATGTTGCCGCAGACGGGCTCGACGATGACGGCGGCGATGTTGGGGCCCTGTTTCAGGAAAAGGTTTTCGAGCGCCGGGACATCGTTGAACGGCAGGACCCAGGTGTTCTTGGCCAGAACATCGGGCACGCCCGCGCTCGAGGGCACACCGAAGGTGGTCGCGCCGGAACCGGCGGCGACGAGAAGGCTGTCCGAGTGGCCGTGATAACCGCCTTCAAATTTGGCGATGCGCACGCGGTTCGTGGCGGCGCGCGCGAGGCGGATGGCGGACATGGTGGCTTCCGTTCCGGACGTCGTGAAACGGACTTTCTCGATGGACGGGAAGGCGTCCTTCACGAGTTCCGCCAGCTGAATCTCGGCCGCCACCGGCGCGCCGAACGACGTGCCGTTGCCCACGGCGGCGCGAACCGCGCGAAGGACAGGAGCTGGGTTATGCCCGAGAATCATGGGCCCCCAGGACCCGACGAAATCGATGTAGCGGTTTCCGTCCACGTCCTCAATCTGCGCGCCCTTGGCGCGGGCGATGAAACGCGGCGTCCCGCCGACCGCGCCAAAGGCGCGAACCGGCGAGTTCACGCCGCCCACCAGATGCTGGGTGGCCTGCGCGAAGAGCCGTTCGGATTTTTCTGTGTTCTTTTGCATGGTCGTGAGGTTCGGGCCTATTCTACTTACCGCGCGGGCTTTTGAGTTTCGTTCCGGCGCCAAGAAGCGTCTTCAGGTCTTCAAATCCAATCATCTCATGCCGGGCCGCGTCCACCGAACCGCCCTCCAGAACCGCTTTCGCGAGCCGCGTCACTGCGGTGGCGGTGACCATCAGCGTTTCCACCGGATACACGACGACGCGGTATCCCCATTTCTCCAGCGTCGCCGCGGGGACATTGGCGGTTTTTCCGCCGGTCAGCATATTCACGAGCAACGGCCCCCGGACGCGGCGGGGGATTTCCTTCAGTTCATCCTCGCCGTGCGGCGACTCGATAAACGCGACATCGGCTCCGGCCGCGCGGTAAAGGTTCGCCCGGCGAATTGCCTCGCCGAGGCCCGCAATGTCACGGGCGTCCGTTCGGGCCACAATCACAAAATCGGGGTTCTGACGCGCCGCCACCGCCGCGCGCAACTTCAGAACCATGTCCGCCGCGGGGATGATGTCTTTCCCGGCGAAATGCCCACAGCGCTTGGGCGCCAGCTGATCTTCCAGGATAAGGCCGGCCGCGCCGGCGCGCTCAAACTCCGTCACGGTGCGCTGGACGTTGTGAACCCCGCCGTGCCCGGTGTCCCCGTCGGCCACCAGCGGCACCGAGAGCCGCGCCGCCATCCGGCGCGCCGCGCCGGACATTTCGTCCAGCGACAGAAGATTCAGATCCGGCTGACCGAGCAGGCTCGCCGCGACACCGAACCCGCCGATGAAAATCGCTTCAAACCCCGCGCGTTCGGCGACGAGCGCGGAAAAAACGTCATGCGCGCCAAGGCTTCGAACCATTTTCTGGCCGCGCAACAGGCGCCTCAAGGAGGACGCTTTCGAAATCATCCGCGCATCACCCGGCCGCGCACTTTGGAAATCGGAATGAAAGGAATGTGTGTGCCATCCGGCGCTTTCCAGTCCCGCGAGTCTCCCGACACGTCCCGGTTGTCGCCCATCACGAACAGCGACGACGCCGGAACGACCAAGGGAGGAAAGTTGTCGCCCACCAGGATCTCATTGGGTCGGACGTACTGAACGTAGGGCTCAACGAGCTCCTGTCCATTCACGATCACATGCTTGCGCCGGATCTCGATCGTGTCGCCGCCGACGGCGATGACGCGCTTCACGAGGCCCTTTTCCGGGTCCACAGGGGAGTCGAAGACGATCACGTCGCCCCGCCGGGGGGTGTCGAACGCATAGGCGAATTTGTCCGCGAACACGTGCACGCCCGTCGCGAGCGTCGGGGCCATCGAGTCCGAAGCCAGATAGATCCCCTCAAACAGGAAATGCCGGACAACGAGCGCGCCCGCGGCGCCCAGCGCGATGAGGAAGAGCCAGCGCCGCACGGGTCGTTCGGAGGCGCTACTTCCGCCACATCTCCTTGAGCGTGTTGTAGGACGGCCGAAGGATTCGGACGAAGGGGCTGTTCTTGCCGCTCCCCTGGCTGATCAGGCCGTACCATTCTTCGTAGCTCCATCCGTCGATGAGCGGGAAACCGAACTGAGGAACGGTCTCGTGAATCTCGGGCTGAAGGCTTTTGTAGATCGCCGAGCGCGGCGCGTACCACTCCGCTCTCGATTTCTGGACTTTCTCAGGCAGGTCAGAATTGGCTTTCCACCATTCGTCGATGAACTCGAAAAGGACGCCGCCCAGCGCGTTGCCCACGCCGTGTCCCCCCATGTTGGCTTCCAGGTCTTCCCAGTTGTTGCCCAAGTACATCGCCTGGTAATCCTCGGCCTGTTTCTGACTGTAACCTTCGCCGTAGGCAGAGGCGCCGTACTCGGTCACCATGAACGGGCGGTCCAGTTCATCCTGGATGTTCTGAAAGAGTCCATGTCCGAATCCCTGCTCGCCTCGGTACACGTTCGCGCCGAACACGTCGACGGCCGGGCAGTTCTTCTTGAAGATATCGAGGTACAGGAGATCGCCGTTCGAAATCGCAACCGGGCGGGTCGGATCCAGCTGATGGACGAGTTCGGCGGCGCGGTTCACCATTTTGAAGAACGCCTCGGGGTCCTTGTTCGCGTTGTTCGCGACGCCGTAGACGTTCTCGTTGCCGAGAACCCACATCAGCACATAAGGCTCATCCTTGTACTCTTCCACCATTTCACGGACGCTGGCCAGCATGGCGTCCTGCTGCTTGGTGTTCGAATAGTCGGTCCCGTCGGTCCAGGAGGCGCCGCTGCCGACGGCATAGACGCCGAGCAGGTCGCCGCAAAGGACCATGATGCCGTTCTCCTTGTAGAGACGGCGGAACAGGTCCTTGTTGTAGAGGTGGTGATACGCGCGGATCGTGTTCGCGCCGAGGTCGGCCAGAATCTTTCCGTCACCAACCACAGGCTCATCGGCGTCCTGGACATTGTTGCCGTTCTTGTCGATCCAGGACTCATCGAATCCGTCGTGCTTGCCGTTCTTGTTGGTGTCGAGGAGCTGCCAGTCCTTCGACACATTCCAGGTTCCACGGTCCGGGCTGACGCCCACCGGGGCGATGGAATAGGTGATGGCCCTAATCGGAAACGGTTTTCCGTCCACGGTCAGCTGCCAGTGCTTGTTCTTGTATTCGGTCAGAAGAATCCGGGGACCGCCGATTTTCCGGATAACGGGAAGCCTGGAGAGAACAACGGGAGTTTCTTTTTTGGCTTTCTTCAGCGTGACGAGCCGGCCGGGGTTCACGACAAAAACGTCGTTCTTCGGATCGGCGTCGTATTTCCCCTGCACGTCGATCCGGGCGTCTTCCAGTTTCCATCCGATTTCGGGGTGACGTCGAAGAAGCTGCTCGATACGGTCCAGCGACGCGGGGCCGACGTACCACGGCGTGTCGTAATAGGTGTTCGCGATCGTCTTCGGGAAATGGATGGCGATGGCGTAGAACGCCTTCACGGCCTGACGGATCTGGCCCGCGCGCTCGAGCATGAGCGCGGTGTAGAACTGCTTCACGCCGGGATCTTCGTTGGTGCCAGCCCATTTGTAGAAGTTCAACGCCGCCGTGTTCGTGTCCACGTACTTCCACTGGTTTCCGGTGAGTTTTCCAGCCTTCTGCAGATCGCGGTAGGCGGGATCTTTCGTGACGTCCGAGTTCGGGAACACGCCTTCGCCCGCGGCATCCGCGAGTCCTTTCTTGTCGGAGATCACGTACTTGTAATCCTTCGTTCCGAGATTCTCGAAGGAGCCGAATTTTTCGTACGGAACGGGATCCTTGCTTCCGGGAGAAGCGAGGATCAGTTTGTCGTCGCTCGGAACCGCTTCGGCGCGGGTCACCGCGCGCGGGCCGGCGAACGACGGTCCGGAAAGTATCATCAAAGAAAGGAATACCGAACAGGTCTTTTTCATGGCGTGTTGAACCGATCCGGCCGGGGGAGCGGGTTGTCCTCCTAGTTTTTCTGTGGGTCGGTCCGAAGCCGGTTTGGGGTGGCAGCGGTCCTCGGTCAATCTAGTCTCTGGCTTGCGGCGTGAGGATATAAACAATCGGCGACTCCGTTAAGTCCGTCGGACGGATGCGCACCGAAGCCGCGTTGCGGAAAACGTTCTGGCTGGGAAACAGCGCGGCGAACTTCTCCACGCCCTCCAGCCGGTGAAACCGGATGTCTCCGTAATGCATCGGGAAAACGGCGCCGGGTTTGAGCTCGTCCACCAATGCCTTGGCCTGCCGGGGGCCCACCGTCGTGACCCCGCCCACCGGAACAAACAGCACGTCAACACGCCCGATCAGATTCTTCTGATAATCGGACAGATGCGGGTCTCCGACGTCGCCCAGATGAAGGCAGCGGAGGCCGCCCAGCTGGAACAGGTACATGGTGTTGGGTCCGTTGATCTGCCCACCATCGGGATCATGCGACGAGGCGATCCCCGTGACCACGAGGCCCGAGGCCACCGTCCATGTCCCCGTGCTCGAATCCACGATGTCGATGTCGGACAGCCGGGACTTCACCGCCCGGCGGTTGCTGTGATCGAAATGGGAGTGCGTAATGAGCAGCGCGTCGGCCCTGAGGTTCAGCATGCCATAGCCGACGGTTTCGTCGTAAGGATCGATGACGATGGAGCGACCGACGCTGTCGGTCAACGTGAAACACGAATGGCCGTGCCACGTGACGTCGATTCCCCACTTCGGATTGCCCAGCTCCGGAGGAAGATGTTTCGGTGTACAACCCGCCAGGATGAGCGCGGCAACGAACGCCAGACGCCGGAACAAGTTTACCGCCGGTCTCGGCGGAGGCGGCGAGCCACCTCGATCGCATGGTAGGTGATGATAATGTCAGCGCCCGCGCGCTTGATGGCGGTCAGGATCTCGATCGCCACGCGCTGGTCGGGCCCGCCGCCCAGCCAGCCCATTTTTTCGGCGGCTTTCACCATCGCGTATTCGCCGGACACATTATAGGCGGCGACGGGAACGCCCAACGCCTTCGCCGACGATATCACGTCGAGGTAGGCGAGCGCCGGCTTCACCATGACGATGTCCGCGCCCTCGGCCACGTCCGCTTTCAGTTCTCGAAGCGCCTCGCGCGCATTCCCGGCCTGCATCTGATAGGAGTGACGGTCGCCCGCCTGGGGCGCCGAGCCCGCCGCGTCGCGGAAGGGCCCATAAAACGCGCTCGCGAATTTTGCGGAGTACGCCAGGATCCCGGTGTCTTTGAATCCCGCGCCGTCCAGCGAGCGGCGGATTTCCGCGACCGCGCCGTCCATCATGCCGGAGGGTGCCACAAGATCCGCGCCAGCGCGCGCCTGAGAAACGGCTGTGCGGCCAATCTGCTTCAGCGTTGCGTCGTTGTCGACGGTCAAGCCGCCGGAAGTCTCCTTCAGGATGCCACAGTGCCCGTGGGTCGTGTACTCGCAAAAACAGAGGTCGGTAATGACACTGAGGCCCGGAACTGATTTCTTAAGCGCGCGTGTCGCCTGCTGAACGATGCCGTTTGCGGCCCACGCACCAGAACCCCTGGGGTCTTTCTTCGGCGGCAGACCGAACAGGAGAACCGCCGGGATCCCCAGCGACCAGGCCGTCCTGGCCTCGCGCACCAGTTCATCGACGGACAACTGGAACTGGCCGGGCATGGACAGGATCGGGCGGCGGATGAGTTTCCCCGGGGTGACGAACAGCGGCAGGACAAATTGGGATGGGGAAAGCGCGGTCTCCCGCACCAGCGCGCGAAGCCCCGCGGTTCGGCGAAGCCGGCGAGGGCGCTTCAAGGGAAACATGGGGATCAGGCCTCGGCCAGCACGGGGCGTCGCTCCGCGGCCCGGATCGCAGCCCGTTCGCGCTCGCTCAGCAGCGGCGTCAGCGGAGTGCGCGCCACATCCCGCAGTTCCTCATCAGAGGTGGCCGCGATCGACACCGACGAGATCCACGGATTGAGCAGGTTGAGCGCGATCAGCGACTGGGCGGCGGAACGGCCCGTCCCGTTCCAGAGAAACGACAGAGACGGTGACGCCACCGACGAGAAACCGGGACCGAAGCGGGCCACCGCCGAAATCCGGGAAGATTCACCCGCGTGGCCAAACTCAGCCGCCACCGCGCGCGGAAGCTCTCCGGTGGTTTCATCAGCATCAAAATCGATCAGCGCAGCGCCCGCCCGTTCCGCGGAACGAACCTGCACCGCTTCTCCCGCGGCGCCGGAAAACCCGACGCATCGAGCCCGGCCTCCCGCCCCCAGGCGATGGACGAAGTCTGCGGCGGCACCGTCCGCCAGCGCGTCCGACGGAATATTCCGGAGAAACAGGATGTCGAAGCGGTCCGTGTTCAGCCTCAGAAGCCGGGACGAAATCGCGGTTTCGAGGCGTTTCATGTCGCCATCCGCCGGCCAGGCGAATGACGCCGACAGAAAAACCTTGTTGCGGACCGCGCCGCCCAGAGCGCTCGACACGGCGGCGTCGTGGAGCGGCCCGACAGGCAGGCAGAAAAGGTTGATGCCTTCATCGTAGGCGAGGCGCACGAGGCGCTCGGTGAGCAGCGGATCAAGCCCCGAGCGGGCCCCGATGGAATACCCCACCTCGGAGACGACGAGCTCCGTCCCGGTAATCGCGCGGAATTTCAACGGTGCTCCGTGATCTGCACGGCGCGGCGGAGCGGAAGCGAAAGAGATTTCGTCTCGAGAAGTCCTGCCGTCAGCGCGCCGACGTAGTAGATCCACCACTGGTTCGGGATGTCGGCGAAAAGATAGAGCAGGCCCACCGACAGCATGGATATAGAAAAGGCGAGACACGCCGCGCCCATGTAATAAAGCTTCCGCGGCATGTTGTCGTAGAGCATTTTCTTCTCGATCGGGTAGTTGTAGCCGTGCCAGAGAACGAGGATCCCGGCCGCGAACACGAGAAGCACCGGATCGACGAGGCGGACCAGGAACAGGATGGGCATCAGCGCGTGGCCCTGGCCGCCGTGCCACCAGACGCCGTCATTGGCCGGAATGCTGCCGACCATGAAGATGACTTCGGAGCCGCTGATCGCCTTTACGTTCACGATGACGAAAATCGTCGCGCAGAAAAGTCCGAGGCCAAAGAGCACCCGGACCAGCATCTTCGGCACGTTGTTGCTGCCGAGCACCAGGCTCAACATCGCGATGGTCACGGCGGGACCGAAGAAACCGATCATCGCGAATTCCCGGATGCAATTCACGATCAACGGCATCGGATGTGGGCCGCAGAGAATCTGAAGCGGCCGGCTGGCCAAGTAAAGACCCAGAAGAAGAAAGCCCCAGTAAGCGCCGTCGTAAGTCAGTTTTCCGGTCACGAGCGTGCGCATCGGGCCGATGTGTTTCACGTAGCGCGCGAGCAGGAAATAGACGAGCCCGGCCAGAAGCGGCACCGCAACGTTGAAAAAGATGTGAAAGAATTCGGACATTTCCCCTCTCTAGGACACCGGCGCGTTCAGCTTCTTGACGATGTCCACCAGCTCGCCGATGTCGGCCAGTTCGAAATCGGACCCGGGCAGCTTCGTGTTGAAATCGTCTCCATAGCGGGCGAACGCGGTTTTCATGCCGATCGCCTTGGCGCCCACCATGTCGCGTTCGGCCCAGTCACCGATCATGATGGACTCTTCGGGCTTCACGTCGAGGCGCGACAGCGCGAGAAGGAATGGCGCCGGATCCGGCTTCTTCTTGCCCGTGTCGTCCGTGGTCACAACCGTATCAAAAAACGCGTCGAGACCCAGCGAGTTGAGCCGCATCCAGACCGACATCCGGGGCGCATCCGATACGAGGCCCAGCTTAAGGCCCATGCGGATGAGACTGACGATCGTCAGCCGGACGTGCGGATAGAGAATGAGGTGGCCTTCCTTCGCGCGGCGGTAACCGAGAATGCCGGCGGCCAGGATGCGGTGAGAGATTTCGCCGTAGTGCTCGACCAGCATCTTGTCGAACACCTTCTGGTCTTCGATGCCTTCCCGGTCGTACATGTTGAAGACGCGCTTGACCGCTTCTTCCTTTGGCGTCGTCAGGCCCGCATCGATCATCGCGTCGACGGCGCCCGAGACCGCGGCGCGCTTTACGCGCATGAAGTCTACCAGCGTGTTGTCGAGATCGAAAATGACGGCTTTGATCACTCTGTTTACCTCAGGTACTTGGAAACGATCGGGCCCAGCTTTTTCCGCGCACCGGCCGGAATCGCTTTTGGATCGGTGAAAATCGCGCCCTTCAGAGCCGACGCGCAATCGTTCGGGAGATCCTTGATGTCAGGCAACACGCGCGCGAGGACTTTCTTGGCCCGCGCGGAATTCGATCGCAGGTTTTCTATCACCATCTGAACGGACACTTCTTCGCCCTCTTTCCAGCAATCGTAATCGGTCACCATGGCCAGAAGCGCGTAGGCCATTTCCGCTTCCCGTGCGAGCTTGGCTTCCGGCAGGGCGGTCATCCCGATGACATCCGCGCCGGCCTGGCGATGAAACGCGGACTCCGCCCTCGTCGAGAAAGCAGGCCCTTCCATGCAGACATAGGTTCCGCCCCGGCGGACCGTGACGCCTTCCGCACGACACGCGCGCGACAGCGCCTCCGACAACGGTTCCGAAAAAGGGCGGGCAAACGCCACATGCGCCACGATGCCATTCCCGAAAAACGTGGATGACCGGCCCTTTGTACGGTCCAGTATCTGGTTCGGAATCACGAAATCCCGCGGACGGAATTCTTCCCGCAGCGATCCGCACGCCGACAATGCCACCACCAGTTCGACGCCCAGGGTCTTCAGGGCATAAAAATTCGCCTGATGCGGTATTTCCGACGGCAGAAAGCGGTGTCCACGGCCGTGCCGGGGAAGGAACGCGCAGCGCACGCCCTGATATTCCCCAATGGTGATCCGGTCCGACGGCTTGCCGAACGGCGTCGCGGGGTAAAACGTCTGCAGAACTTTCATGCCCTCCATTTCGTAGACGCCGCTGCCACCAATGATGGCGAGGCGAACCGATGGAAGGAAATTGGCGGACGGCATTCTGAGGAGACCCCCCGGTGACGTGGAAATCGCCAAAATTCTAGCAATTTCAGACGGAAGGACGGCTTTAGGCGGCTTTCAGGGAGCGGCGGCGGGGAATGAGGAACGAGAACGTGGAGCCCGTTCCTTTTTCGGAGGTCACCATCAGCTGGCCCCCGTGCATCACGATGATGCCGCGGGCAATGGCGAGGCCAAGTCCCGTGCCGCTGGCGGAGCGGCGAATGGACGCGTCGGCCTGGTAAAAGGCTTCAAACACCTGCTTCTGCTCATCCGGCGTCATACCGGGGCCGGTGTCCCGCACGGAAACATGGATGAAATCACCCTTCTCCTCCGCCGTCACGTCCACCTCTCCGCCCTGCTCCGTGAACTTGATAGCGTTGGACACCAGATTGGTCAGCACCTGCCGGATGCGGGCGGAATCGCCCCAGTAGAACGGGAGCGACACGTTGGCGTGCAGTCGAAGCTGGATCAGCTTCGCGCGAGCTGCGGGCTTGGCTTCATCCACGCATCCTTCCATCATGTCGTAGGTGGAGCACTCCGCCATTTCCAGCTGAAGGCGTCCGGACTCGATGCGGGAGATGTCGAGAAGATCGGAAATCAGCATGTTCAGGCGCGCCGCCGAACCCTTCGCGATGCCGAGAAATTTTCTTTGCTGGTCGTTCAGCGGACCCGCTTCCTCGTCCAGAAGGACGCTGATGAAGCCGCTGAGGGAGGTGAGCGGGGTCCGGAGTTCATGGCTGATGACGGACAGGAATTCGTCTTTCGCGCGGTTCGCATCCACCAGTTCCTGAACCCGTTTCTGGAGCTCGGCGTAAAGCGTCTTCAACTCTTTCACGCGACCGATCAGCCGTTCGTTGGTCTGACCCAGCTCACGCGTGGCCGCTTCAACCTCCGCTTTGAGGCGCTTCTCGCGTGACTCGTTCTGCTGCTTGTCCTGACCGTGCTGAAGCGCGATGGCCACCAGCCGTCCGAGGGACTCAAAAATGTCGACGAAGGAGCGGTCGCGGGCTTCCTTTCGGTGGACAGCAATGGACAAGAGCGCATGAACCTGCCCGTGAGACTTCACCGGGATGTGCAGGAATCCGTCAAAATCTTCATTCAGGCCCGACGTCACGGTCACACTGCAGGCGTCGAATTCCGGTGTCCCGCTGACCAGCGCGCGTGTCAGCGCCGCCTGCCGTTCCGGAATTCCCGCGTACGCGATCTCCACCATTCCGCGTTCAGCCAGCTTCGAGAGCGTCTGACCACTTACTTTCCAGAGGCAACACGGGCGCTCCCCCAGGTAGGCGCGTAGCAGGTCCAGCGTGCTCGAACAAACCGAGAGCTCGTCGCCGCCGTGAAGCTCCCACGACTGCACGAAAGCCATCAGGAATTCCGCGGAGCTGACTCCCTTCGTTTTCTTGCCGAGAAGGTTCACGGGCCTACCTCGCCTTCACCAGCGCGATATCGAGCGCGAGGTTCAGATAGCGATAGTCCTTCTTGATCTCGCTCCAGCTGACCAGCTGAAGCGACACGCCGTGCGCGTCCAGCGCGACGGTAAGCGGATCGTGAAAATCCTGTTCGGGAATGAGGCTCTCCGGCGGCGGACCAATCACGATGGCGACCGGAACTTTCTTGTCTTTGCACGCGTCCGCGATACGGGCGTAGTCGATTTTTCCCTTATAGGTGTAACCCTGATTGTGAACCCGCTTCAGCCGGAACTTGAGTTTGTGCTTCTTGATCACGTCCTGAAATTTTCTGTGCACCGTTTCCAGCGCATCATCTTTTCCTTCCGGATAGAAAAAGGCCGCGGCGACTTCCTTGTGGCCCGCGGGCAATTCCTCTTCGGCAATGTCATCCAGCCCGGGAATTTCCTCAACGACGGGCGGAGCGGGGACTTCGGCCGCCGCCACCGTATCTTCGATTTTTTCTTCCATCTTTTCTTCCACAGGCTCGACCGGCTTGGGCGCGACGGTTTTCCCGTTGGTGGACTTGTGCCCGTTTTCGTTCTTCAGGATCCGTTGCAGATCCGGCGCCACGGCTGGCGCCAGGCTGAGGCCGGGAGATTCATTGTTGAGCGCCGCGCCATTCGCGATGAACTCCTGCGCGTCGGGCGCCAGTTCGCGCACAACGGCGCGGATGAGATCCATCGACAGTGCCTGATGAGAAAGATTTACGTACGCGTGAATGCGCTTCAGAAAACCTTCCAGTTCGCGCACGTTTGAGTGAAGCGCGTGAGCCACGGGGCGGAGCATCTCGTCTGCCATCGCCATTCCCTGGGCCGCCTGCTTTCGGCGCAGGATCTCGAGGCGTGTCCCTTCGTCCGGTGGCTGGATGTCAGCGGCCAGTCCCCACTCGAGGCGGCTGCGAATTCCCTTGCTCAGGCTCGATAATTGATTGGGCGTCCGGTCAGCGGCCAGGATCACCTGACGGTTTTCCTGATGCATGTTGTTGAAGATGTGAAAGAGCTCTTCCTGGGCAATCTTGGACTCCACAAGATACTGGACGTCGTCGATGATCAGGAGATCGAGCTTGCTGTAGGCCATCCGGATTTCGACGACGCGGTCTTCCGCGATGGCCGTCACGATTTCATTCATGAACCGTTCGGCGGAGATGTACTTCACCTTCAGCGTCGCGTCCATCGCCAGCATCTCGTGCGCGACCGCCTGCATCAAATGGGTTTTCCCGACGCCGGCCGGACCGTAGATCACGAGCGGGTTGTACATCTCACCGGGCGATTTAACGACCTCATGGCACGCGCCCGTCGCCACATGATTGTTCTGCCCGACAACGAGGTTGGCGAAGGTGTAGGCCGATTTCAGACCGGTCGCGGAGTCAACGCGGGCCACGTGATCTCCGGTTCAGCTCAACGAGAATGTCGGCGTACAACGCGGGCGACTGGAGATGTTCCGCCACGACGACGCGCCCGGAAGTGCCCGCGACCTGGGCCTCCTTCGCAATGGACGAAAAAAGAGTCTGGTTGCATCGCGGCGCGATCACGAACATCGCGTCGGCGCCGGAGAGCGCCGCTGATTTTAACCACGCCGGAACGTCCACCGCTCCGGCGGACCACGTGTGAAGAAACACAGGAAGGATTGTCAGCGGTTTTTTCAGGAGGACGGCCGCATCGCGAAGACGATTCACAAAATTCTGTCCGGTTTTTTCTTCCCCTTCCGGGAACAGGCATGCGATCTGCACGAGGCCTTCGGGATGGGGTTCCACCGATTCGAGATCGAGAGCGGGCGCCTCGGCGGCGGGCGCCGCCGGCTCTCGACTCTCGAGGATTCCGGGAACCGGCAGGAGCGTGGAATCTGATGCGGGCACGTCCGCAGGCGTATCGACCGCAATGACCGACGCGGCGGCGACCGGCTCAGGGAATATTTCCTGCGGAGGCTCCGGTTCGGCCCCGATTCCCATTTCGGTCTGGAGCCATGAGGGCTTGGGCGCCGCAGGACCCGTCGCGCCGTCAATGAGAGGGGTCGGGATGTCACGCATGAAATCATCCGAGACGAAGGACCAGTTCTCCGGCGTGGTTTCGATCCCGCGGGGCACCGTCGGAATGGAATCCAGGGGCGACGGAAGCGGAGGAATGATCTCGAAAACAGGAGCAGCCGTTTCTATCTTAACGGGTTCGGGCGACATGGGTGTCGGCGCGCCAGGATGAAGTCCGGCTTCATCAAACGGAATGATGAATGCGACGGGCGACGGAGAAGACGCGGCGGACGGGGCCGTTTCGGGCGCGGGAAGGCTCGACAACACATCGCGAAGTTCATTCAGAACTCCATCGAGCGAGCGGTGATCGGGATTTCCAGGCAGACTGCTTTCCGGCATTTATTCTCCAATTGTGAAGGCGCAAATCAGGGCGAATTCTCGCCTGAGGTTCTTTATAAATATGGGAGGGTCGGGAGGGGGATTCAAGGGCTTCATACTGAATTGACGTGACATTTCTCACGGAGAGCCCTAAGAAAATGACCGTTTTAATTCAGAATTCCCGGGACATCCTTCAAATCACAAACGCGATGCTTTCTCAGCGCGATTTGAAGGCTGGCGGAAGAGGGGACAAAAAGCGGCGCCGCCCGATGATCCGGACGGCGCCGCGCGGGAACGAATCGGGGGTCAGCGAGCGGCGGTCTTGCTGGCCTGATAGTTGACCAAAGCGAGGAACGAGTCCGGCTTCAGGCTCGCTCCGCCCACCAGTCCGCCATCGATGTCTTCACACGCCATGAGCTCGGCCATGTTCTCGGGTTTGACGGATCCGCCGTAAAGAATGAGGACGCTGAGCGAGGTGAGGGACCCGTACTGGTCCTTCAGGATATCGCGGATCGCGAGATGAACTTCCTGCGCCTGCTGAGGCGTTGCTGTACGGCCGGTGCCAATGGCCCAGACCGGCTCGTACGCGATCACGATGCGCTTCGTGTCGGCGGACGGAAGACCTGCGAGCGCTTCCTTCACCTGTTTCTCGACGACCTTCAGCGTCTGGTTCGCCTCGCGCTCAGCCAGCGTTTCTCCGACGCAGATGATCGGAACCAGGTTGGCCTTCAGGGCCGCGAGCATTTTCCGGTTCACCGTTGCGTTGGTTTCACCGAACAGCTGGCGGCGCTCGGAGTGACCGATGATCACGTGCGTGCATCCGACGGCGGACAGCATTCCGGTGGAAATCTCTCCGGTGAACGCGCCCTCGGCGTTTTCATTCATGTTCTGCGCGCCGAGACCGATTTTTGTTCCGGCGAGAAGCGCCGCGGCGGTGCCCAACGACGTGAACGGCGGACAGATGACGGCGTCGCAGTCGGGATTGGCGGGAAATTTGGAAATGAACTCCTTGAGGAACGCCTCGGTTTCTTTCGGCGTCTTGAACATTTTCCAGTTCGCCGCCACGAGAGGACGGCGCAGTGAGACTTTTTCGTCGGACATGAAATGAATCTCCTTTAAAGTGGGACCACTTTGGGGGTAACGAACACGATTATAGTCGTTCGGCGCTGGTTTGTCTTTTTCCAGCGGAAGAGCGCGCCCAGGAGCGGAATCCGCCGGAGGAGGGGAACGCCGCCCTCAACGCGCTCTTTCTCATCCTGTACGAGTCCTGCCAGCATCATCGTTGCTCCATCCCGGAGCGTTACATTCGAAACAACCTCACGCTCACGCAACGCCGGAACCGAAAGTGTCCCCGCCACCGCGCCATTCGCCTGATCCGGCGAGCTCACCGAAGCGGTGACCCGCAGCCGGATCCGGCCGTCGCCAAGCAAACTGGGGCGCGTCGTCACGATGACACCGTAGGGTTTGAATTCCACGTGTGAGGCGCCGAGTGAGGTGCTCGTCACATAGGGCAACTCACCGCCCGCATGAAATGACGCGGAGGTTCCGGAGTCCGTAACGAGATTCGGATTCGCGAGAAGCTCCGCGGCTCCCTCCTGCTGGAGGAAATGGATATCGGCGCGGAGTTTCGTGAGGCGCTCGATGGACCCGATTCCGAACGCCGTTCCCCCGTCTTCAGAGAAGGTCGCTGAAGCCGGCCATTCGACTCCGAGGCGCGCCGCTTTCGTCTGGTCGACTTCCGTCACCTCGATCCGGACTTCAACTGGCGACGGTTCCGCGGTCGCGACGGACGACAGCAGCAGGAGTAAGCCTGCGAAGGCCCGCTTCACGGCGCCGTCGTTCCGCCCGACGTATCGGCCACGCTCGACAACAGGGTCGCGCCCGCGCGACGGTAGGCTTCGGACACGTCGTCTTTGAAAGTCCGGAAGATGGCGACGGCGGCCAGTGACACCAGCGCCGTGATGAGAATGTATTCGACAATGCCC
>JAYTIE010000018.1:0-2499 GCA_043732015.1 Elusimicrobiota bacterium | reverse complement strand
CGCAGGGAGGCGGGGGCCAATTCACCCCGCTATTCAGGCGTGAATCGTTGGTTATGCCTGGGAGGCGACCAGCTTCTCGGTGTTGATGAAGTTCAGCGTGCTGAACCCCGTCGCGGCGGTCATCGTGGTGAGCAGATCATTCAGGAAGTGAAACAGCGCGGTGCGCAGCACCGAATCACCGGGTAGATCATTTCCGTTCAGCAGCGGCAGATTCTGGGGAGACAGGAAGTGGACGGAACCGGGGCGGCCGTTCAGCCACTTCGACGAGACCAGTCCTTCGATGCGGGTGTTCATCGCTTTCATGTCGAATCCGGTCAGCGCGCCCGCTTTCACGAAGAGGCCCGCCTCCGAGGAAGAATCAATCAGAAGCTGCCCGGGATGGCGGGTGGCGGCTTCGGCCCACGCCGCGCCCATCGCGGTGTCACGCAGCGCGGGGTTCATGGCGACGAGGAACCGCGCCTCCGGGTTCTCACGAAGCGTTCTTTCGACGACGCCCAGGATTTTCCCGGACTCGTCGGGGGCGTCCTCATCGAAGGCGAGAATGGAAAGGCCTTCCGGATTCAAATGGGACAGCGCCTCCGTGATGTCATAGCGCGGCATCCCGGCCAGCGCGGCGCGGCGCATCGGGAGGATGTCATCCACTTTTAAATTAAGAGGCGTTCCGCGCAGCGTGTCCAGCACCCGGTTTTTCGCGGGCGCGTTGTGCGCGGCGTGCGCGTTTACCGCGTACCGGACGCCGAACCCGAACGCGATGACCATCAACGGAATAACCACCGCCAGCGACCACGCCCCCAGGAGTGGGGACAGAATCATGAAAGCGAGATAGAGGGGCACATGGAATACGAGGCCCGGCCCGGCGAGATGTTCGAGAAACACTGCCTTCGTCGCCGGCGCCAGACGCCAGTTTCCATCCGCTGCCATGACAAAAGATCCTGTTAGCGCGGGGAGCGCATAGAGAATCTGGGCCACCATCGCCGCCACGATGACGCGCGACAGGTCTCCGATTCCCGGGAACGCCACAAAAATTATGCCGAACACGGCGGCGAAAGCCAGCGCGGCGAATCCCGATTCCGCCACCGGCGCTACGGTCTGCACCGCGCGACCCGGCGCCATTCCAAACCACCGGGTCCACAGGCCCCAGGTTTGACCCGTCTTCCGGGAGCCGCGCGCTTCCTGCTCCGCGAGCAGGTCACTCGCCACATTTAGCTCGAGGAGAAAAATGGCAGTCCGGATGCGAATCTCCTGATCTGACGTCATGACTTGAAGCGTTTCCGCCCCCGGAATCACATGATTGATCTCGTTGTTGAACTGTCCCATCAGCAGGATGAACTTCAGGAATTTGATCTTGGGCTGCGCTTCAATCTTGAACATGGGGAGGGCCGTCAGGATGGGCCCGATCTTGCGACCGAAGTAACGGGCCGCCGCGGCTCGGGACTCGGCGTCCCGGAGATACTCCACGCCGAGCGCGTTGAAATTTGCGTGCCAGTCCGCCATCTTCACGAGTTGCGCCTCCGGCGAAGCGTCCACAAGCGAGAGGATGTATCCGCGTTCAAATTCTTCAAGCGTCACCCCCGCCGGCGCCGGCGGTTTCGACAGTTCGTCCACCGCGCCCGCCACGTCCAGGCCAACGTTCGTCAGAATTCGTTCGGAAATTATTCTGCGGGCCGCCTCGGCCGTGGTGCCTTTCGCGAGCAGTGCCTTTCCATAGGTTCCTTCCAGAACATCCTCTTCCACATCGTGGTTCAGGGAGGCCGCGACGGCCGTGCTGAGCGAATCCCGCGTCACCGTCGTCAGGCTGTAGATCGGATCGTATTCCGTCAGCAGCAGCCTGGTCACTTCCACGACATGGGTCAGATAGGGAACGTTGTCCGTTCCGAAACGCCATTGGCCGTCGTGAACGTCAACCGCGATCTGCATCGCGCGGAACACATTGTCCTGTCCCGCTCCGTTCAGGTCCTGGCGGACGCGGTTGCGGATGAACTCGATGTCGGCTTTCAACTTGCTGGCCACGTCCATTGGGACATTGGGTGGAATCTTGATGCCCCACAATCCGCTCTGCAGCGCTTTCAGGCTCGCCAACTTCTCGGCCGTGGCCGTCAGGCCCTTGTCTCCGAACGCCCGCTGGATGTAAGGATCAAAATCACGTTGAAGAAGGTCGCGAACGAGACGCAGGTCCTTGGCAAATTTGGCCGCGGAGATTTCCCGTTTGATTCCCAGCGCGATGACGCGGTTCAAGAGGCCCGGCGCGGTGGCGATGTAGGGCGTCTCCGGTCCGCCCGGCGTCACGAGACCGAAGATGCGCGGAATCCAGCGCACGGTCTTGGTGAGAATGCTGTAAAGCTCCTGCGCCAGCCCCAGCACGTCGGCACCCTGGCTTGTTGGCTGGACGTGTTCGGCGAGTCCGAAATCGATGAGCTGGACGATATTCTGCATGCGCTTCAAATTGGCGGGGTAAATGTCCCGGTGGATGATTCCGCGCCGTTCCAGATCCGCCACGCG
>JAYTIE010000017.1:0-17229 GCA_043732015.1 Elusimicrobiota bacterium | reverse complement strand
TCACCAGTCGCTGGTGGGCGCGGTTCGGTCGCTCCTGAAGCGGTCAGACACCGAGAACATCTCCGACATCATCACGCAGGCCGCCCGCGAACGCCGTTTTCTTGGTTAATTTTTAAGTTTCTCCCCTGAAAACCGCGTTTTTGCCTGTTACATTCGTCTGATGTTCGAGCTTTTCCACGTCCGGCCCTGTCGCACTGCCGTTCTCGGTACCTTTGCCCTGTCCCTTGTTCTGTTGGGGGCGGGGGGAGCGTCCGGATTCTGGCCGAAACAGTTTGTTCAGCGTTTTAGCCCGCCGAAAGTGGGCTATTGGCACGGCGACCGGACGGTGAAGCGCGTCGCCCTGACGTTTGATGATGGTCCCGACGGCCACTTTACCTCCCAGATTCTTGATGTTCTCCACGCGTCCGGCGTGTCCGCGACCTTCTTCCTTCTTGGCTCCCACGTCGAGAAGAACCCGGAACTGGTTCGGAGGATCGTCGGCGAAGGACATGCGATCGGCAATCACGGCTTTTCGCACCGCAATCTGGAGTCGCTTAATCGCCTCGGCATTCGAGGAGAACTGGAGCGCTCGGCCCTGGCCATCGAACGCGCCTGCGGCGTAACGCCCGATCTCTTCCGGGCCCCCTACGGCGCTGCCGACGGCAAGGTGATTCAGGAAGCGAACCGGCTCGGATATTCACTCGTTCAGTGGACCTTCAGTCCGAAGGACTGGTCGCAGCCCTCCCGGGCGAATATTGTCCGGCGGATCGTCCGGCACACCCGGAACGGTTCCATCATCCTTCTTCATGACGGTTCTCCGGACGGCCGTGGAAACCGCAGCACCACGGTCGACGCCCTCCCGGAGATCATCACCGCGCTTCGTCAGGAAGGGTTCGAACTCGTCACCGTCCCCCAGCTCCTGAATATCCCCGCCCAAAGCCGCCAGCTCGCCCGATCCTAAGCCCGGGCTTGCGCCCGCTCCTGCCTTTCCGCCTCAAATTGCTACACTGAAACCCGTCCCGCTTTTGGGACAGGAGGCATCATGTTCCCGAATCTTGGAATGGGCGAACTCATCGTCATTCTCTTCATCGTTCTTCTTCTCTTTGGCGCCAAGCGGCTCCCGGAAGTGGCCAAGAGCCTTGGCAAATCCGTCAAGTCATTCAAGGACGGCATGTCGCACGCCGCCGACGACGACAAGACCGACACGCCCCCCAAAGCCTGATTTAAAAAACCTGATTTTCCCGGAGGATTCATGCAGATCGGCATGATTGGTCTTGGACGTATGGGCATGAACATGGCCCGGCGTCTGTTGAAAGCCGGACATGAAGTGGTGGTCTACAACCGAACCGCGTCCAAGGTCCAGGAAGTGGTTAACGACGGCGCCATCGGGACCAACTCGCTCGAAGATTTCGTCGCGAAAATGAAAGGACCGCGGATCGTCTGGCTCATGCTGCCGGCCGGCGCCGTTCTGGAAGAACACATCCGGCTGCTCTCCTCTCTCCTGAAATCAGGCGATCTGATCATTGATGGTGGCAACAGCTACTACAAAGACGACATCCGTCGCGCGGGCGAACTGAAGGCGAAAGGCCTGCGCTACCTCGACGCGGGCGTCTCCGGCGGAATCTGGGGACTCAAGATCGGCTACTGCACGATGGTCGGCGGCACGCCCGAGGATTTCAAACACATCGAGCCGCTCATAAAAGACCTCGCGCCGGAGAACGGCTACATGCACTGCGGCGGCAACGGCGCGGGCCATTTCGTGAAGATGGTTCACAACGGCATCGAGTACGGCATGATGCAGGCTTACGCGGAAGGATTTGAAATTCTTCAGGCGTCCGAGTTCAAGCCGGACGCCTACAAGGTCGCCAATCTCTGGCAGCAGGGCAGCGTGATTCGTTCGTGGCTTCTCGAACTGACGGCCGAGGCCCTGAAGAAAGATCCAGCCCTCTCCGATGTTTCCGGATACGTCGAAGATTCCGGCGAAGGCCGCTGGACGGTGCTGCAGGCCGTCGAGACCGGCGTCGCCGCTCCCGTCATCACCGCGTCCCTCTTCCAGCGGTTTCTCTCCCGTCAGAAAGACGCATTCACCAACAAGGTTCTTTCAGCGATGAGGGCACAGTTCGGCGGGCATGCGGTTGTGAAGGTGTCGGAAGACAAGCGCATCTCCGGCGCTGGCGCCGGCGGTGTGTCCGCCGCCACGGGTCAGAAGGGCATCAAGCCGGCCGGCTTCGACAAGTAAGGGACGCCGTGCAGCAGGCCTTTCTCGCATCCAAAGTTTACACGAAAGAAGAACTTTGCCTTCTTGAGCCGATCCCCGAGCCGTGCGCCATCGTCATCTTCGGCGCGTCCGGCGATCTGACGCAGCGCAAACTTCTCCCGTCGCTCTATCATCTTCGCACGCATGATCTGATGCCGAAGACGTTCTACGTCATCGGCGTCGCGCGCACCGACATGTCGGATGCCGCCTTCCAGGACCACGTCCGCGCGTCTCTTCCCCAGGATGCGGAACCCGCGCCGGCCGACGAGTTCTCGAAGAAGTGTCATTACGTGAGTGGCGACTACGGCAGCGCGGATCTCTATCAGCGTCTCGGAGCCAAGCTGACCGAGCTCGATAAGACCTACGGCGTGAAGTGCCGCCGCGTCTTCTATCTTTCCACGCCGCCGACCGTGTACTCCTCGATCGTGGCTCAGCTCGGCACCTCCGGTCTCGCGCGGCCCGACAGCGACAATGGCTGGGTTCGCGTCGTCATTGAGAAACCTTTTGGCAGTTCGCTCTCGACGTCTGAAGAGCTGAACAAGAGCCTGCGGACGCATCTCTCGGAAAAACAGATTTACCGCATTGACCATTATCTTGCGAAGGAAACCGTTCAGAACATTCTCATGTTCCGGTTCGCCAACATCCTGTTCGAACCGGTCTGGAACCGCAACTTTGTCGATCACGTGCAGATCACGGCGTCCGAGCAGCTGGGCGTTGAGCACCGTGCCGGCTATTACGAGCAGGCCGGCGTCCTGAGGGACATGTTCCAGAACCACCTGCTTCAGCTGCTGACATTGATCGCGATGGAGCCGCCGAGCAGCCTGGCCGCGGATTCCGTTCGCAGCCGTCGCAACGACGTTCTCAAGTCGATTCTTCCAATGAAAGAAGCGGATGTGATCCGCAACACCGTCGCCGGCCAATATGCGCCCGGGAAAATTGATGGCGCTGCGGTGCCGGGCTACCTTCAGGAAAAGGGTGTGAGCCCGACGTCCCGCATCGCGACCTTTGCCGCCGTCCGCCTCGAGCTGGACAATTGGCGCTGGCAGGGCGTGCCGTTCTACATCCGTTCGGGCAAGCGCATGGCCGAACGCTCGGTTTCCGTGTCGGTCCATTTCAAACGGGTTCCGACGTCGATCTTCAAGCCGCTCCTGGCGGAGCAGCTGTCGGCCAACATCCTGAAATTCAGGATTCAGCCCGATGAAGGAATCACCATGCAGTTCGAGGCGAAACACCCCGGACCCAAGCTGTGCATGAGCACGGTGACCATGAACTTCGGGTATCAGGAAACCTTTAAAACCCCGCCTCCGGAGTCCTACGCCCGGCTGTTTCAGGACGCCATGTTGGGAGATCAGACCCTTTTTGCCAGGTCCGATAGTGTTCAGGAAGCCTGGAGAATCATCGATCCCATCGCGGAATATTGGGAAAAGACCGCAAAACCCCCACTTCCGGCCTATCCGTCGGGCGGGTGGGGACCTGAAGAAAGCGCCGCGATGCTGGCCCGGGACGGGCGGACCTGGGAATAGGGTGCGGGGGCGAATTGCACCCACCCGGGTTCTGTGTTATTATCCCGAATCACGTATGGACTTCCGTCTCAAAACGGGCACTCTGACCGAGGGCCCCATCTCCCCGAACTCAAGAATCGCTGCAGCCGCTAAACGCTAGGCTCGCCCACCGATTCAAAGCGTTATTCCAATGGCAATACCAGGTTATCCGCCCAAGCAAGGCCTCTACGACCCGCTGAACGAAAAAGACAGCTGCGGCGTGGGTTTCGTTTGTCATTTGAAGGGACAGAAATCCCACAAGATTATCGAGGACGGTATCACCATCCTCGCGAACCTTGCTCATCGCGGCGCCACCGGCTGCGATCCCCTGACAGGTGACGGCGCGGGTCTTCTCATCCAGCTTCCTCACGAATTTTCGAAGAAAGTCGCCGCGAAGGAAGGGATCAAACTCCCCTCGGAAGGCGACTATGGCACCGGCATCGTGTTCCTGCCTCACGACAAGGACGAGCGCGGTTTCTGCGTCGCCGCGCTGGAACAGGCGATCACCGAAGAAGGCCAGGTTCTTCTCGGGTGGCGTGATGTTCCCGTGGTGTCGTCCGCCATCGGTCATGTCGCCCGCAGCGTCGAGCCGATGATCCGTCAGATTTTCGTCGGCAAGGGCGCCAACGTGAAGTCGCAGGACGCGCTCGAACTGAAGCTCCTCGTCATCCGCAAAGTTGCCGAGCGAAAGGTTTCTACCTCCGAGATCGTGAACAAGAAGATGTTCTACGTCTCCAGCCTCTCGTCGCGCACCCTTATCTACAAGGGCCAGTTGATGGCGGACCAGATTCATCCCTATTTCCCGGACCTGGCGGATCCCGACATGGTCAGCGCGCTGGCCGTCGTTCATTCCCGCTACAGCACGAACACGTTCCCGTCGTGGGACCTGGCGCACCCGTTCCGCTACATCGCGCACAACGGCGAAATCAACACGCTCCGCGGCAACATCAACTGGATGCACGCGCGCGAAACCCTTTTCTCGGCCCCGAACCTGGGCGACGACATCCGGAAAATTCTTCCGGTCATCACGCCCGGCGGATCGGACTCCGCCATTTTCGACAACGCCCTCGAGCTTCTTGTCGCCACCGGCCGGTCGCTGCCCCACGCGATGCTCATGATGATTCCCGAATCGTGGAGCGGTCACGAGTCCATGGATGCCGACAAGAAAGCTTTCTACGAATATCATTCCTGCCTCATGGAGCCCTGGGATGGTCCCGCGTCGATGGCGTTCACCGATGGCCGCGTGATCGGCGCCATCCTGGACCGGAACGGTCTCCGCCCGTCCCGCTACATCGTCACGAAAGATGATTTTGTCGTCATGGCGTCGGAAGTCGGCGTGTTGCCGATCGCGCCGGAGAATGTCGTTCAGATGGGCCGCCTTCAGCCTGGCAAGATGTTCCTTGTCGACATGGCGCAGGGTCGCATCATCGCCGATGAGGAAATTAAGGATGGCCTGAAGCGCCGGAAGCCCTACGGCCAGTGGCTGAAGGACAACCTTGTCCGTTTTGAAGATCTCCCGGAACCGCCGAGCTATCCGGAAGCGGATCACTCCACCGTTCTGCGCCGTCAGAAAGCGTTCGGTTACACGCTCGAAGATGTGAAGATCATTCTTCACCCGATGGCCGCGAAGGGTGAGGAAGCCGTGGGATCGATGGGTGAAGACACCCCGCTCGCGGTTCTCTCCGAGAAGTCAAAACTCCTTTACAGCTATTTCAAGCAGCTGTTCGCGCAGGTCACCAATCCGCCGATCGACTCGATCCGCGAAGAGCTCGTCATGTCCACGGAAGCCACGCTGGGCGGCGAAGGAAATCTGCTCGAAGAAACGCCGGAGCAGTGCCATCAGCTGAAACTCCCGCACGCGGTCGTCTCCAACAAGGACCTCGAGAAGATAAAACGGATCAACGAGGGAAAACTGAAGGCGATCACGCTGCCCATGCTCTGGAAGGCCGCGAAAGGTGTCGATGGCCTGGCGCCGGCGATTCAGCAACTTTGCCAGGAAGCGTCCAAGGCCGTTCGTCAGGGCTACACCATTCTGATTCTCTCGGACCGCGGTCTCGACAAGGACAACGTCGCGATTCCCGCGCTTCTGGCGACCGCTGCCGTGCATCACCACCTGATTCGCGAAGGAACGCGCACGAAGGTCGGCCTTGCCGTCGAAACCGGAGAAGCCCGCGAGCTTCAGCATTTCGCTCTGCTCGTCGGTTACGGCGCGGGCGCCGTGAATCCGTACGTGGCGTTCGACACCATTTCGGACATGCTCCATCAGGGGCTTCTCCCGGCGGCGCTTGATTTCGATCACGCGGCGAAGAACTACATCAAGGCGACCCGGAAAGGTCTTCTGAAGATCATAGCGAAGATGGGCATCTCGACCATCCAGAGCTACCGCGGCGCGCAGATTTTCGAAGCCGTCGGTTTGAACAACGCGGTCATCGAAAAATATTTCACCGGCACGGCGTCCCGCATCGCCGGCATCGGCATCGAGACGATCGCAGAAGAAACTCTCATGCGCCATCGTCACGCGTTCCCGGACGTCGAGGGCGCGTCGCAGGAGCTTGAAGTCGGCGGACTCTATCAGTGGAGAAAAGCCGGTGAGTACCACATGGTCAATCCGGCGACCATCCACAAGCTCCAGTACGCCGTTCGCAACAACAACCGCCAGGCTTTCAAGGATTTCAGCCGTCTTATCGACGAGCACAACCACAACCTCGCCACGCTTCGCGGACTCATGAAGGTTCGCATGGCCGAGAAGGCGATCGCGATCGACGAAGTTGAGCCGGTATCCGCGATCGTGAAACGTTTCTGCACGGGCGCCATGTCCTTCGGTTCCATCAGCCGCGAAGTCCACGAGACACTCGCGATCGCCATGAACCGTCTCGGCGGTCGTTCCAACACCGGTGAAGGCGGAGAGGACCCGGTCCGTTTCAAGACGTTGCCGAACGGCGACTCGAAGCGCTCCAAGATAAAGCAGGTCGCCTCGGGACGCTTCGGCGTGACGAGCCATTACCTGGTGAACGCCGACGAGCTCCAGATCAAGATGGCGCAGGGCGCCAAACCCGGCGAAGGGGGGCAGCTTCACGGAACGAAGGTCACCGACGAAATCGCGGCGACCCGCAACTCGATTCCCGGAGTGACGCTGATCTCGCCGCCGCCGCATCACGACATTTATTCCATCGAAGACCTGGCGCAGCTCATCTTCGACCTGCGGAACGGAAATCCCGCCGCCGCCGTCAGCGTGAAGCTGGTTTCGGAAGTGGGCGTCGGCACGATTGCCGCCGGCGTCGCCAAAGGCAACGCGGACCTCGTTGTCATCGCCGGCCACGAAGGGGGAACGGGCGCGTCTCCTCTGACGTCCGTCAAATACGCGGGCCTTCCGTGGGAGCTCGGACTTTCAGAAACCCAGCAGGTGCTCGTGATGAACGATCTGCGCGGAAAGATCCGCGTTCAGACCGACGGCCAGATCAAGACCGCGCGGGACGCCGTTGTCGCCTTCCTCCTGGGCGCCGACGAAATCGGTTTCTCTACCATGCCGCTCGTCGCGACGGGTTGCATCATGATGCGCGTGTGTCACCTGAACACGTGCCCCGTGGGCGTTGCGACGCAGGACCCGGAGCTTCGCAAGAAATTCCCGGGAAAGCCTGAGCACGTGGTGAACTACTTTACGTTCCTCGCCGAGGAAATCCGCGAGTTGATGGCCAAGATGGGTTTCCGCAAGGTGGAGGAGATGATCGGTCGTTCAGACCGTCTCGAAACCGATCCCGCCGTGGACCACTGGAAAGCCAAGGGCGTAGACGTTTCCGCCATCCTCTACAAGCCGACCGTGAAGGACGCGACAGATATCCGTTGGGTTTCGAACAAGGAACACGACCTGTCCAAGGCGCTCGACTACGATTTAATCCGGAAAGCGCAGGTTGCGCTCGAGAAGAAGACGCCGGTCAAGATCGACGTTGAGGTTCGCAACCTCGATCGTGCCGTGGGCGCCATACTGTCGAGCGAAGTATCGAAGCGCTGGGAAGAGGCGGGACTTCCCGCCGACACCATCCACGTGAAGCTCACCGGTTCCGCCGGTCAGAGCTTCGGCGCGTGGCTGGCTCCGGGCGTGACGCTCGAGCTTGAAGGCGTCGCGAACGATTACATCGGCAAGGGGCTCTCGGGCGGACGTGTCATCGTCTATCCCTCGAAGAAGGCGACCTACGTGGCGGAAGAAAATATCGTCATCGGAAACGTGGCGCTGTATGGCGCGGTGAAAGGCGAAGCCTTCTTCCGCGGCATGGGTGGCGAACGTTTTGCGGTGCGCAACAGCGGCGCTAAGGCCGTTGTCGAAAGCGTTGGAGACCACGGTTGTGAATACATGACCGGCGGAATCGTCGCGGTACTCGGCAGAACCGGCCGCAACTTCGCGGCCGGGATGAGCGGCGGCATCGCTTACATCTACGACGCCGACGGCACCTTCCAGACGCGCTGCAACCTTGGGATGGTGGACCTCGAAAGCGTTGTTGAGGCCGACGACAAGGCTGCGCTCAAGGATCTGGTTCAGAAACATTTCCAGCTTACCGGCAGCACCGTCGCCCAGCGTCTCCTCGTTGACTGGGACAAGTCGCTGACGAAGTTCGTGAAGGTGTTCCCTCAGGAATACCGCCGTGCGTTGGGTGAGCGCGCCGGCAAGAAGCCACAGGCAACCGGCACCACAACCCCGGCGGGAGCGCGATAGATCATGGGTGAAACACGCGGCTTTATCAAATATCCGAA
Organism: Elusimicrobiota bacterium; assembly: GCA_043732015.1. Lineage (GTDB taxonomy): Bacteria > Elusimicrobiota > Elusimicrobia > F11 > F11 > JBBRXR01. The sequence continues at coordinate 8,706 of JAYTIE010000017.1, read as the reverse complement.
AGAGGATATGTCGTACCGCCCGGTTGAAGAGCGGGTTCGCGACTACAAGGAAGTTACCATTCCTCTCAAGGAAGACAAGGTTCGCGAACAGGGCGCGCGTTGCATGGACTGCGGCGTACCGACCTGCCATTGGGGATGCCCGGTCGACAACCTGATCCCGGACTGGAACGACCTCGTTTACCGCGACCGCTGGAAGGACGCGCTCGACCGTCTGACGCTGACCAACAATTTGCCCGAAATGACCGGACGCGTTTGCCCGGCGCCCTGCGAAGTTGCCTGCGTCCTCGGTCTCATCGCGCCGGCCGTCAGCATCAAGTTGAACGAGTACAGCATCATCGAGAAAGGTTTCGCCGAAGGGTGGATCAAGCCGGAGCCGCCGCTGAAGCGCACCGGCAAGAAAGTGGCCGTCGTCGGCTCGGGCCCCGCGGGCCTCGCGGCCGCCTCCCAGCTGAACAAGGCGGGCCATCTCGTCACCGTTTTTGAAAAAAGCGACCGCGTCGGCGGCCTGCTTCGTTACGGCATTCCGGACTTCAAGCTGGAGAAGAGAATCGTCGACCGGCGTGTGGACCTCTACAAGGCCGAAGGCATCGAGTTCCGCACGAACGCGCACGTGGGGAAGAATATCACCATCGATTCCTTGTTGAAGGATTTCGACGCCGTTCTCATGTGCGGCGGGTCAGAAAAGCCGCGCGACCTGCCGGCGCCGGGCCGAGAACTGGGTGGCATTCACTTCGCGATGGAATTTCTCCCGCAGCAGAACAAGCGCGTCGCGGGCGACGTCGTCCTCGAAAAGGAAGCGATCACCGCGAAGGGCAAGCACGTGATCGTGATCGGCGGCGGCGACACGGGTTCGGATTGCATTGGAACCTCCACCCGTCAGGGCGCCGCGTCCGTCACCTCCCTCGAGCTTCTGGCAAAGCCGCCCGTCGACCGTCCGGCCGACAACCCGTGGCCGGAATGGTCTCGCGTCCTCCGTCTTTCGTCTTCCCACAAGGAAGGCGGTACCATTGAGTACAGTGTGCTGACGAAGAAATTCGTCGGTGAGAACGGAGTCGTGAAGGAACTTCACGGCGTCAAGGTGGGCTGGGAGCGCGACGAGAAGGGCCAGATGAAGATGAAGGAAGTCACCGAATCCGAATTTGTTCTCAAGGCTGACCTTGTTCTTCTCGCGATGGGTTTCGTTCACCCCGTTCATGATGGTATGGTGCAGCAGCTGGGTGTCGCCCTTGATGCACGGGGCAACGTTCAGGTGGATGCGAACCACATGACAAGCAAGGAAGGCGTTTTCGCGGCGGGCGACATGGCCATCGGCCAGTCCCTGGTTGTCCGCGCCATCAAGCAGGGCCGCAATGCAGCGCAGGGCGTCGATAAATATCTCATGGGTGTCACGGAGCTACTGTAATGAACAATGATCAGAATGCTGTTCTTCCCTCGTTGATCCTCATTGCCCTCTACATTTTCTTCGGCTACTGCCTTTCGAAAATCGGAAAGAAGCTCAACGATGAGCGCGCGTGGTGGGCCTGGGTTCCGGTCCTTCAGGTCCTCATGATGATCCGGCTTGCGCAGCTGAGCTACTGGTGGTTCATCGGCCTTCTGGTTCCGTTCGTGAACATCGCCGTCGGCATCTATGTCTGGGTTCGCGTCGCCAACCGCCTCGGGAAACCTGGGTGGATGGGCGCGCTCATGATCGTTCCGGGAATCGACCTTTTCGTTCTCGGGTATTTCGCGCTCTCCAAGTAGGCTGGCGCGGCGGCTTTAGCCGCTTCAAGGCACAGATTTATGGCTCAACACGCTCCGCCCCCGTCTCTCACCCGTCTTTCATACAACCCCTTCTCCTATAAGCGCCGTCACGCCCGTGTGGTGATGGTGGGTTCGGTCGCCGTCGGTGGCAACAACCCGCTTCGCGTGCAGTCCATGACGACGACGGACACGATGAACACGGACGCCACCGTCGAACAGACGCTGCGTCTGGCCGCCATGGGATGTGAGATCGTCCGCATCACGGCGCCCAACGAAGTGGACGCGCGCAATCTCGAGAAGATCAAGTCCGCCCTCATTCAGCGTGGCTGTCTGGTTCCCCTGGTGGCCGACATCCATTTTCGTCCCGAAGCGGCGATGATAGCGGCCGATTTCGTCGAGAAGGTCCGCGTGAATCCGGGCAACTACGTGGATTCAAAGCTCTTCCGCGTCCGGGAATACACGCAGGAACAGTACGATTCCGAGCTCCACCGGATCGAGGACCGGTTCACGCCGCTCGTCGAAAAAATGAAACGCCTGAAGCGCGCCCTGCGCATCGGCACCAACCACGGATCGCTCTCCGACCGCCTCATGAACCGCTACGGCGACACGCCGGAAGGCATGGTCGAGTCCGCGCTCGAATATGTGCGCATTTGCCGGAAGAACGATTTCCACGACATCATCCTTTCCATGAAGGCATCGAATCCCCGCGTGATGGTCGCGGCCTACCGCCTGCTCGCGGTCCAGATGCAGAACGAAGGGATGGACTATCCCTTTCATCTCGGCGTCACCGAAGCGGGTGACGGTCAGGATGGCCGTATCAAGTCGGCGGCCGGCATCGGCAGCCTCCTCGAAGACGGCATCGGCGACACGATTCGCGTTTCTCTGACGGAAGATCCGGAACGCGAGGTTCCGGTCGCGCAGGAAATTTCCGCGAGATATTCGAGCTCCGGCGGTCCCGTCGCGTCGTACCCGCACGCGGCGCTGGAAAACCTCCCTTATCTGGGCGATACCACCCGCCGGACATCGGAACCCGTCATGATTGGGCCCATCGTGGTCGGCGGCTCAGCGCCCGTTCGCGTGGTGTCGGCCCTGAAACTGCGCCTCGACGTCGCTAAGGATGTCATGGCGTTGATGGAGCACCGGTTGAAGAAAGACACGCCGCCCGAAATTCTGGACATCGTGGCCGGCGGAGAGAATTTTGATTCGCTCTATCAGGAATTCCGGGAAGACATCCAGAAGGAAACCTCCCGGCTCGCCTGCCTCGTCACCTACCGCGAGGGGAATCTGCCGGAGACGTTCGTTCCGGCAGAAGGCTATGCCTACCGTTTTGAAAAGGCGCCGTCGGAGGCTGAGATCGGTCGTCTTCTTGGCGCGCTTCGTGCCGCGTCGTCGCCGCTCGTGCTGCGGTCCGGATCCGTGGACGCGTTGTTGTCTCTGGCCGGCCGGCTCGGAGGAGAAAAGATCTCCTTGGTTCTCTCGCTGGAAGGCCCCGCCGCGATGTCGGTGCACGCGACGCGCGCTCTGGCCGCGCGCCTCCAGCAGGTCGGCATGGCCGTACCCGTCCTGCTGTCCTGGCCGGGTCCCTTCTCCAGCCTGGATGGGGCCGCTGTTTTGGGATCGCTCATCTGCGACGGCATCGGCGACGCCATTTTCTGTTCGACGGCCACTTTGTCCGACGTCGAACTCGATTTCTCATACAACCTCCTTCAAGCCTGTGGGACGCGCATCACGAAGACCGAGTTCGTGTCGTGCCCGTCGTGCGGCCGGACGCTGTTTGATCTTCAGAGCACAACGGAACGCATCAAGTCCAAGACCGGACACCTGAAGGGCGTGAAGATCGCGATCATGGGCTGCATCGTGAACGGTCCCGGTGAAATGGCGGACGCGGATTTCGGATACGTCGGCGGCGGTCCCGGAAAGATCAATCTGTACGTGGGGAAAACCTGCGTTGAGAAATCCATTCCGACCGATGACGCCGACAACAGGCTCATCGATCTCATCAAAACGCACGGAAAATGGATCGATCCGCCGCAGTGATCACGAGCCCGTCGAAAAGAAATCTTGCAGTCCTGGCCTCGGCGTGGCATAATGAGTCAAGTTTCATGAGAGATGTTCGTCTTAATCCTGCACATTCGGCACCGGCCTTTCCTCGCCGATCTACGTTGAACTTCCTTTAATGGATTCACTCGATTAACCCGCTATCTTTTATGCCCATACAGATTTCCCGACAGGGTGCCCGTGCGTCTTTGCGCCGCTCGAGCCACCTGAAGGGTCAAAAGAAAAACAGAGAGGTAACATTCAAATGAGTCAGAACGGAACAGTTAAGTGGTTCAACAATGCGAAGGGCTTCGGATTCATCTCCAAAGCAGACGGATCCGGTGACGTGTTCGTTCACTATTCCTCGATCTCCGGCGACGGCTTCAAGAGCCTGACGGAAGGTCAGCAGGTTCAGTTCGACGAAGTCGCTGGCGAGCGCGGCCCGAAAGCTGCGAACGTCATCATCCCGCAATAAATCTGTCTGGCCCTTCCGGGTGGCTGCCTAACCGCAGGCCTGGGAGATCCGCAGGTGACTTCCAACGAAAAGCCCGTCCAGCTCCGCTGGGCGGGCTTTTTTGTCGCTTCGACGATGGATGACTTGAAAAGCCGCGAAAAAAGCGGCAAGGTAGCGGCGTGAGAAAGAATTCAGGATTGACCATTTTTGAGGTTCTCGTGATGGTAGCGGTGTTGGGTGCCGTCGCGGGGATCACATACCCCAAGTTCCAGAAAGCCATTTACGAATCCCGCGAGGGCCGGACCAAGACCAGCCTGGGCGATCTTCGTGGCGCCCTGGCGATTTATTATTCCGACAACTTTGGCCTCTATCCATCGGACGAAGGAACGCCGGAGACCCGGTTGTCTTCCTCCATCGTCCCGAAGTATCTGAAGGAAATGCCCGCCGTCGACCTGAAGCATCTCTATGCGGACCGGATGAGCACCGTTCAGGACCGGTTCGACAACCGCGGCGACTGGATGTATTCCACTCTGAATGGCTTCGTCGCGGTGAACAGCTGGAAAGCCGACACGAAGAACCGTCCCGTCTCGAGCTGGTAAGCGGCTCCTGCCCTGATTTCATGAACCGCGCCGTCGTTCTCGATACCAGTCTCTTTGTGAATCCCGCTTCGTCGACCGCCTTCGGCGGATCTCCGACCGAGGCGTTCATCGCTTTCCTCCAGCAGGTTTCCCGCACGAAGGGCGTGGATTTCCTCATGCCGCCCGCGGTTTACGCGGAACTGATGCACTTCGCCGACGAGTCGAAAATTCCGAAGGACCTGGCGATACTGGTCCGTCAGCAGGCGCCCAAGCGGAACGAGACCAAGGTGCCCGGAATTTTTGTCTACAAGCTGGTGGAAAGCATGCGGGACCGGATGGACCGCGCCCTCCGGCTGGCCGAGCGAACCGTTCGCGACGCACTGAGCGAAACGCCACCGCCAACTCCGGCGCCCGGAGAGAAGGGCCCGCGTGCGGATGCCGAATGGATCACCCGTCTCCGTGACACCTATCGCCACATCATGCGGGAAGGCATGCTGGATTCTCGCCCTGACGTGGACATGCTTTTGCTGTCGTATGAAACCGGCGCAACGCTCGTGTCCGCTGATCTCGGTGTGCTGGACTGGGCCCGCGAGTTGGGCGTCGAGACCATGCCTCACGACCAGCTTCCGGCCTTTCTCGCCGCGCGATCTCTTTAGTAGCCTCCTCTCCCGCCCCTCCCCGTCGCCCCCTCGCTTCCCCTCAAAGGAAATCGAGATGAAGAAGTTGATCCTGTTGTTGATGTGTTCTACGCACTCCCTCTGCCTGGCTTCCCCACTGGATGACTCGCTGGCTGCCGCCACTGCCTCAGAAAAATCCGAAAGCTGGCTGGATGCTCGCAATGACCTGACGCGCGCCCTCGCATGGGACCGGTTGTCGCCCACCCTGTCCGTTCAGGGTCGCTCCCAGCTTCAGAAGAGGTGGGACGACGCCGACACGCGCTGGCGCGCATCCCTCCCGCCGCCGGTTCCTGAGTTACCACCCGTGAAAAAGCGAGTCCGCCGCGCGGAGGCGCCTCGGGACAGCGGAAGTTCAATAGACTCCGTCGACGTTCACGAGATCATGGGCAAGGCCGAAGCCGCGCAGAGTTCGGGACGGCTGGAGACGGCGTTGCGTCTGTTCAGAGCCGCGGCGTCATACCCGGGCGGTGAGGAGGCGGGAAAGAAGGCGGCGGATATCGAAGCAGAGCTGGGAGATCAGGCCGGACGGTAACGGTTTGTGAGCGGCATCCGGTGATCGCGACCGAAAGCGCGGGGCGTGATCTTGATGCCGGGAGGCGCCTGACGGCGCTTGTACTCGCTGCGGTCGATGAGGCCCAGGACCTTTTCAAAATAGGCGGCTTTGCCGGGCGTCTTCGCGATGAGGTCGCGGAGCGAGCGGTTCTCTTCCACGTAGGCGACGATGACCGGATCCAGTTCCGAATAGGCGCCGAGGGAGTCTTCGTCCTTCTGGTCGGCCCGCAGCTCGGCGGTCGGCGGACGGGTGATCGTGCTCTCCGGAATCACGTCGCGCCCGGCGCGTTCGTTGATCCGGCGTGAAATCGCGTAGACCGAGGTTTTCAGAACGTCCTTCAGCACCGCGAAGCCGCCCGCGGTGTCGCCGTAGAGCGTGCAATAGCCGGTGGACACCTCGGATTTGTTCCCGGTTGTCAGCACGAGCCAGCCGAACTTGTTGGATAGCGCCATCAGGAGCGTGCCGCGCACGCGCGCCTGGATGTTTTCTTCGGCTTCGTTTGGTTTCGTTCCGGTGAAGGCGGGCGCGAGCGCTTTCAGGAAACTGGTGTGGGTCGCTTCAATCGGGATCTCCATGAACCGGATCCCGAGGTTGGCGGCAAGCTTCCCTGCGTCTGAAATTGTTTCTTTGGAATTGAAGCGCGACGGCATCGTTACGCCGGTCACATTGTCAGCCCCCAGCGCCTGGACCGCCAGCGCGGCCACGAGAGCGGAGTCGATTCCGCCGGAAATTCCAATGACGACCTTGGAGAAACGATTTTTCCGGACGTAGTCCCGAAGGCCGAGCACGAGCGCGTCCAGAACCTGATCCACACCGTCCAATGCCGCGGGTTTTTCCCAGAGCGGAGAAATCTTCCCGCGTTCATCGACGTCGAACGTGTAGACGCCCTCGCGGAACATGGGTGCCTGCGCCGCCAGGGTTCCGCGGTCATTCAGAACGAACGATGCCCCGTCGAAAACCAGTTCGTCCTGACCGCCGACTGCATTGCAGTAGGCGAGCGGAGTGCCCACCGTGTTCACGAAAGAGCGGAACGTGCGGTGGCGATTGCGAAGTTTCTCCGTGTGAAAGGGGCTCGCAGACAAGTTCACGACGAAATCCGGTTTGCCCCGTTTGATCGCGGTCCAGTGCGGGCCTGGAATCCAGATGTCTTCGCAGATGGTGACCGCGACGCGCTGGCCTTTCAGGGTTCGGATGAGGGGAATGGTGCCGGGCGTAAAATAACGTTCTTCGTCGAAAACGCCGTAATTGGGAAGAAGCCGTTTGTGATAGACGGCGGCAATTTTCCGGTCTTGAATCCACGCGGCCGCGTTGAAACGGTCCGCATTCTTGATATCCACAAAACCAATGACGGCGGTAACGGGCAAGCGTTTCGCCAGCGCTTTCAGCGCCGCGATGTTGTCCTTCAGAAAGGAAGCGCGGAGAAGAAGATCTTCTGGCGGGTAACCGGTGAGCGCCATCTCCGGCACGACCAGAAGGTCGGCGCCCTGCGCCACCGCCGCTTCCGCGGAACGCAGGATGAGGGCGGTGTTTCCCTCGAGGTCGCCGACAACCGGATTGATCTGGGCGAGGGCAATCCGCACGAATTTATTGGACCAGCTCGTGAGCGAGAATGATCGCCTCGCTGATTTCCTTCATGGATTTCCGACGGTCCATGCTTTGCCGCTGAATCTCCCGAAATGATTCCGCTTCCGTAATCTTTTTCTGAGTCATCAGGATGCCCTTGGCGCGCTCGATCAGCTTGCGGGCTTCGAGGGCTTCCTGGGCAGCGAGCTTTTCCGACAGGAGGCGGGTGTTCTCGATGGCGGCGGCGCACTGGTTCGCGACGGACTGGACGAAGGCGATCTCGTCGGCGGTGAACTTGTGTTCGGTAGATGTGTAGGTGTTCAGGATGCCGAGGGCCTTGTCCTTGAACAGCATGGGTACAGAGAGAAGGGAGACGAGGCCCTGTTTGATCGCGAGGTCGCGGTACTGGTACGACGGTTCCTGGCGCACGTCCTGCACGACAACGGGCTGCTTTGTCTGAACCGTTTTACCGGAAAGGCTTCCATGAACCTTGACCGGCGGTTTGTCACGGTACCCCGGATCAAGCGACTGGGAAGCAACGATGCGGAGCTCCTGGTTCTTGTCGTCGAGAAGCATGATCGAACAGATGGAAGAACCCATCATCTGGGCGGTCATGTTCACGATGAGCTGCATGATCTCTTCCGGATAACGATCCTGGTTCAAGGTGTGAGAAACCGCCGAGAGCGCTTCAAGGGCGCGTGAGCGCCGTCGCGTCTCGTCGTAAAGCCGTGCGGTTTCGATCGCGGCGCCGACCTGTCGGCCGATGGTGGAAAGCATGTTGATGAGGCGCTGGGAGTGCTGATGCGGGCGCCGATGCTGAACGTTGATGACGCCGACGGGTTTGTTCTTGATCAGGATCGGGATCGACAGGAAAGCCTCGTAGCGGTCCTCGGGGAGCGCGCCGCGGGACCGGGGGTCCTTGTAGGCGTCCCTGGACAGCGCCACAACCTTGTGATGCTTGGCGACCCAGCCCGTGATGCCTTCGCCCATCTTTAATCTCAGATGGCCAATTTCATGCGGATGCGGGGTCTTGGAAGCCGAGAGAACGAGATCGTTGGCGGCGTGATCAATCAGGTAAAGGAAGCAGGCGTCTGCCTTGGCAAG
>JAYTIE010000016.1:0-6727 GCA_043732015.1 Elusimicrobiota bacterium | reverse complement strand
GGCGAGCACGCAGACACGGCGAAAATTCCAGCTTGTCTCCTGGTCCGGCGCTGCGCTGGTGCTGGGAATCATCGCTGCGGGAAATTTCGCGATCAGCATATTCCCCGTTCGCATTGATACGTCCGCGGAACAGAGCTACTCCATTTCTCCCGCGACGAAACAGCTCCTTTCGAAACTGGAAGACCGCCTCGTGGTCCGGATCGCGTTTTCAAAGGACCTTCCGCCCGTCTACAAGCTGAACCAGCGGTATGTGTCGGACCTTCTGTTCGAATACCAGCGCGCTTCCCATGGGAAAATCAGGGTCGAATATCTGGATCCCAGCCAGTCGCCCAAGGCGCGTGAGCGGGCGTTGTCTCTCGGCATCATTCCGGTACAGCTCGACGTCATGGAGCGCGACCGTCGCGAGGTGGCCGAAAAGTTCATGGGGCTGTCCTTCAGCTACGGCGACAAGAGCGACGCGATTCCATTCGTTCAGGACGTTCAGAGTCTCGAATACGAAATCTCCGTCCGGATCCGGAAGCTGATCGATCCAACGAAGCCCGTCGTTGCCCTGCTCATGAACGGCAACGCCCTGACCCTGGATTCCCGCAGCCTGGACGCACTGGCCGAACCGCTTCGGGAGATCTACGACGTCCGGGTGGGAGACGCGACGGATCCCATTCCCGAAAATGTGAAGGCGGTCTGGTGGATTGCGCCCAGCACGCCCTCGGCTCCGGCCGTTCAGAAGAACCTGAACGCCTACCTCGCCCGCGGCGGCTCCGTCGGCGTCATGGTGGACCAGTACGATGTCAACGTTTCGCAGTTCCGCGCGATCCCCAATTCCAATGGACTGGAGGGTTTGCTGGATAGTTGGGGACTCTCGATCGAGAAAGGATTTGTCGTCGATCCGCAATGCGACCGGATCCAGATCCGCGCGCGGCAGGGATCCATGCAGATGGTCAACGTGGTCGACTTCCCGTATTTCCCGGTGATCACCGCGATTGACCGCGAACATCCGGCCACGCACGCCATTGATTCGTTCACCATGCCGTTCCTGTCGCCGGTCCGCATCAAAGGGGCGTTGCCGGGGCTCACCTATGCGCCTGTCGCCCAGACCTCTCCCGCCAGCTACCTGGACCGGCGGCTGTTCTCGTTGAATCCGCTGGAAGAGCCGCGCCGCGATCCGGACGCGCCGGCCGGCCCGTTCAATGCGGCCGTTGTGGTTCAGGGCAAGTTCAACGGGGGGGAGAAACCCGGCCGGCTGGTGGTGTTCGGCACCTCCAGGCTCATTCGTTCCGAATATCCGGCCCGCCAGACGAACTACGCCCTCGCGTTGAACTTCGTTGATTGGCTCTCGCAGGACGATCTGCTGGTCCAGATCCGCGCGCGGGGCTTCGAGAAGCGTCCGCTGCGCAAGTTGCCGGATGTCGTGCGCGTTCTTCTGAAGTATCTGATGATTGTGTTCCTTCCCATGGCCACCCTGCTTATGGGGCTTTTCGTCTGGCGGCGCCAGCGGTCCCGGCGGGAGCGGACCGCGCTGGAATACGGCGCCGTTCAATGACGATCCGTCGGCTCTCGTACCTCGGTGTGATTCTGCTGATTCTGGGGGCAGCGTCTTTCCTGGTCTGGAAACGCGAGGAACCGGAAGAAGGGGCGCCCAGCCCCCTGGCGAAAATTAAGCCGGAAGCCATTGCTCGAATTGAATTCGCCGCTCCCGGCGTGGCGGTGATGACGCTGGTACAGGCCTCATCCGGCACCTGGACCATGCCGTCACTTTCAACCGTGCCCGTTGCCCCTGGCGCGCTGGATCCCACTCTCTCCATGCTCCGGGATTTCTCGACCGGTTCGTTGGTTTCCGACTCGCCTGGGCGCTTTGACCAGTACGCGGTTTCCACGGCCAGCGGCACCCGGCTGACGGTCTACGCGGCGCAGGTGGAAAAGCCGGTCCTTGACCTCCTTGTGGGCAAGCCGACGGCCAACGGCCAAAGCAGTTTCGTGCGGCGGCCTGAAGAGAACCTGGTCTACGTGGGCGAGGATCTCTCCTCCTACCGCCTGTCAGCCGCCTTCGAGCGGCTCCGCAAACCTGCCCCCCGCTGAGTCCCGGCGTTTGTCGGGGATTTGGCCCATTTGCTAAGCTCCGACTTCAATTTTTGGTGGTCGTAGCTCAACTGGTTAGAGCGCTAGATTGTGGATCTAGAGGTTGCGGGTTCAAGTCCCGTCGATCACCCCAAAATTTCGTTTTTGTATACTTCGGCCTCAAATCCTGATTCCAAATCCCACATTGGTTCATCGGGTCGCTAGCTCAATTGGCAGAGCAGGTCCCTCTTAAGGACAAGGTTGCAGGTTCGATTCCTGTGCGGCCCAAAATTTTCCGTCGAAGAGCTTTAGTTGGAGTAAGTCCGCTTAGGCTATTTTGAGCAGCTGTTCGGATGTTTTCGCGCCCCACCGCAAGAGTAGGTCCGCAGGAGTTCCGCAATGCAAAATAAAGAAAAGATCAACATCCTCTTGGTCGATGACCGGCCGGAAAACCTGTTCGTGTTGGAAGCCACTCTCGAGTCGTCGGACTACAATTTGGTCGCGGCCCACTCCGGCCTGGAAGCTTTGAGCCTTATTGAGCAATACACGTTTGCTCTTATCCTGCTCGATATTCAAATGCCAGAAATGGACGGTTTTGAGACCGCAACGCTCATCAAAGCCAAAGACGGTAACATCCCAATTATCTTTATATCGGCCATTTACAAAGAGGATCCTCATGTGAGAAGAGGGTACGAGGTCGGAGCGAGCGATTATTTTGGCAAGCCGTTCGATCCTGACATTCTCAAGAGAAAGGTGGGTGTTTACGCCGATTTACACCGGAAGAATTTGAAACTGCAACATAGCGAAGAGCAGTTAAGAATGCGAAACCGCGAAATAGGGCATCATGCGGCGGAACTCACGACGGTTATGGACGCTGTGCCGGAGGTCATTTATGTCGTGAGTGATGACCGAATTACTCGAAACAATAGTGCCGCTTTAGCCGTTTTTGGATTTGAGGCTCCTGAAGATATGCGCCAGGACCTCGAGAGTTTTTCGCAGCAAGTTCATATCAGGGATGCGAAAACAGGGGTTCCTCTTCCCCTGGAGGATGAACCGGGTTATCGCGCCTTAAAAGGTGAAAAGTCTTCGAGGAGAGTCGTGGTTCGTAACTTAAGAACGGGTAAAGATAAAGTTGTCAACGCCACGGCGATTCCCATGTATTTTAAAGACGAGATCATTGGAGCTGTGGTCACTCATGTTCCCTTGACAGTGGTGAAACCGGTTTCAAAATAAGAAAGGGCATTCGCCATCACGGCAGATAAGATTGTTTGTCGGCCTTCCGTTTACATTACCCCGGCGTCTTCGAGTTTCGTCCCCGCGCTTTCGATTTCTTCACAAAGCGGTCTTCAACACTCACCTGAACGCGCCAACTTTAGACTTCTACTTCTGTCCGTCCTGCGAAGGCGGGGCGTGTTCTCGATGAGTTTAATAACTTCTGCCTAAACGCTTTATTCAGCAGCGGAGAGGGAGTGGAGCGGCTTGCAGAATTTTGGTACGCTGCTCTTCGAAGTTAGGGCCACAGCGGTATCCCCCTGGACACTTTTGGGCACACCATATTTTCTTCTCTGACGTACTTCGGCAGTCGACTTGAGCGCTCGTAGCTCAGCTGGAAGAGCATCTGGCTTCGAACCAGAGGGTCGCAGGTTCGAGCCCTGCCGAGCGCACTGATTTTTTGAAAAAAGCCTATTTCCGGGCAGGTGGCGGAACTGGCAGACGCGCGAGGCTTAGGACCTCGTGCCCGCAAGGGCTTATGGGTTCAACTCCCTTCCTGCCCAATACGATAAAAGAGATAATTCCCTTATCATCTAAGGACGGTGTCATGGTTCTCGGTCTCTCCAACGAATTGAAAGTCAAAGTTGTTTCGGACAAGGATTGTCTCCAGGTTCTCTCGGTGGAGATGCCGGTCCCTCAGGTCCAGGAATTCATCGAGAAGGCCTACGAGTTCGTGCGCACGAAGGTCAAAGTACCCGGCTTCCGCCCCGGAAAAGCCCCGATCGACATGGTGAAGCAGAACTACCAGGAGGCCGCTTTCGAGCACGCTCAGGATCTGCTGCTCCGCGAAGGCGTTTCCGAAGCCATCAAGCAGAAGAAACTCCATCCCATCGACACGCCGGCCATCACGAAGGCCGAGTTCAATCCCATCAAGCCGTTCCAGTTCGAGTTCCAGGTGGAAATCGCCCCCGTCTTCAAGGCCAACGGCTACAAGGGCCTGAAGATTAACAAGACGACCAAGCCGGTGGGAGAAGAAGACGTCACGAAGGCGATGGAAAGCGTCGCTAACATGAACGCCCGCCTCGTGGAATCGAAAGCCGACACCGTGAAGAAGGACAATTTCGCGGTCATCAACTACGAAGGCTTCTTGGACGACAAGGCTATAGAGGGCGGCAAGGCCGAGAATTTCCTCATGGACATGGCGGCGCCGCAGGCGATTGCCGGTCTGGCCGAAGGACTTCTGGGTGCCAAGGTTGGCGACAAGAAGGACGTCACCGTGACCTTCCCTGCGGATTCTCCCGCGAAAGAACTCGCGGGCAAGCAGGCCGTATTCAAAGTGGACGTTGTCTCGATCAAGGAGAAGAACACTCCGAAATTGGACGACGAATTCGCGAAAGATCTTGGTTTTGAATCATTGGACCTCCTGAAGGTCCGCGTACGCGAAAGCCTCGTGAAAGAGCGCGATCAGGCCGCCAAGTCGGAAGTGGAAAAGCAGATCGTCGACGGCGTTTTGGCCGAGAACGAATTCGCCGTCCCGCCGAGCATGGTGAAGCGTCAGACCGATTATCTGCTCGGCCGCCAGAAGGACCGCATGGCCAGCCAGGGCGTTCCGGAAGCGGAAGCCGTGAAGGCGCTGGAAGGAATGCGCGCCGATGCCCAGAAGGAAGCGGAGCGTGAAGTGCGCCTCGCGTATGTTTTCAACGCCATCTCGGACAACGAAAAGATTACCGTCTCGGACGAGGATGTCGCGGCGAAGATCGCTTCGATTCTCGAATCCTCCAAAGAAAACGAGCGCGCGAGCCTTGAGAAGTCGCTGAAAGGCGCGTACCGGGATCGCATCGAGTCCGAAGTCCGCGAATCGAAATTGCTGGCCTGGCTGCTCGAGCACGCCAAGATTAAAGAAGCCAAGAGCTAACTGGAGGACCGTGAATGATCATCCCGTCGATTATTGAGAGATGGAATCAGGGCGCGGTTGTCGGGTATGACATCTACTCGCGCCTCCTGAAAGACCGGATCATTTTTGTCGGTGGATTCGGTGGAGCGGTCGATACCGATTCCGCGAATCTTCTCATCGCTCAGCTTCTCTATCTCGAAGCCGAGGATCCCGAGAAGGAAATCAATCTTTACATCAATTCACCCGGCGGCATGGTGACCGCCGGTCTCGCCGTGTACGACACGATGCAATACATCAAGGCGCCCGTGACGACCATCTGCATGGGAATGGCGATGTCGTTCGGCGCCGTCCTGCTCATGGCCGGCACGAAGGGCAAGCGGTACTGCCTCCCGAATTCCCGCGTCATGATCCACCAGCCCCTGCTCCACGGCGGCGGTATTTCGGGTCAGGCGACCGATATTCGCATCGAATCAAAAGAACTCGTGAAGACGAAGGAACGTCTGACCGAGATCTGCGCCCGTCATTCCGGCCAGCCCCTTGAGAAAATCAAGGCCGACATGGAACGTAACTATTACCTCTCGGCGGAACAGGCGAAAGATTACGGTATCGTTGACGAAGTCATTCAACCACGCAAGATTCTGGACATTCTTAAGAAATAGCGAGGCATGGCAATGGAATCTGGATTTATCGGCGACGCTCCTCAGTGCGTTTTCTGTACCAAAGGAAAAAGTGACGGCCTGAAGCTCATCGGCGGTCAGGGCACTTACGTTTGCGAAGAGTGCATCCGCAATTCCTACTCGCTGCTCCAGAAGATTTCCGACGAAGAACAGCGTCACGCCATTCGCACCCTGCCGAAGCCCGCGCAGATCAAGAGCGCGCTCGACGAATATGTTATCGGCCAGGAACGCGCCAAGCGCATCCTGTCGGTGGCCGTCTACAACCATTATCGGCGCGTCGAACTCGTTGAGAAATCACAGAAGGCCGGCAACAAGGGAAGCAGCGACGTCGAGCTCAGCAAGTCCAACATCCTGCTGGTTGGTCCGACCGGCACGGGAAAAACCCTCTTGGCCCAGACCCTGGCCCGCCTCCTCAAGGTTCCGTTCGCGATCGCGGACGCCACCGTCCTCACGGAAGCCGGGTATGTCGGCGAAGACGTCGAGAACATCATTCTCCGTCTTCTCCAGTCCGCGTCCTACGACGTGAAGCGCGCCGAGCGCGGCATCGTCTATATCGACGAAATCGACAAGATTTCCCGCAAGTCCGACTCGCCGTCCATCACCCGTGACGTGTCGGGCGAAGGCGTGCAGCAGGCGCTTCTTAAGATTCTTGAAGGCACCGTCGCTTCGGTTCCGCCGCAGGGCGGCCGCAAGCACCCGCAGCAGGAATATATCCAGGTGAACACGACACATATCCTCTTTATCTGCGGTGGCGCGTTCGAGGGTCTCGACAATGTGATCCGCAACCGCATGGGCAAGCAGGGACTCGGATTTGGCGCGGACGTTCAGTCCACGAAGAAAGCGCCGCATGGCGAACTTGTGAAGCACGTTCAGCCGGAAGACCTGATGG
>JAYTIE010000015.1:0-17325 GCA_043732015.1 Elusimicrobiota bacterium | reverse complement strand
GGCTGAAATCACTCGACACCGTGGGCGCCCTGGCCGGAGAGGAGCTGGCCACGTCACTGCCCGAAGCCTGGAACAAGGGCCGGAACGTGCTTGTGTTCGTCGAGAACGTGAAAGATTTTGCCTCCGTCGAAGCTGTCCGCAAACATCTCCAGAGCCAGCCGGGCGTCGCGGATCTGCAGCTTCGTCTCTTCGATGAAGGAATGGCGCAGTTCGAAGTGGAGCTGAACAAGATCGACGTGACGGCGCTGGCCGCAGGACTTGAGTCCTCGAAGACCACGCCCCTGCAAGTAATCGGGACGCAGGGTCAATCCCTGCGCCTGAAAATGCCGTGAAGCGGCGCCTTTCCGCCGCGGCCCTTTTGGCTCTGTTCGCGGCGATCGGTTGCAAGCCGCCGGCCCCACCCGTTCCTCCTCTGGTTAACACGGTAGCCGTGCTTCTGTTTGACACCGAGTCGAACGATTTGAACGCGCCGGATATTCTTCAGAAATACGTTCAGCTGGCGCTCGAGAACTCGCCCTACCGCCCGCTGGACATGAAAGTGGTCAACGAGACGCTGAACAAAGCCGGGATCGTGGACGGCGGTCAACTGGCCATCGTTGATCCGGTCAAGGTGGGAAGGGACCTGGGCGTGCAGGCCCTCATTTTCGGCAACGTCGAGTCCTTTGATTACACGAATGTCGGCTACTACGCGTCGCGAAAGGTGACGCTGGAACTGAAGATGGTCGACGTGGCGACCGGGGCGACCCTGTGGGAAAACTCCGGCACCGGCGCGACGCGGCAGCTGACCTTCGACCCAAATGAAGCAAAACGGAACCTGGCGGCAGGGTTGGCCCGCCAGACGATAGAGAAGGCCGCCAAAGCGCCGCTGGATGACGAATCGCGCCTGGCCGTCATTGCCGCTCTTCGCACTTTGCCTGGATACCGCTACAATGGCTTCGCAAACGATCCGGACCTGACCAAGGGCCAGGCCGTCGGGCGGAAAGTGCTTCTCGACAACATCCGCCGCTGAAAAATTTAAAGAACCAGTCCCGGAGGAAAGAAAAAATGAATCAACGCATCAGACTGGCGGTCGCCGGCACGCTTCTCCTCGCGTCCTGCGCTCCGTCCACCAAAATTCGCGAGAAGAACCCCACCACCGTTCACGAAACGGAAAAGGTGGAAACGAAGTACACGGGCCCGCGCCGCCGGATCGGCGTCGTGGCCTTCGAGAACAAGGCGCCGTACGCGCAGGGACGCATCGGCGACACCGCGACCGACATCCTGATCACGGAACTCGTGAAGACGGGAAAATTCATCGTCGTCGAACGCGACAAGCTGGACAAGATCATGGCCGAACAGAAGCTGGGTGAATCCGGCGCCATCGATCCGAACACCGCCGCGAAGATGGGCAAGATCCTGGGCCTGAACGCCATCGTCACCGGCTCCATCTCCCAGTTCGGCGTGAAGAAGGAAGGCAAGGACTTCATCGTTACGCAGAGCAAGCAGCAGATCGTCGAGTGCACCGTCGACATCCGCGTTGTCGACACCGAGACCGGCCAGGTCCTCCTCGCCGACTCCGGCAAAGGCATCGTCCGCAAAGCGACCGGCAAGATCCTCGGCATGGGCAACCAGTCCAAGTATGACGAGACGCTCGAAGGCGAGGCGCTGCGCGCCGCGATCGTGAAGTTCACCGACAACATTGTGCAGCAGGTGAACAAGAAGCCGTGGTCCTGCCGTGTGGCCGCGGTTCGCGACGGACGCGTGTACCTGAACGCGGGCCTCGAAGCCGGGCTTGAGATCGGCCAGAAGCTGAAAGTCTTCTCGCAGGGCGCCGACATCCTCGACCCGACCACGGGCCTCGTGATCGGTCAGGACGAGAAAGAGCTGGGAACGCTGAAGGTCGCTTCGTACTTCGGCGACAACGGTTCCATCGCCTCCGTCGTCAACGGAAGCCTGCCGGACGCCAAGGCGCTCTGCCGTATCGCGGAATAACTCAGGAAGAATCTGACAGAGAAGCCCCGGTCCAGCTCAGCTGGACCGGGGCTTTTTGTTTAATGGGCGCATGGACATCATCCTCGTACACGGCTACAACGTTTCCTCCACCTCCACCTACGGCGTTCTTCCGAAGCGGCTCGCCGACGCCGGTCACACCATCAAGGACGTTTACCTTTCCAAGTACGTCACGCTGGACGACGACATCACGCTGGCCGATATTGTGAAGGGATTCGATGCGGCGCTCCACGATGTGTATGGCGCGCAATACGGAAAAACCGAATTCGCCTGCATCACGCATTCGACGGGCGGCCTTGTCGCGCGCGCGTGGGTGTCGACGTATTTCGGAGGCGCGCTGGACCAGATGCCCATGTCGCATCTCATCATGCTGGCGCCGCCCACGAACGGGTCGCGCCTCGCTGAGCTGGGCAAATCGCGGCTCAGCCGCCTTCGGAGCCTCGTCGGCATCGAGCCGGGCCTTAAAGTTCTGGACGCGCTCGAGATCGCGAGCGAATACCAGTGGGACCTGAACACGGACTGGATCCGTCGGAAACTGTATGCCGCTCCGAATTTCTTTCCCTTCGTCATCGCCGGCCAGTGGATCGATCACAAGTTGTGGGACGCGATCGTTCCGGCCACTTACGAGCGCGGTTCGGACGGCGTCGTGCGCGCTTCCGCGGCGAACCTGAACATGCTGCGGCTGAACGTGGCGCCCGACGGCATCGTGAGCCGCGAGGTGATGGACGGCGTGGCCTATCTCGTCGTCCCGAAGGCGGCGCATTCCGACAAAACCTACGGCATCATGGCCGGCATTCCGGCGTCAGGCCCGCACGCGGCGTTGAACGCGATTCTTTCCGCGATTGATGTCCGGACGCGCGCCGACTATGCGGCCGTCGTCACGGATTTCAATTCGCGCACGAATGCTCTGCAGAGCAACGACACCTATTACGACGGCTCGAAGCTGGACCGGTACTGCCAGATCGTCTTCCGCGTCACCGACAACCGCGGTGTTCCGCTGCCGGACTACGCGATCGAACTCCTGGACGCGTCCGGTACCGGCCGCGCGCTGCCGTCCGGATTTTTCGGCGACAAGCACCAGAATGAAATCAACCCGGAGATGTTCGGTTACTACCTGAATTTCGACCGGATGAAGGATCTGGCGGGCGGAAAATTCGGCTTCAAGGTCCAGTGCGCCGCTGACTCGCCGCTCGTTCGCTACCCCGACACCATCTTCATCGGAAGCGCTGACGTCGACAGCATCCTGAAACCCAACCAGACCACGTTCGTCGACGTGGTCCTGAACCGCCAGCTGAACAAGAGCGTCTTCCGCCTCACCGAAAACATCGCCAAGCAGGACATCCCCGGCAAGATCGGGGATGAGTGGATTGAGAACTGACCGTGCGTAATCTTCTGAGACGGTCGTTCTCGACGTTCTTTGTTCTCGCTGGAATCAATCACTTCATTCATCCGGAGTTTTATCTGGCCATCATGCCGCCGTATTTTCCGGCGCAGGCGTTGCTGGTTCAGGTGAGCGGTGTGGCGGAGATCCTGCTGGGCGGGATGTTGATGTTCGAACGGTGGAGGCGGCTGGCGGGGTGGGGCATCATCGCGCTGCTGCTGGCTATCTTTCCGGCGAACGTGCACATGGCCCTGCATCCAGAGCTCTTCCCGCAGTTCACGAAGGCCATGCTGATGATCCGGCTGCCGATTCAGGGAATCCTGATCGCGTGGGCCTATGGATTCACGCGTCCGGGCGCCT
Source organism: Elusimicrobiota bacterium (assembly GCA_043732015.1). GTDB lineage: Bacteria > Elusimicrobiota > Elusimicrobia > F11 > F11 > JBBRXR01. The sequence continues at coordinate 13,595 of JAYTIE010000015.1, read as the reverse complement.
GAACCCGCAGGAAAACGGGCCTCTCTGGCGCTTAATGCTTCGGAAGTTTCTGCGCCAGGATGTCGGCGCGTTCGATGGTCGGCGGATCGATGAGCAGGTCGTGCCACTTGGCCATCAGGAGTTTCGCCAGCTCGCCGCCCAGATGCGCGTCGCGTCCGCTTTCGTCCGCGAACGTATCGAAGATCGCATAGGACGATCCACCCAGAGAAATGGCGAACCAGGTCTGCGTTCCGCCTTCTCTCTCGACAATCGGGAGACCGCTCTTCAGAAATTTTTCGAGTTCTGCTTCTTTTCCGGGGCTGGCTTCAAGACGAACGAACAGTCCTTTGCTGGACATGAAAATGCCTCCTAGTATGGTGGGGTATTGAATAGTACGGCGGGGACGCCAGTTGGTGCGAATCGTGGCCGGATTTTCCAGATCCAAGGCACCCGTCCATGAAAGCATGAATGACCAGGGTTCTCCATTAAATTTTTCCGGCCCCGCGGGAGCTGGGCATCCATCCTGCTGAATCGCGCTGCTTTCTAAAGTCCTTTTGGAAAAGAGCCGAGTTAAACGAGCTTGTCCGTTGTTACAACTTTGTTTCCGCTTATCGGTGTTTCCCCGACGATAAATACGTGGCCCGCCCCGCTGCTGCGTCGACGGTAGAACTGTTTGAATGCACCCATGAGAAAAATAATGTCGCGCCATATTTCCCGGCAGGGAGTCACGCTTGTCGAAGTCATTTTGGGTCTGGTGGTTCTCGGTTTGACATTGACCGGGGGCGCCGTTGCATTTCAAAACCTTGTTCAAGCAGAAACCTCAACCCGCACTCACACGCGCGTCGATGAGGAGCTTCAGAACGTCGCCGAGCAAATTCGCTACCAGACCGCAGGTGCGTTCGACACCATGACGTCCACCTCGCCGGCCTTGCGACCCACTTCCAGCAAGAACGTCCAGGTCTTCGCGACCATCGCCCCCATTGATTTCAGGACGCGAACGCGGGACGTCAACCTGACGGCCTCCTGGAAGGAAAAAGGGGTTACGCGCACCAAAACAACCTCTTTCAGTGTTTCACAGATGCGTTCCAAGGTCGCCGGCGGCCTCGTTGCCGTTCAGGCGCTCGATGTCACCACGAACGCCGGAATCCCCGGCGTTCAGGTTTCCGCCCGTGGTCAGGACATCGCTTTTGTTTCCGGCCAGACGGACAGCGCCGGAATCGCCCTCCTCGCGGGAGTCAAACTGAACGCCACGGCGACAGAGGCGATCACGATTGACGGATCCCCGGTTTTGGCTTACCACGACGTCGGGACGGGTCAAGCGCCCAACAGCACCCGCAGTTTCCTGAGAACCTACTTGGTTTCCAGCTTGAGCGGCACGCAGACCAATCTTACCGTCCCGATGGTCGCGCCGGGCCACCTGGTCGGAACGGTGAGGGATGAAACGGGCGCGCCCGTTCCGGACGCGCATATTTACCTGTACGCGAAAACGTCAACACAGGATATTTACCACGATCTTTCGTCGGCCGAGCGCTTTCAACGGACCGATTCTTCCGGCAATTACATTTATCCCCAGGTCGTGGGGGGTCGGTATTGGGTGTACATGGTCGGGGATGGCGCCAAAACAATGGCGGCGTTGGACATTCCCAACGGGCATTACGGCTATGACAGTGGGAACGACGTATCGATCCCCACCGGTCTGGAGCGACGTGTGGACTTCACCACCATTCGCCGTGGAAATGCCGCCGGTACCGCCTGGGCCGTTAGGGGAAACAACGCGGGCCAATTTTTCCGTACGGGAGCCACAGCAGCAAACGTGGGAATCCGCTTCCAGCCCCGGGACGCGCATATCGTCTCACTCCAGGGCTACCCATCCACTCAGGACTTCAGCGGGTCTTTTGCCTGGGGCGACTGGGGGATCAGATCCACTTATTCCAGCGCATCGTCAATCGACACCACCGCCGACGCGAGCGGTGCCTTCAAAGCGCAGTCCGTCGCGCCCTTTCTCGTAAATATAGACGACGTTGCGTATCCGCATGCCCTTCACTATGGGAATGCGCTTTCCGTTCCCGCCGATGTGGCCCCCGCGCCCTATCTCCCCGTCCTGGCGTATGCCCCGAATGGATTCAGCACGGCGACATCTTCTGTCACCTTCCTGGTTGCGTTTAACCCGTGGTGGCACGAGGTAAGACCCCGGGCGGCGGACGAGTCCGTTTTTCAGCGAAAGATCATGGCGAACAGCGATAACAACGCGAACGCCTATTTCCTGACCAGAGACGTGCTGGCCAACGTCCATGGCAGGATTTTCTTCTCCAACGGCACGCCGTTTACCTATGACGGAGACGTATCCATCAACAACTGGACTCCGAACGCGCCAGCCAACGTCGACAATACCGGCGGCTTTCGCTCGGATCAAAACCGGTTCGACGATAACTACACCGTGGGGACGACGCGCGATGGCTCAGGGAAGGTGATTTACGACCTGCGGTCTAATGGGAACAATGCAATTCTTCCCAATCTTGGCTCTGAGATCACCTGGCTTCAGCTGTCGGTAAACGTGGGCGGGCCCATCACCTCCAACAAGACGTTCACCGACACGATGAAGGCGTACACGAAGGTCCAGTCTGGTTCATCCATCAACTACGTCGCCGTGAGCGCCTCGGCGGTCAACATGAACAATGCCACGGTGAATTGTTACGAATACGGGGGCGCGCTCCGGTGGACCACCACGGTAAACGTCAACAACGCGGTGTTGCTGGCCACCAACCGATCGACGGTCCATTACAACTACTACAACGCGGCTCAGGGCGTGGCTTTGAAGCCAGGCGAAGACAAGGCTCTGGATTTGACGGTAGGGCCCTTGACCGAAGGTGGATTCCAACCGTACTACCTGACGGTAACGCACAATCAGTGGGTCCATCATAAGATCGGACCTTCCTGGGGAACCCCGTTTGGGTACTTTGCAAGCGCGGACCAGTACAAGCTCGCCGATCCGTACAACTATCCGCTGGAGTTGAGGCAAGTGCTGACGGCGGCCTCCGTAAGTGGTGTCGTCACCGACGCTGTCAGTGGCGTGCCGCTCTCAGGTGTCACATTGACGCTCCACCGAAGCACCGGGAATGGGGCGGATGACGCTCCGTTCGGCGCGCTCACGACGACCAGCAACAATGCCGGGCAATACAGTTTCACCGGCATCCAATTCGTGGCCGATCCGAATCGGAACCTTTCCTTGACGGCGACTCTTCCTGGTTACAATAACTCGAACGAATACTCATGGGACGCTTACGACGGAATCTCGATCACCCAGAATATTTCCCTGGGGATCACCGGATCAGGCGGGGGAGGCGGCAGTGGGCTCTAAAAAAGGTTTTTCACTTCCAGAAGTCATGGTGGCTGTCGCAATCTTGGGAATAGCCGTGTCATTAACGGGTGCGGGAACGCGTTTGATGACGGACGTAGCGCGTCAGCAACGTCTTACCGAGGCCCAAAGCGAGGCGCAGACCATTCTCACCCTCGTGTCCGAAGACGTGCGCCGGTGTGAGTCAATCGTCTCGGTCTCGAGCGGCACTCTGGTCCTTCGGACCTTCGACACACGGCTGCCCTATGACACCGCCAGTATTTTCAATGCTTCCACTTTCGGTACGATTTCGTATCAATATGACGAAACGGGAGGGGAGGCCAACTTGATCCGGACGGAACAATATCCGAACCGTTCCACACAAAAGAGATTTCTCAGGAAATCCTTGGCGAAGCCGACGGTCTCGGCTCCGCTTTTCTCGCCTTATCCGTCGTCGGCCTCAAGTCCTTACAGCGCGGTTTCGGCCGTGATCAACCTTTCTTTGCCATTCAACGTGCCCGTTTCTTCCTACAGTGTCACCATGACGACCCGTCGATCCATCCAGTGAGGCTTCGCGGCCGAAACCAGAAGGGGTTCACGTTGGTGTTCGCGACGTTCGTGATGCTGGCGCTGGTTGTTCTCATCGTTTGCGTCGGCCGCACGATCAGCTCGAGCGCGCACAAAAACGTTCACACGTCCGCCGTCGCGTCCGCCAAGCGACTGGCTGAGACCGGCGTCGCCAAGGCCGTGGGTCGACTCACCGTCGACCCCACCAGCTACCTAAGCCCCACCTTTCAACAGGACGAATACGCATCGCCTTCCGAAGTTTATAGCTCACGCGCTTCGACGGTGACTTATACAGGAACGGCTGGTTACTACATCGTCACCAGCGCTTCGCGCACCGTGAATGGAAAGTTGTGGACCTGCCAACTCCACACCTATGCCCGAATTTCGAACGTTGCCGATTACTTTGCCGCCATCAATGGACCCCTGACCATCCTGGCGGGCGCCAATGTGACGGGAAAGGTCTACGCACCCCAGATCATATTCGAGCCGGTTCCAGTCGGCATGACGACGAACGTGTACAGCGTGGAGTTCACGACGTCCTGCAGCCCGAACCCCATCCAGGCAAGCGACCGCATCGTGATCTCAACGCCGGCCACGGGCCAACCGGTCCAGCTCGCCGCGGGAGCGGTATTCCCTCAGGTTCTGGACTCGGACATGACCCGATACCGGTTCCTCGCGCATGTAGACGACCCGAACCCGAACAAAAGGCATGACGAATGTGATTTTACGAGGGCCCTGTATCGCGACGGATTCGGCGTTCCCCAAATCTTCCCGCCGGGATATACCGGCGGCCAGGCTCTCCTCGATCATTACGCCAACCACAATGTCACCGACAATGACGATCACGTGTATTACTGTTCGGGAGATCTGACACTGGAAGGCGTCGTCCACGGACAAGTGCTTTTCGTGGCGACGGGAGATATTCACATCAGCTCGGCGCTGGTTTCAGCGCCGGTCACCAGTTGGCTGCCTGGCGCCGGCGTCGTCAGTTCGTCGACGGCTCATCAAGCCATCCTCCTGACGCGGGGCCGCGTGATCGTCGACAAGACGTTCACGCCGGAAGGAACTGTTCCGGCGGCGATCAAGACGGAACGGGTCCAGGCCCTCGTCATGGCGCCCAACGGCCAGCTCCTGGCAACTCCTTACTCGACCGCTGGAATTCGCGACAAGCTCGCCATCGAGTTCACCGGGTCGATGATTCTGGACTCCTCTCCCGATATCACCAACACATTCAAGACCAGAGCCTATATCTATATGAACTCTCTCAATACCAACCCACCGCCCTACCTCCCAGCATTGGCGGACATCATGTATCAGTTCGAGAAGATTTCCACCCCATCGCCGAACTAGCCGGGGACGTCTCGGGACGATCTTAAGCAGTGCCCGCATGGGGCCAGGAGCTTTGTTCAGGCGGGAACGGCAGTGAATTCGAAGCTGTCGTAGGCGGTGAGGCGGGCGGAAACAAAGCGTCCCTTCCGGGCGGCCGCCGCAGGAAGCCGAATGATGGCGTCGATTTCGGGCGCTTCGCGACGGCTTCGGGCGATCACCTCGTCGCCTTCCTCGGACTCGATGACAACCGTCTCCACGGTACCCAAACGCTTTTGGGCTTTTGCGTGGGCATTGTCGAAATGAGTTTCCGAAATGGCGTCCGCGCGCGCCTTCTTCACGTCCTCGGGCAATTGCTCGGTCATAAGGCCAGCGGGCGTGCCTTCTTCCTGGGAATAAGCGAACGCGCCCAGATAATCGAAGTGGCCTTCCTTCACGAACTCGTTGAGACGCTCGAACTCCGCGTCGGTCTCGCCGGGAAACCCGACGATGAACGTGGTGCGGAAGCTTAAGTCCGGCAGGCGCGCGCGGATGCGCTCCACGTGGCCGCGGGTTTCCTTCTCTCCCAGTTTCCGTTTCATGACGCCCAGCATGCGGTCGTCGATGTGCTGGAGCGGCATGTCGAGGTAGGGGAACATCTCCGGCGATTCGGCGAAAACGTCGATCAGTTCGTCGCTGAAAGAAAAGGGATGCATGTACATGAGCCGGATCCAACGGATGCCGGAGACCTCGCGCAGCCGGCGGAGAAGCCGGGCCAGTGCGCGCCCTTCCGGCAGGTCGCGGCCCCAGTCGCCCGTGTCCTGACCGATGATGACCAGTTCCTGAACGCCCTGCTGGGAAAGCTTCCAGGCCTCGCCCAGAATCTGTTCTTCCGTGCGGCTCTTCACGCCGCCGCGCAGGCGCGGGATCACGCAGAACGAGCACGGGTGGCTGCAGCCTTCGGACAAGCGGAGATAGGCGGTCGGGCCTTTGACCTCGCGGATCGCGTCGGCGTCGGGGTCCATGAGCCCGCCCGGGTTGGCGCGGTCCAGAAAGGGGGCGCGGGGGGTGATAAGCAAATCGGGAATCTGGGCGAGCTGGCCTGTGCCGAGGAAAGCGTTCACTTCAGGAAGCTCGGCCAAAAGCTCCTTTCCGTGCTGTTGAACCATGCAACCCGTGACAATGAGCTGTTTTCCGAGTCCCTTGGCTTTTGCGGCCTCCATGATTGCTTCCAGGGACTCGCGCTTGGCCGCCTCAATGAAGGAGCAGGTGTGCACCACGATGGCGTCCGCTTCGGACGCGTCTCCGCCCACCGAATGCCCGCGCTTTTCCAGCATGGCTTTCAGGTTGTCGGTATCGGCCTGGTTCTTGGCGCAGCCGAGGGTGATGATCGAAACTTTTTTCGAGGTGGACATGGGAAGGGGGACACCGTACCAAATCGGGGGTCTTACCGTCGAGGGAGACAGGCAATCATTTTGGTATCATCCGGCCCTCATGTTGACCCACTCCTCCATCAAGGACCCCTTCTGATGCGCGGCATAATCCTCGCCGGCGGTTTCGGCACTCGGCTCCGCCCCCTTACCATCAATTTGCCCAAGCCCATGGCGCCCGTTGTGAACCAGCCCATGATGGAGCACGTCGTGCGTCTTTGCGAGAAGCACGGCTTCAAAGACCTTCTGTGCATGCTTCATTACTCGCCGGACGTCATCAAGCGCCACTTTGAAAGCGGGAAGAACTGGGACGTTAAAATGTCCTACCTGCTGCCCGAGCTCGACCTTGGCACCGCCGGCTGCGTCCGCTTCGCGGCGGATTCCGATGAGCACAAGGGTTTGTCGCACGAGCCGTTCATCGTCATCTCCGGCGACGTCATCACCGACATCGACCTGACCAAGGCGTGGGAATTTCACCAGAAGAAGAAGGCCCACGCGACGCTCGTCCTGACGCGCCACAAGAAACCGCTCGCCTACGGCGTCGTCATTACCGACGAGGAAAACCGCATCGTCCGCTTCCTCGAAAAACCCACCTGGGGCGAAGTTTTCTCGGACACGATCAACACGGGTATTTACATATTGAGCCCCGAAGTCCTGAAAATGATTCCGCCCGGCGAATCCTTCGATTTCTCCAAGAACCTGTTCCCGAAGCTGATGGCCGAAGGGATGAACGTGTTCGGCTACATCGCCAAAGGCTACTGGCGCGACGTTGGCGACCTGACTGAATACCGCGTGGCGCAGACCGATATCCTCGAGGGAAAAGCCAACGTCAAGGTCATCGGTACCGTGGTGAAACGATATCCGAACGTCCGCATGGGCGAAGGATGCGAGATCGAGGAAGGTGTTCGCTTCGAAGGCAACGTGGTGCTGGGAAAGAATTGCCACATCGGCCGCGGCGCCGAAATCACACAGTCCGTCCTCGGCAATCATGTGCGCATTGGCGCAGGCGCCAGCATCCGCAAGTCCGTCGTCTGGGATCGCACCTTGATTGGTCCCGAGGCCGCGCTTCGCGAAGCCATCGTCGGCCGCGGCGCGCGCATCGGCCGGAATGCGCGCATCGAAGTGGGCGCCGTCGTCGGCAGCCGCTGTGAAGTGGGCGCCGACGCCGTGTTGAAGCCCTCGGTCAAAATGTGGCCGGAGAAGACGCTCGAGGAAGGGGCGGTCCTCTCCACGTCGCTCGTCTGGGGCGAGCGCTGGACGAAACAGCTTTTTGGAAATCACGGCATCACAGGTCTGGCCAATATCGAAGTCACGCCGGAATTCTGCGCCAAGCTCGGCGCGGCTTACGGCGCCATGTTGGGCGCGGGCGCCTATGTGATCACGTCGCGCGACGCGCACAAGACGAGCCGCATGTTGAAGCGCGCCTTGATCTCCGGCCTCCTGTCAACCGGTGTTCGCGTCGGAGACCTGCGAATGGTTCCCGTGCCGATCGTCCGTTACGAGATGGGCAAAGAAGGAGAAAACGGCGGCGTGCATATGCGAGTGTCGCCGTTCGATCAGCGCCAGGTGGACATCCGGATTTTTGACCGCGACGGCAACGACATCTCGGTATCGCGCGAGAAAGCCATCGAGCAGTTGTTCATGCGCGAGGATTTCAAGCGCGCGGAGGTGCAGGATGTGGGAGAGCTCTCCGTTCCGCCGCGCGTACAGGAGTATTACCGCACCGGTTTCCTGAAGAACATCAACGCGTCCGTTCTTCGTCACCGCAAGTTCAAGGTCATTATCGACTACTCGCATTCGGCGGCGTCGCAGATTTTTCCGGATCTCCTGGGCGAACTGGGAGTCGACAGCGTGGCGATCAACGCGCATACGTCGACGAACCATGTCACGCGCACCGAAGCGGAATTCCACCGTTCGCTGAATGAGCTTTCCAATATCGTCACCACACTGAAAGCGGATGCCGGCTTCCTGCTCGACAACGGCGCCGAGAAGCTTTTCATGGTGAACGATCAGGGCAAGGTTCTCTCTTCAGAAGAAGCGCTCGTTCTGGTGGGTCTTCTTTCTCTGCAGGACAGCAAGAATGAGGTGATCGCGTACCCGGTTCGAGGAACGTCGATGCTCGAACAGCTCGCCGCCAAGAAAGGCGCGTCCGTTTTTCGCACGCCGATCAACCCGCGCCACATTCTCGACTACGCCCGCCGTCCGAACGTGAGTTTCGTCGGCGACGGAGAAGGCGGGTTCATTTTCCCGCGGTTCCAGCCCGCTTTTGACGCGATGTATGCGGTCGCGCACATTCTCGAGATGCTGGCGGATCACAACACGTCGCTGGCCAAGTTCTGGTCCACCAACGCGCACCCGATCCATGTCATGCATAAGCGCATTCCGTGCCCGTGGGGTAAGAAGGGGCAGGTTATGCGCCTTGCCCAGAACGTGGAAGACGGCCAGCGGCTCGAACTTCTGGACGGCGTCAAAATTCATCTGCCGGAAGGCTGGGTTCTCGTGCTTCCCGACGGAGCCGAAGCCTATTGTCACCTGTGGACCGAAGCCAAGACCGACAAGGGCGCCAAGGATCTGCTGGATCGTTACGTGAAGAAGGTTCAGGAGTGGCAGAAGACTTCCGACGAAGACGAAAGCGCCGAACCGACCAAGGACGAAGAAAGCGTCCCTCAGGCCTGAGATTAATCCCATGAAAAAAATCGCCATTGCCAGCCAGAAGGGCGGCGTCGGAAAAACGACGACCGCGATCAACCTTGCGACCGCCGTCGCGCTCCTCGACGTGAAGACGCTGCTGGTCGACCTCGATCCGCAGGCGAATGCGACGTCCGGGTTCGGTATTCACCGTCAGGGACAGGACTCGAACGTCTACTCCGCCATCATCGGAGACAAGCCGATGGCCGAAGTTCTTCAGCAGACCGAAGTGCCGCAATTGACGCTGGCGCCCTCGGGCATCGACCTGGTCGGCGCCGAGCTGGAGCTGGCCGCGCTGGAAGGCCGGGAACGGCGTTTAAAGACGGCGCTTGAGCAGGTCCAGAACGATTTTACTTTTGCTTTTTTCGACTGCCCGCCGTCGCTCGGGCTCATCACGCTGAACGCGTTGACCGCGGCGGACACCGTGCTGATCCCCATCCAATGCGAGTACTACGCGCTCGAAGGCCTCACGCAGCTTGTGCGCACCATCGATTTCGTCCGCGAACGCTTCAACCCGAATCTCGCCATCGAGGGAATCCTGTTCACGATGTACGACGGCCGCTCCAATCTCACTCGCCAGGTACGTGAGGAAGTGGAGAAACATTTTGGCAACAAGGCCTTCCGCAACTGGATCCCGCGGAACATCCGTCTCGCAGAGGCCCCCGGTTTTGGAAAACCGGGGGTGATTTATGATCCGCAGTCGGTCGGATCCCGCGCGTACAAGCTTCTCGCCGACGAATTTCTACAGAACAACAATGTCCGGACCTATCAATCTCCGGTGGTGGAAGAGCAACCGCCCGTGATTGAGCAGCCGGCGGGGGTGATGTGATGGCCGGACACAAAGCGCTGGGACGTGGACTTGACGCGTTGCTGGGATCCCGGCCTGAACGGCCTCTGACCGACGGCGCCGTCGCGCCGGCACCGCGGGGCGCCGAAATCCGGGATATTCCCGTCGGAAACATCAAGCCGAACCGCCATCAGCCGCGCACGGAGTTTGATCCGGCCTCGATCGAAGAGCTTTCGCAGTCCATCAAGGTCCACGGATTGGCCCAGCCTCTCATGGTCACTGAAACGGGAATCCCCGGCGAGTATGAGCTTGTCGTTGGTGAACGCCGCCTGCGCGCGTCCAAGCTGGCGGGCCTCGCTACGGTTCCCTGCACGGTGCGTACCCTTTCCAACCGCCAGCGATTTGAAGTCGCGCTCATCGAAAACATCCAGCGCCAGGATCTGAACGCGCTCGAAGAAGCCGTCGCGCTCGACGGGCTGATGCGCGAGTACACGCTCACCCAGGAAGAAGTCGCCGCCGCGATCGGGAAAAGCCGCTCCACGGTCGCCAACACTCTGCGCCTTCTTCGCCTCCATGAACACGTGCAGATGGCCGTTCGCGAAGGGAAAATTTCCGAAGGTCACGCGAAATGTCTCGCCGGTGTCGCCGATCACGCCGAACAGCTTCGCCTGCTGGGTCGCGTGTTGAATGAAAACCTGTCCGTCCGTGAGCTGGAAGCGCTCGTCGCGAACCAGAAGCCGGCGAAAAAAGGCGAGGCCGCGCCGCGTCAGTCGATACCGGAAGTCCGCCGCTACGAAGAAATGTTCCAGCGACTCCTCGGTCGCCGCGTTGAACTGAAGACGAACGGCAGCAAGGGCTCTCTCAAGATCGAGTTTTATTCTCCCGAGGATCTCGATACGCTTTGCGCTCGCCTGGGCCTTCTCGAAAAAACCGGCGACGAGCCCGCCTCCGCGTCGTAAAAATCCGTGGAGACCCTCCTCAACGGAGGGCCGCAGAAGGAATTCCGCTCCTCGTTGCTGGCCTGGTACAAGAAAAGCGGGCGCCACGACATGCCGTGGCGGAAAACCGAAGACCCCTACGCCATCGTCGTTTCGGAATTCATGCTGCAGCAGACCACGGTCGCCACCGTCCTTCCTTATTACGAACGCTTCCTGAAGAAATTTCCCACGCTCGAATCTCTCGCTGCCGCCGATCTGAACGAAGTTCTCGCGCTGTGGTCCGGCCTCGGCTACTACGCCCGCGCCCGCAACCTGTGGTCCGCGATGAAAGCGGTTGTGGAAAACCACGGCGGGAAGATTCCTTCCTCCGCCGAAGAACTGGTGAAGCTACCGGGCATCGGCCCGTACACGGCGGGCGCCATCGCGGCGTTCGCCTTTGACCGCCCGGCAGCGGTGCTGGACGGGAACATTATCCGCGTGATGATGCGACTGCTCGGCATCGAAGACGACCCGAAAATGAAAGCGGTTCTCGTGGTGCTGCGAAAAGTCGCCCTGGAGCTCAGCACCGTGGTGAAGCCGAAGAAGCGCGAAGGATCTCGCCACATCAATCTTGCGCTGATGGATCTCGGGTCCACCGTTTGCACCCCGGTGGCGCCGAAATGCCTGGTCTGTCCTGGGGCCGCGCATTGCATCGCCCGCGCTCACGGAAAACAGGAAGACATCCCTCTGAAAGCCGAGAAGATGGAGCGCCCCACCGTCCGCAAGCTCTACGCCGTCATCGAGTGGAAGGGGAAATGGCTCCTCGCCCAACGCCCGCGTGAGGGCCTGTTCGGTGGCCTGTGGGAATTTCCCGGCGTGGAAGGCGCGGTTGACGTTGAGCCGATTCCGGCCCTTGAATCGGGCGTGGCGTCCGAAACCGGATGGCCGGTTCGTGTAAAAAAGGCGCTTCCTTCTTTTGAGCACCACCTCACTCACCGCGTCTTCCAGGTCCGGCCGTTTCTGTGTGAGCCGGTCGCTGCCCCCAAAAGCGGCGGCTCGCCGGTCGAAACGAGCGGTCTTTACGAGCGCTTTCAATGGGTGAAGCTCTCTGAACTCGAATCCTTGGGCATTTCGGCGATCACGACCCGGATTTCGGCCGGTCTGGGCGCCGCCAAATCCTAAATTTCCAATTGACGGTCATGGTTCGTTTGAGTACCATCTCCCCGCAGTTAAAGAACCCGCAAGGCAACCGTTAAGCGGCCTTAATCCCGGAGAACGGGGAATAAGACCGCTTGGTTTTTGCCTCGTGGCATTTATTTTCAAAAGAGAACTGGTGATACAATGAGCGTTAGATTGAGATTTTCCAGAGTCGGACGTCCGCACGATCCCTATTTCCGTCTGGTCGCTACCGACCGCCGGTCAGCCCGTGACGCCGCTCCCATTGAAGTTCTCGGCACCTATAACCCGCGCAATGTCGCGAACCCGGACGGCATCAAAGTTGAACGGATCGCCTACTGGATGTCCGTCGGAGCCGAAGTGTCGGGCCCGGTCATTCACGCACTTAAAAAGTCCGGCGTTTGGGCGCAGATGAAAGCGCCGGCCGCCGCCGTCGCTGCGAAGGTTTAATAACAGAATCCTCCTTCCGTTGTTGGAAGGGGGATTTTTGTTGTCCTGAAATGGTCACGATGGAAAAAGAAAATACGTGGCTTGTTGAAGACCTTGTCGGTTGCGAGGTCGTGACCATCGAGGGTGAATTGCTGGGGCATTTTACGAGCGTCATCAAGACCGGTGGAAACGATGTTTTCATGATCGGTCAGGGCCTGTCGGAGATTCTGATTCCCGCACTGAAAGATGTCGTGCTTCGGGTGGATCTCGAAGCCAAACGAATAACCGTCAAGTTGCCGGCGGGACTTCGGTAGTGAAAAAGCCGGCGCTGACCGTCGACATACTGACGCTCTTCCCGGTGATGTTTGAAAGCCCGTTCGCGGCCAGCTTGCTGGGCCGGGCCAAAGAAGCCGGAACGATTCAACTCCGGATTCACGATTTGAGGAAGTGGTCCGATGACGCCCGCCACGCGAAAGTGGACGACCGCCCTTACGGCGGCGGGGCGGGAATGGTGCTTCGGGCCGAGCCGCTGTACTTGGCTCTGAAAGATTTGGGCGTAATGAAGAGTCGCGCCAAGCCGTGGGTGGTCTTCCTCTCGCCGCAAGGCGAGACGCTCAGCCAGAATACGGCGGAGCGGTTGGCCTCCAGAAAGCACATCGTCTTGGTCTGCGGACACTACGAAGGGATCGACGAGCGTGTGATGGAGTGGGTGGACCAGGAGTTGTCGATCGGCGACTATGTGCTTACCGGCGGTGAATTGCCGGCCATGGTCGTTACCGACACGGTGGCAAGACTGGTGCCTGGCGTGGTTGGTGATCCTTTATCACTCGAAAGAGACTCGTTTTCGAGTGGGATTCTGGACTATCCACATTACACTAGGCCGAGCCATTGGCGGGGCCGGGACATCCCGGCCGTGTTGCTCTCGGGCAACCACGCAGAGATCGAGAAGTGGCGCCGGCAGGAAGCAGTTCGGCGAACGAAAG
>JAYTIE010000014.1:0-6787 GCA_043732015.1 Elusimicrobiota bacterium | reverse complement strand
GAACGCGCGGAGACAACGAGAATGCGAGGAGGTTTTTCGAGCGACAAGGATTTTCAGTCCTCGAGCGCCCTGTCATCGTTGATCCCTTTACATTGGAGGAGCGCGAGATGTGGGTCTACGGAGTCAGGCTGCCGTGAAGAGATGCGCCCTGCTTCTTGCCGCCGCGGTTCTGCTCGCGCCCGCGGCCGTGCACGCGGACGGACTTCTGCTGTCCACGGTTACGTTGTCGGCGACGGACCGGGTTCTGATTATCGCGCCGCATCCCGACGATGAAGTCCTCGGGACCGGCGGCGTCATTCAGGCCGCGGTGGCCATGAAGGTTCCGGTCCGGGTCGTGTTCATGACCAACGGGGACAACAACGAATTGTCTTTCTCCGTTTACCGGAATCATCCTGTTCTCTTTCCGGCCGCGGTACGAAGCATGGGAGAAGTCCGGCATGACGAAGCGATCGCCGCCTGCCGGATCCTCGGCCTCAAGGAAGAGGACCTCGTCTTCTTCGGATATCCGGACTTCGGACTCATGCCTATGTTCGTCGCTTACTGGGGTGTGGTAACGCCCTTCGAGAACATGCTGACGCGCGTGACCGCGGTTCCCTACCGGAACGCGTTCCGTCCGGGCGCGGCTTATCGGGGCGATGAAATTCTTTCCGACCTGAAGTCCGCCATCAAAACTTTCCGTCCCACGAAGATTTTTGTCTCTCATCCCGCAGATGAGAATCCGGATCACCGCGGGGCTTACCTTTTCACGCGGGTGGCCTTGTGGGACCTCGAGCCGGATCTTAAACCGGAGCTCTGGCCTTATCTGGTTCACTTCCGCTACCGGAGCTGGCCGCGGCCCGAAGGCTATTTCCCGGAGGATGCGCTTGAGCCGCCCATTTTTTTCGAGGGTTCGGTGAATTGGCAGCATTTCCCCGTCGACGCTTCGCGCGTGGTCCGGAAATACAAGGCGCTCCAGGCGCACCGGACCCAGTTCGGTTACATCGGCCGTTACCTGTCGTCCTTCGTCCGGACGAACGAGTTGTTTGGCGACTTTTCGGTTCTGACGGCGACGACGATCGCGGAGCATCCCGTTGTGGACACGCGCCGCGAACCGCCGCTGACCACGCCGCACCCGGAGCTGACGTCAGAGGAGAAGGCGCGGTTCGTCGGTCTTGAGCAACGGACCATTTTCCTGGAAGGGAGGGACATCGTCGAGACGATCACGTTCACGCGCGAGATCGCCTACGACGCGCTGGTCTCGGTGTATTTCCTCGGATATCGCCGGGATATCCCGTTCAGCACGATGCCGAAAATCCGCATCACGATCGGGAGCCGGACTGAGCAGGTCTACAACGGGAAGGAGCTCAATCCGGGCGCGGGCCTTGTCATCACCCGAAAGGGCGGTGTTGTGACCATTCGCTGTCCGCTGCGTGGCCTGGGGTACCCGGAAAAGGTAATGACCAGCGCGCGTTCCTATCTGGACGACGTTCCGCTCGACTGGATGTCGTGGAGAGTGATCGAGAACCTGCCGCAGGAACCGCGCTAGCGGTTGCCCGCGCGAAACCGGCTCTGCGCGACGGCGCCGAGCCCCGTCAACACGGTGATCGCGTGAACGAGCGCGCCGATCACCGGGATCAGACCCACCAGAAAAAGCGCAGCCAGTCCAAGAAGGCCCCGCCAGGGCGCCGACAGCGTCTTGCCCGCTGACTTGCAGAGTTCGCTTCCCAGCCATTCGCAACCCGCCACCGATCCGAGGCAGATGGCGGCCATGATGATGGCCGCGATGGCGAACGCGAGTGGAATTCCAATGATGGTCACCGTCAGGAAGATGGTGAGCGGAAGAAGCGCGAGGAATCCCAGGAATCCGATCGAAAGCGACCGGAAGGGCGCAGCGGCCATGATTTCCCGAGCGAATATCACCTGCGGCGCGAAGAGCACGAGAATAAGCGTCACCAGGACGATGAACCCAATGCTGGAGGCGACGGCGACCACGGTACCGACAATGGCCAGTGTCGCCGCGGCGGTGGGCAGTCCCAGAAAAAGCATTTTGGTGACGGCGGTGGCGGGGGTGCTGACGTTGCGTATTTTTCCGCTCACCGTCGCGCCGTTGACACGGATGACGGATCCGGCAAGAGAAACGGCGTCGCCGCCCACCCGCCCCGAGGATCCGATGGTGACGTTCCCAAACAGGCTGGCGGCCGAGTGGACGACTTCTCCATCAACAAACACATTCCCGAAAACGGAAGCGGCCGTGTCCACGGTCTCTCCTTCGTTCACGTGCACGTCCCCGCGAACGGAAATCCGCTCCTCGCTCGCGTGCGCGCCGATCGAAAGGAAAAGAGTCAGGACAGCGAGGATGAGCGCCCGTCTCATGCTTTCTTGTCCGAATTGAGCGCGCGGCTGACGCATCGAAGCACGTCGAAACTGGAAATAATCCCGGCAAGCTCCTTCTCTCCCTTCACAAAAATGTGATGCAGGCCGTTCTTCACCATGAGGCGGACGACCTTCGCCAGGCTATCGTCCGGTTCAACGGTCAGAACGAAAGGCATCATCCAGGAGCGGACCAGGTCTTCTCCGCGCGCCCCTTTCTTGGTCGGGGGGCGCTTGTCAGAGACGGGAAGGCCGCGCCGCTCGCCTTCAAAACGGACCAGGTCCGTTTTCGTAATCACGCCGACCGCTTTGCCGGCGTCATCCAGAACGGGCGCCGCGCTCACGTGGTTTTCCAGAAAGAGGTGAACGGCTTCCCGGAGAAGGGAGTTTTCCGCCAGGCTGAGCACCGTCTTCGACATGACGTCTTTGGCGGTGAGCGATTTAAAGCGGGCGGAACCGTATTTGACGGACTTTTTCAAGAATTCCTCCAGGATGTGGGGCGGGAGATCACAGCAGAAATCTTACAAAGGTAGAGCGGTGTCTGGCAGGAAGGGATCAGCGGACCAGTTCAGATACGACGTAATTCTCTCCTGAAAAAGAACCCTGTGAATTTTGAACCAGGAGCCTGGCGGGGCCGCATTCGCGTGGGAATTGCCACCCCTGATTGGTCAACAGGAGAATGGGGGTGTCTCCGAATTTTTCGGTGAGGGATTTTCGGTTGTCGTGGCACCACTGGTCCATTGAGACATCGCGTCGACGAAGGAAATAGGGATACTGGATGAACCCGCCCTGATAGATGCTGTAGATCCGAAGCGGCTCGGCGAATCTCCCGGCCAATGAATACGCGATGGGCTCCGTGCTTTTGTCCGTCAGGATGATCGATGTCGAAAGACGGTCTCCCAGGGAAAAAATAACTTCATCCGCGCCTGAAAAGGGTATCTGAAAACTCTCCCAGGGACGCGCTGTCCGGATCCAGCGGTAGCTCGTAAAGGTCATGGCGATGAGCAAAACGGCGAAAGCCGGGAATCGCTTCTGGATCGTGGAGGGCTTCTTCAGCGCGAGATAAAGCAACGCGCAAAAAACGGTGGCCGTGTATCGATAGCTGATGGGATAGTAAAGGCCGGTGATGATGGCGATGGGCGCGGCCGCCGCGGCCAGGAACGAGAACACCGGAAACCCCTGAAGACCCATGATTACAAAGAGAACGACCACGGGCCATGTCGACGTGTCCCACCAGACATTCCTGTTCCAGGAGAAGCTGCCTGTCCACGCGTCGATGCCCGTCACTCCGAAAGCGATCGATCCCAGAATTCTGTCCGGCGTAATTCTCTCAACGGAAATTCCTGCCGGGAACCGCGAGTACGGTGGCGGCCTCAAGGAGATCAGGGTCCATGTAAAAATAGCGATGACCACCGCCGCCAGCCCGAAATCCATCCACCGAAGGCGGCGCGCCAGCGCATCGGACCAGACGTCCTGAAGAACGAGAACGCCGCAGATAAGCATGAAATAGAGATGCATCGAGCCGCACAAAGCCAGGCACAGCCAGCCAATCCGGTAGCGGTTCGTTTGGCGAAAATAGGCCGCCAGCACGATGAGCATGAGCGCGACGCCGTACGAACGCGCCAACAGGCCGTACTCAAGAAGGAAGATGGAGGTGAAAGGAAGGAGGTAGCGCAGCCACCTCGGCGACTTGAGCATGAAGATCACGAGCCAGACCGTGAATGCCGTGCAAAGCCATGCAATGGCGTAGGGCCCATAGCGGAAAGGAAGGCCCAGGGCGACAAGGCCGCCGCCCACGATGCGAAGGATCAGATAGTAGAGGGGCGGCTGTCTCTCGTATGAAATGGCGTGGAAGAATTCAGACCAGCTGGTTGTTCGCATGGCCACCAGCCATGCCTGGTACTCGTCCCGCCAGCCCGCGTGACGGTACGCCAGGAGAGAAAACAAGGCGATCCAGATAAGGAAAACAAGGGAGTCGACTGAGAATACGGCCCTCGCGAGGCGGGGGGCCCAGGGAGAAAAGGAGGGGGAAAGGGCGATTGGAGCCGATGGGCCGGTGTCGTTCACGCGCGGGCTTTTTATCAAAAAACCGTTGGAGCGTCCCTAACCTCGCGTAGAATAGACGCTCCTAAACGGAATGTCCCTCAGGGGGTCTTATGAGCGATGCGTTTCGAGACAGTGTTGTCCGAACTTTGCGCGAGTGGGAACTGACGATTGAGCGCCAGCGCCATGTGCGGCCCGATCACGACAGGCATGGGCGGGAAATCATTGCCGAACTGACAGAGGCGGAGCACCGCTTGGGCAAGGATCTCGCGTCCAACAAGCGAGCCCTCGGAGACCGTTAGCCTTCCGGTGCTTACCGGACGCGACTTTCCACGACGTCCCAGTCCACATTGTTGAAGAACGCCGTGATATAGGCGGCGCGGTCCGTTCCGTAGTCGATGATGAAGGCGTGTTCGAACACGTCCATCACGAGGAGCGGTTCCCCGCCCGCCAGATGGTTCGTCTGGTGTTCTTCGATCCATGAGTTGAAGAGCTTCCCCGTCTGGGCGTCCTGATAAAGAATGACCCATCCAATCCCGCGCATCGCACCGGTCGCGACGAAATCTTTCTTCCACGTTTCGAAATCCCCGAAATTCTCCGAGATCAGGCTCTGGATTCTTGCCTCCGGGAGCGCCGCCTTCCCGCCGAGGTTGTCGAAATAATATTCATGGAGCCTCATGCCGTTCCACTCCCACCCGAAACGGCGCTTGCCTTCGGCGAACGCGGGCGTCTTGTCCTTCCCTTCGGCCGACAGGGTCCGAAACTGTTCCAGCAGCGTATTCGTGTTGGCCACATACCCCTGATACAGCTTGAAATGGGTGGTGAGTAGTTTCTCGCTGAACCCCGCCATGCCGATCAGCTTTTCATAGTTCTTCGCTTCAAAAGGTTTGGTGGCGAGGCTCGCCATCGGTGTTTTGGCTTCAGTGGGCATTGGGGGACTCCTTGAATGAACGGGTCGTACTCTTCTAATACGGACTATTTCGGGAATCGTTCCACACATAGTGGCTTCATTCATTGATGTGCCGGAGGGATTCCTTTATAATCCGCACGCGCCCGGAGGAAGTTTGGGCGGTCTTGTGTCAATAATCGCCTCTTAAAATAACAGCGAGGGAACCTGCTAAATGAAAAAACTACCGACGAGATTGTTGGGGATTCTGGCCGTCGCCTTTGTTGCCGGCGCCGCCTGGCTTCAGCTTCACGCCGCTCCGCTTGGGAACGGCGCCGAAACCGTTCGCCAGATAACGCTCTGGGAACCGCTGTTCAGTGACCGTTATACCTCCTGGGAAAAAATCGCCCTGATCCTGAACGTCGCCATCGCATTCATGGGCCTTGGATACGCGGCGCTCCTGATGGGACAGGTTCGTAAGGCCGACAAGGGCACGCCGCGAATGCAAGCCATCGCGCTCGCCATCCGGGAAGGCTCGGACGCTTACCTGTTCCGCCAGCTGCGCGTGGTGGGCATTCTTATCGCGATTATCACCGTGCTCCTGTATGTCGCTGCGACCATGAGCGGTGCGCCGCCCGTCATTGCGTGGGGCCGTTCCATCGCGTTCCTCATCGGTTCCATCTTCTCCGCGCTGGTGGGATTCATCGGCATGCGTCTGGCGACGATCGGAAACCTTCGCGTCGCCGCGGCCGCTCCGCATGGATTCGGCAAGGCGCTTCAGGTCGGCTATCGCACCGGCACGATCACGGGCATGCTGACGGACGGCCTGGGCCTCCTCGGCGGATCGGTGATCTTCCTTATCTATGGCGAGCACGCCTATGAAGCGCTGCTGGGCTTCGGTTTCGGCGGCACGCTTTTGGCCCTGTTCATGCGCGTCGGCGGCGGCATCTTCACGAAGGCGGCCGACGTGGGCGCCGACCTCGTTGGAAAGCTCGAGAAGGGCATTCCGGAAGACGACCCGCGCAACGCGGCGACCATCGCCGACAACGTGGGAGACAACGTCGGCGACTGCGCCGGCATGGCCGCGGACATCTTCGAAAGTTACGAAGTGACCATGGTGGCCGCGATGATCCTGGGTCTCGCGACGTTCGGCCACAAGGGCGTGCTCTTCCCGCTCCTCGTTCGTGCGATCGGCGTCTGCGCCTCGACGATCAGCACGTACAGCGTGCGGGCAGAAGGCAAGGGCAGCGTGGAAGCGGCGATGAACAGCGTGAACCGGGGCTTTTACCTCGGTGCCACGATCTCTGTCACCGGCTTCCTCCTCCTCGGTCTCTTCTACCTCCGCTTCGACGCCGCCTATCTGCAGATGTATCCGCAGATCGCGCTCGGCTTCCCGGCGGGCCCCGACGGTCTGCCTAACATCGCCGGACTTCCGATATGGGCGAACCTCGGCATCGCGGGCCTCGACATGCGGCCGGCTTGGACCTGTCTCATCGGCATCATTCTCGC
>JAYTIE010000013.1:0-6828 GCA_043732015.1 Elusimicrobiota bacterium | reverse complement strand
GGAAATGCATCCGTCTAGTTGAAATGGTGTTTCAATAGCGTGTTGCTTGGCATTTAAAAAACAAGGACAATGTGTCGGTGAAACTGATGACTCCCATTTCGACGATGCTCTGATGCGTTCCAGAGACTGGAGCCGGCTTCTCGCCGGTATCGCGCTTACCGCCCCGGTCGCGCATGTCGCGCGCGCGGAGACGTATGTGACGGAGGCGCAGGTCGCCGACATCCTGTTCCAGGGCACCAAGCTTGAACCGCAGACGGTGGAGTTGACGGCGGCTCAGATGAAGGAGATCACAAAAAAATCCGGCGAGCGCGTTCTTTCCTCAAAGGTTCACGTCTGGTGGGGGCCGTCGCGTGAGGCGCTCATCGTCGACGAAGTGGTCGGCAAGCACGAGTTCATCACCTATGCCGTGGGCATCGCGCCCGACGGCACCGTGAAGGGCGTCGAAATCATGGACTACCGCGAAACCTACGGCTACGAAGTTCGCCGCGCCGACTGGCGACGACTGTTTGTGGGTAAGAGCACGAAGGATCCGCTCCGGCTCGAGAAGGACATCCCGAACATCAGCGGCGCCACGCTGTCGTCGTCCCATGTCACAAACGGAGTGCGGCGTGTCCTGAACACCTATGAAGTCATCAAGCCAAAGGCTTAAACGGGTCCGCCCGCTTTTGGGGACCTATGTCGAGATCGAGCTGCTGGGGACGTCCCACGCCGAACTGAACCGCAGCCTCACTGCCGCCTTCGACACGGTCTCTGAGATTGACCGGCTCATGAGCGTCCACAGGCCCGACAGCGACCTGGGGCGCCTCAACCGCGCGAAAGCCGGGGCCTGGGTTTCCGTCGATCCGATGACAGTCGACGTCCTCGCGCTCGCCAACGAGCTCTTCGTCTCCTCCGATGGTCTCTTCGACATTCGCTGCGGCCGCGCGCTGGCGGAGTGGAACATCATTCCTTCCGTTCTCACCCCGACCAGCGGGAAACCCATCCCTTTGCACAGGGTCCCCGTCGAGATTTCCGGCCGCCGCGTTCGTAAGACCGGCGACTGGCTGCTCGATCTGGGGGGAATCGCAAAAGGGTTCGCCGTGGACTGCGCCATTGAAACCTTGCGCGCGCGCGGAGTTCGCGCGGGTCTCGTTAACGCGGGCGGCGACCTCCGCGCCTTCGGCCCGCATGACTGGCCCGTTTCCATCCGGCATCCGAAGTTTCCAACGGTGTCCCTCGCGCTTGCGCCGCTGCGGAACGGCGCGATGTCCACCTCCGCTGTGTATTTCTCGAAAAAGAAATCGAACGGACGCTGGGTCTCCGCGATCGTGCGGCCCGAGGATGGAAAACCATTCTTGAAAGGTTACAGTGTGACCGTGGCGTCCGGGACCTGCGTGATGGCCGACGCGCTCACGAAAGTCGTGGCGCTGGCGCCCGGGCGGTCGGGCCTTATGCTGAAGCGCCTCGATTCGTTCGGTTTCATCGCGCGGATGGACGGCACGGTTCGCTCCATCAACTGACCATGCACAAACTCGAAAACGACAAAGTTTACCGGCACTTCATCGAACGCTCCCGGCTCAGCGGCTGGAAGAAGTTTTTCCTGTACGGCGCCACAGCCGTTCTCTGGTTGAGCGGTCTGATCTGGGTCCTTTTCCGTTTCTACGGTAATAATTCCTACGTGGAACCCCTGTCGATGAAGGTCCACGGCGCCGCCGCAATGGCGTTCCTGCTCGTGCTGGGTTCGCTCATTTCCACGCACATGCGCCGGGGCTGGGTGCTGAAGCGAAACCGCGTGTCCGGCGTCATCATCGCTTCCGTCTGTGCGTCGCTCACGATCACCGGATGGATCCTGTACTACCTCGCCACGGAGAATGTGCGCAACGCAGTCAGCTTGATTCACTGGATCGTGGGCCTCGCGCTTCCGCTGATCATCTACCTTCACATCCTCGCCTGGCGCTGGGAGCAGAACCGGTAACGACCGCCGTTTCATAGGTGTCGGTAGATAAGATAGTTTCATTGGGCAACCGCCCATGACGACACCCAAGAAAGCCGCCCAGCTCAGCGCCTGGGACAAGCGTTACCTCTGGCATCCGTTCACCCAGCAGTATCTCTGGGAGAAAGAGCCCGTGACCGTCGTCCAATCCGGGCGCGGCGCTTACCTCACCGACGTTCGCGGCCGTCGCTTTCTGGATGGCGTGTCCTCTCTCTGGGTGAATCTCCACGGTCACCGCCACCCGCGGCTCGACGCCGCCGCCCGCCGTCAGTTGGGGAAAATTTCTCATTCCACCTTCCTCGGCCTCTCCCACGAACCGGGAATCCGGCTCGCCCGCGCTTTGTCGGGTCTCGCGCCGAAAGGGCTCACACGCACGTTTTATTCCGACAACGGGGCCACCGCCGTCGAAGTCGCGCTGAAGATGGCGTTTCAGTACTGGATCGAGAAGAAACCGAAGCGCGCGCCGCGAACGGAATTCCTCGCGCTGCGCGGTTCCTATCACGGCGACACCCTGGGCGCGGTATCGGTGGGCAGCATCGGCGCGTTTCACTCGAAGTTCCGCCCTCTTCTGTTCAAGAACCGTTTCGCCATGGCGCCGTCCTGCTTTGGTTGCCCGTTCAACCGCAAAGGTGTGCGGGACCGGGTGCGCCTCGGCGAGAAGATCTCCCTGGTTCCGAAGCCGGGAGACGCTCGCGCGGAAACCGGATGCCGGTGGGAATGCCTCGGTGACGCCGAACGCGCGCTCAAAGCCGGGAAAGGCCGCGTGGCCGCCGCGATTTTCGAGCCGGTCATGCAGGGCGCCGCCGGCATGCACGTGGCACCGCCCGGCTATGCGGCGGGACTCCAGCGCTTGTGCCGGAAGAGCAACGTGCTGTTGATTGCCGACGAAGTCGCGACCGGGTTTGGACGCACGGGCACCCTGTTCGCCTGCGAGCAGGAAAATGTCCGCCCCGATTTTCTCTGCGTCGCCAAAGGCATCACGGGCGGCTACTCGCCGCTGGCCGCCACGCTGACCACCGAACGCGTGTTTCGCGCGTTCCGGGCACCGCTCCGCGCGGGACGCACCTTCTTCCACGGTCACAGCTACACGGGCCATCCGCTGGGAGCGGCCATTGCCCTCGAGAACCTCGCGATTTTCAGAGATGAACAGGTGGTTGCAAAGGCGCGTCAAAAGGCGCATCTTTTACATATGGAACTGAAGGCCTTCGCGTCCCATCCGAATGTGGCCAGCGTGCGCCAGGCTGGTTTCATGGTGGGCGTTGAGATTGTCCGGAAGCGGAATCCCGACGTGAAGTATCCGGCGGCGCGCCGCATCGGCGCGGAGGTCTGCCGGCGGCTGATGGCGGAAGGCATCTGGCTGCGTCCGCTGGGAGACACGGTCGTCATCATGCCGCCTTATGTCATCTCCGACGCCGACCTTCGCCGCATTGTCCGCCGGCTGTCCAATGCAATACGGGAAGCCTGTGAACGCTAACCGCGCGGCCATGATCGGGGCCTTCGTCGCGTTCGCTCTTTTCGGCCTCTGCGCTTTCGTGCCCGCGCTTCCGGCCGGTGCCGTCTGCTTCCTTCCCGCCGTCATCCTGTCCCTCGCCGCCATGACCGGCGGCGGTGTCGGCGTACTGACGGCGATTGGCGGGTCCATCGCGATCGGATGGGCCGGGGGAAGAGCGCCGGACTCTTTGCCGCTCCCCGTCAGCACCAGCATCATCGCCATGTGGATCAGCGTCTTTCTTGCGGGATGGTACCGGAGTCGCGCGGTGTCAACGGCCCGGCTTCAAGCGCGTGTCCGGCAGGATGAACGCGAGCAGATAAGCGAGAGGCAAAAGGAAATCGAATTTTACATCGCCCGCGGCCGCGCGCTTTCGGAACGCGCGGTGATCCGCCGCCGCCTGTCCACCGCCGCTCAGGAATTGGGCGCGTTGCTGGATCCGGGGCAGATCCAGGAGCGCCTCGTCGCGCTCGCGCATGTTTTGTTTCCGGATGGCGCGGTGGCGCTCTGGGACCGCCCGTCGGCTTCCGCTGTCGCTACGCGCGCGTTCGAGAGCGGGCAGTCCATTGCTGTTCCGGGCGGCCAGGGTGGTCGAACCGAGATGGCTGTGCCCATCCGGTCCGCACGCACCGTGATCGGCGTTCTCCACGTCACCGCGGAATGGCCGCGTTCCTTTGGCACCGAAGATCTTCGCCTGCTTGAAGTTCTCGCCAGCATCGCCACCGACGCGATCGGCAATGGCCTTCTCCTGGACCAGGTCCAGCAAAACGCGCTTCGCGACGGACTGACGGGCCTTCTGAACCACCGCGCTTTTCAGGAACGGCTCGAGGCGGCGGTTCTGGAAGCAACGCGCTACCGGAAACCGCTATCCATTATTCTGGCCGACGTCGACCACTTCAAAGCCGTCAACGATACCCACGGCCATCCCGCCGGAGACGCCGTACTTCAGGGAATCGCGCACGTCCTGGACCGTCATGTCCGCGACATCGATGTTCTCGCCCGCTATGGCGGCGAGGAGTTTGTCATCCTTCTTTTTCAGACCGAGCATTCGGATGCCCTCGCCATTGCTGATCGCATTCGGGAAGACGTCGGGGAACAGATTTTCGAAACCGACGGGAAGGGCCTCCGCATTACCGCGAGTTTCGGCGTCTCCACCTTCCCGGATGACGGAGAGACCGCCGCGGCGCTGCTTCGCTCCTCGGACCAAAGCCTTTACGCCGCCAAGCGCGCGGGGCGTAATCGCGTGATCGGACGCCGGCGATGAGCGCGATGACGTATTTCTTTCCCTTCCTCTCTCTCGTGCCGCTCTCGGCCGTCTCGACCGGGCGGAAGGGCGTGTGGGTGAGCGTGGGCGTAACGGCGGCGGTGCTCGCCTCGGCCCTGGTCATCGGCGCTTCTGTCTTGTCGGTACTGGCGACGCTTCCGGTTCTCACCACCAGCACGGTGGCCGCTCTTTCGTTCGTGCGGACCACGAACGGCCGCCGTGAGGAAGACAGTTCCGATCTCGACACGATTGAATCCCGCCGGGATGAACTGAAGGTTTCCGTGGCAGAGGCCGAGCGGCAGGAAGCGCAGGCTCTGCAGATCTACGGCATCGCCAAGTCGCTGGCCGCGTCACTGTCCTGGGAAGAAATGGGCCCGCGTCTGGCCGGTGCCGTTCAGCGCCTGTTCGGCTCTTTTGAATATCTTCTCTACGCGATGGACGAGACCGGAACGCTCACGCTTCTTCAGCGCCGCGGCACCTGGAAGCGGGAGCCCCCGGTGGATTCGGTCCCGGAGGAAGCGGTTATCCTGAAACCGCCCGTGGTTGTGGAGTCCGTGCCGGTTTTAGCCGTTTCCATCCGCGGCGCCGAAGGCGGAGCCAGCGGCATTCTCTACGTGAAGGCCACGACGGCGGCCCGTCGCGAATCCGATTTGATCCAGACGGGTGCGGAGGTCGGTCCGCAACTCGGGATGGCCTTGTCGAAGGCGCTGTTGTTCCGTCAGCTGGAGACCCAGTCCCGGACGGACGGCCTCACAGGAACGCTCCGCCGGCAGGCGTTCTCTGAACGAATGAAAGAAGAGTTCAAGCGGGCTGCCGTGTTCCGATCTGCGTTCAGCGTTCTCATGATCGACATCGACCATTTCAAGTCCGTGAACGACACGCACGGGCATCCGGCGGGCGACGCGGTTCTCGCGCGCATCGGGAAAATTCTCACCGAATCCTTTTACGAGACCGATGTGGTGGCGCGGTACGGTGGAGAGGAGTTCGTCGTGCTCCTGCCTCGTTCGGAATCCGAAGGGGTTCTGCGGAAAGCGGAGGCGCTTCGCCAGAGAATTGCGGCGGAGCGTGTTCAGGGGGGATTCGGACAGCTTCAGGTGACGGTCAGCATTGGCGTGGCGCGATATCCCGAAGGGGGCGACACGCCGGAGAAGTTGATTGCGAGCGCCGATCGCGCGCTTTACCGCGCGAAAGAATCAGGCAGGAACCGGATCGTTCAGGCCTGAAATCGACGGAGAATCTTTTTCATTGCGAATTGGACCGCGAGAGCTCCGAAGGGTCGCAGGGACCGCGTCGCAATTGTGACACCGACAGACGCCAGTTTTAATCCCCACCGTTGTATTCCCGAAACCGGCTTTCCGTTCCCGTTCTGTCCGTCCACGCCATTCGCCAGTCCCAGAATCGACATCAAGAAGTGACCTGATTTGGACATGAACCCCGGATTGTCGCGGATGAACCGCAGAGGATTGGTCCACTCGCGAACCGATTTCTCGAGCGTGAGGCGACTTTTCGTGAACGCCGCTTCGCGCTCGGCACGGTCCCGTTTCAGATGCGATATTCGGACGTTTGAGAGTTTCATGATTTCAGGTTGTTGATCCAGACGAGGGCGCGCCAGACGAGAAGTGCCGCCACGATTGCCAACACACCGCCCACAATCGTCAGGGCCAGCGCCGCGCTTCCCACGAGGTGGGAGAGCCAGATCCCCGCTGCGATCACCAGAAGAATCGCCGACGCCGCGGCGATGGCGGCCCCGGACAGGAGCAGGATGCCCACGAAAACGCCCGACAGGATTATCTCCGTGGCCCGCGCTTGCGCCAGCGTCAGGACGCTTCCCAGGTAGTCGATACCATCCTTCATGACGCGTCGAAGCTGTTGATTCAGAGAGTCATTGCGCTGTTCTGTGTCCAGCATGATCTGTCTTTCCTCCGGTTTGGCGGGCCTTCATTCGGACGCCCGGCCACCTGTCATCTGATACCTATACGTATGACCCACGCTTTCTTACAATCTATCGCCAAATGAGTTCGCCGGGAAGGCCCTTCCTGTAGACTTCCGTTCTCCGGAACTAAAGATCCTGACAGACGTAATCTAGGTCATCCCTGCTTTTAA
>JAYTIE010000012.1:0-17641 GCA_043732015.1 Elusimicrobiota bacterium | reverse complement strand
GGAAAACGGAGAACTTCCCGAAGAGGCGCAGATCTCCATCAAGGTTCGGGACCTGAACCCGATCGCCGTCGCGAACGTGAAGGCGATGGCGGACATTTCCGGACTCCAGGTCGAGGCGACGGTGGGGGGAGTTCCGACCTCCGGATCTTTCGACCTGATTCTCTGGAACATGCCGTTTTACGCGCAGCATGTCCCCCAGGAGCAGTTCAGCCACCGGTACCAGCGACTGCAGGACGGCGATACCGGGAAGATTCTCTATGAATTTTCCGAGGCGGCCCCGCGGCTTCTGAACAAGAACGGCCTTCTGATGGCCTGTAATGGCGCCAACCATCAGACCAGCGTCCGGGGAAGCTACGAGATCGTCGAGGAAGCGTTCCGAACCGCCGGTCGCTCGCTTCGCGCGCAGGTGCCCCGAAACACGATGCGTGTCGAGACCGTGCCCCACATGGTCAAACTCCAGAACTCCGTGATTTCGATCCGAACCTATTTCGTCCGCCACGAGGACGCGGAGCCGACCATTTCTCTCGCCCCGAAAGACGCAACCAGTAATCACCACGCCACCTGGTCGCTGTGGGCCGCGCCGTGGGCGGGCAACATGTCACAGAAAGAGGCCATGGAGAGCGCGCCGTGGCTGGAAACGTTCTACACGTTGAGCCCTCTTTTCCTGACTGCCTACGGCCTGGTCGCGGGTGTCTTGAGTCTCGTCGGCGCGTACGACCACATGACGGCGGCGCTGATCGCGGGCCTCATGGCCAACCTGGCGTTTGCGCTTCTCCACATCCGGATCCAGCCGAAGATGGAAAAAGAGATCGGCAAGATTTTCCAGATGAACAACGCCAGCGCGCCGCTGGCCCGGATCGCCACCGCGTTCAAGCTTGAAGAGGCGCGCATCCAGTCCGGACCGCTGGACCTGGGAAACGGGCTTCAGGAATACAAGCTGGAGCCCAGAGCGCCCGGCGGTTTGGCACTACTTCTCGGAGAAATCGGCGTGGGAGTTCAGCGCGTGAAGCTTCTGGTCCGGGATGGCCGTCCCATTTCGTTCCTTCCGGAAATTCCCGCACGGCTCGCGCCTGCCCTCAGGGATCTTTCCGGCATCAAGAACAGAACGATACCGCGTCCCGCTGATTTCGATGCGCTGGACCTGGCTTTCCGGGCGGCCGAACTCCGGTTCATGAACCTGTCGGGCCTTTCCTCCGCGCCCTTCGGACTCTCCGACAAAGGATTCTGGCCCGACTATTTCACCCGCCTCGAGGCGGACCGCGCCGCGATCAATGCGCGAGTGGAGGCGATGGGATTTCCATCGGGCAGTTTCAACTACATCCGCGGAACCGACTCCGGAAAAAGTGACTACGCCGCGGTGGATGTCGACTTCCGGCGCGCGCAGGTTGTTTCCGAGGAATTCCAGGCGCGCCGCTGGAAGGGCATTCTGTCACGCTACGAGGAAAACAAGGAGACGGATCATGAGCGCATTCTTCTCACCCTCTTCCCGCTCGTGTATTCCCCTGCGTTCCAGGGCGTCGGGGAAGAGGATGAAGAATATTACCGCTCCGTGCTGAAAGCCCCTGAAGATTTTGAAGCGCGCACCGGAGAAACCTGGGGAGGCGGCCGCCGGATCCTGTTGATCGGCGCCGGCAGCGGACTGGATTCGCTCATGGTTCTCCTGTCGTCTCTGCGGAAAACCGGACACACGCTGGCGGATTTGCAGGCTTACATCCGCGAGAATGGAAAAGCGCCCGCCTGGGCGCCTGTGATCGAGTCGCGGGACCTGAACCCGCTGGCCGTGGCGAACACGCGCTACCTTTTCGATTCGCTGGGCATTTCTCCCGTCATAACCGTGGTGGAGGGAACGCTGCCCGAGGGGTTGGACGGGGAGCCGTACGACGTCGTCCTCTGGAACATGCCGCTTCACCCGGGCGAGGTCGACCGCTCGATGCTCATCGAAACCCGCACCATGGTTCATCTTCATGATGGCGGAACCAACGGCATCGATGCGATGAACAACCTCGTGGAACGAATTGGGCGCCTTATCGCGAAGAACGGTCTCGGGATCTTCTGGAATCACGCAGTTGTCGATGATGAGGGCCGAGATATTTTCAAGCGGTCAATGAACGCGAACGACGATTTTGTCCGGCGGAAAATGTCGGTTGAAGGCGGAAACGACACCGGCGGCTCCACCGTATACCGTGTGGTGTCGCGCGCAGATTCCGGCGGCGTCGGCGTAATCCCGTCGGTGAGGGCTCGCCGCGCGCTGCCTGTTCAACTCGCTGCCGCCCTTCGAATCGTCTGGCTGTTTCAGGTCGGCGTGGTTTTCCACGCGCCGTTCGTGACCGGCATCGCGGCGATTCCCTTGATCGGCCTTCTTCCCTTCTGGCTGCCCGTCGTCATTTTCATTGTCATCATTGCCACCGCGCTCGTGGTTGTCGGCGGGTTCCGGTGGGCGGAAAGATCTCACGGGTTCTACAACCGCCTTGTCGCCGCGTATTTCAAAAAACTTCCCTACGCCATCTGGAAAACGGTGGGGACAATCACGCCAGAAGGCGCGGCCACCTTGCCCATTCACCGCGTGATCGACACGCTCGGCCTCGGCAATGCGCAAATCTCGGAAGGGCCTGAAAAATTCGATCTCGGAAATAACGAGCTGCTGAGAGTCTGGACTGTGGAAGCCGGTGCGGTGAAAGGTTCGATTCTCAACAACGAACTGGGACGTGACGCGCACCGCTTCAAGATTCTCACGCACGGGACGGACGTGATCGGAATCGTTCCGGAAATATCGAAAGAGGCGCTGGCGGAGCTGGCGGCCATAGCAGAGGTGAAGCGCGAGTTTAACCCGCATCGCCGTCCCACGCAGGACGACTTCAACCGCGACCGCAGGGCCGCGTCCGCGCGGTACGAAGAGGCTTCATCCTGGGACCGCGCCCGCGACCAGCGGCTGGCGGTTCTTGAAAACGCGTTCCGGGAACACGGATTCAGATACATGAACCTGTCCGACATGAATTTCACCATCCCCGCGGTCGCGCCCTCGTCGGAAGCGTTGTGGGAGGAACAATTCAGGAAGCGCGTAAGAGAACGCGGCTGGATCGAGACCTATCTCCGCGCGCAATCGGCGCCCCACGATGTGCTGCGTTACATGAGTCTCGTCGACGGCGCGAAGGAACCTTTCGTTTCGGTCAACATCAACGTCAAGGATAAGTCGACCACGGTCGTCAGGGCACCTTCGGCGGTAAGTGATGGAACTCTGACGGGCCGTACGGCGCTTCCGGAGGGTGTTAACGTTGTTCTCCGTGTGCTTCCCACCGTTTACTCCCCGGCACACGAAACAAACGCCATGGAGGATGCGGACTATTACCGGACCGTTCTGAATGCGCCCATCAATTACGAAAAGGGCGGGCTGAAGTGGGAAGGGAAGAAACGGATTCTCGTGGTCGGCGCGGGTTCGGGCTTCGACACGCTGGCCATTCTTCTGGCGGCCATCGCGCGCGCGGGCGAGAATGACTCTTCCCGAAAGAAGCCCTATGCCCTGAAGGATCTCCAGGATTACATCCGGGAGAATAAGACCATCCCGACCTGGGCGCCCGATCTCGTCGCCCGCGATGCCAATGTCCTCGCAGTAGAGAGCACGATAGGATTGTTCGCCGATCTCAATATTTCAGAAGTCCTCAAGACGCAGGAGGGTCTGAACGTGCCGGAAGCGGTTCCGGGTGAGCTTCCCTTCGACCTCATCATCTGGAACATGCCGGCCTATCCCAATCAGGACATCAACGGCACGCCCACGCTGCCCACCCGCCTGGATGAATTTCATGACGGCAGAGCGAATGGCCGGGTCGCGGTCGAAATTCTGGCTGAGCGCTATCCCTATATTCTTGCGCCCGGCGGCCGGATGGATCTCTGGAACTACGTGCACACCCGTAGGCTCGATCCGGCCACGGGAAAAATCCTTTCTGAACGGGATCACTATCCCGGAACCATCTTCGATGACATCGTGGAATTCCGTCTGCGCGAAAATCCGGAAGCCCGGCGCCGCGGGATGAAAGTGGGGGGTGGCTCGCAGTCTCCCGGCTCCTCCGTCTATTACGTGCAGGCTCCGCTGACCGGGCCCATTGATGTCAAGGAGCGGGCGGACCGTGAAGGGTTTCATTTTCTCATGTCTCTTTTCCTCCGGTACGACGGATGGAAGACATTGACGGGCCCGGAGCTGGATGTGTTGAGGCGCTACTATGCGCCCCGCCGGATCATGGATGACTCCCTCAACGATCTGCGTGTGGGGCAGGGCGAGTTTGTCGTCGCGAAAGAGAGACTCATTCTTACCAGCCACGCGCCCGTTTGCTGTCTGGTCGGTATCCGGGATCCCAAAACCGGCATAGGACTCCTGGCGCATTTCGACGCGGAGAACGCGGACGCGCTGTCTTCCTATGCGGCCCTGCGCGAGGCGCTGATCCGCGCGGGCGTTGCCAAGGACGATATCGACAACGTCGAGATCTATCTGTTCGGAAACGCACTCTCGAAGAAAGGATATGTCACCAACCTGATCCGGAAAGGGTTTGAACGCGTCTGGAAGAAGAGCATCGACGAGAGCAAAGAGGATTTTGGCGGCGACTCCGAGCGATCCGTCGCGTTCCACACGGCCACGGGCGCGTGGGCCGACATCGTGAACGTGAATCCCGCCTTCGAACGGGAGACGAACCGTTCGAAGCCCACGTTCGCGGGCGCCGAAGACAAAACCGTAAATCCCCAGGGCAGTGGCCGAACCATCGCGGAAATTCCGGAATCCGTGGCCGCAGCGAAGAACCTCCGCCAAGGGTTCGCGCCCGCCACCTGGTCGTTCCGGATGAACAAGGGCGGTGACCGCGAGAAAGCAATCGCGCGCGCTCCGTGGCTGGAATCCGCTGTCACGCTGATCGGGTTCTTTGGCGTCGCCTACATCGTCATCGGCGGATTGGCCACGTTGACCGGCGTGTACAGTCACACGGGCGTGACGCTGGTCGCGGGCCTTCTGGCGAACGCGCTCTTCGCGGTTCTTCATCCGGACAACCGCGGCTGGTACTTCCGGTTGGGACTCTGGTTCCATGCGCCGTTCATTCTTGGCATCGTCGTGTTTCCCGCGGCGCTTGCCCTTCATCCGGTTCTGGCGCCCGCCCTCCTCGTCTTCGCGTCGGTCTGGGCTTTTGTCACACACAGGAACCACAACGCAAATTTTTCTGCCTTGCCCGCCACGTGGAGCTGGAAAGAATCGCCTGAGATTCCGGCATGGGACGGAAAGGGAGACCCGTTCAACCATCTGGCCGACGCGGTTCATCTCCGGCTTCCCGCAGACGTTCAAGCGCTGTTGCCGGTGGCGGAGCTCAACAGGATCATCCGCCGCGAAGCCGGGTCACTGAAACCGGCGAGCGCCATGGTTGGCGCGCTCACGATCGCAAAGGTGGACAGCCGCCTGACCAACGCCCGATGGATCGCGGTGTACTCTCACATCAGCGACGGCCTCACCTTGCGCTTCCTGACGGACGATGAGATCTTTTCCCGGATGAGCCAGTCGTGGCGCATCGCGCGTGAATCCCGCGACCTGCGGATCTGGATTCATGATCTTCGCGCCGGATCTCCCGTTGAAGACACTCTTGATACCCGTTACACCTTCCAGTCCCTGTGGATCTCCCACGCTCGCCGCCCGGCCTCCGCCGTTCCGCTCAATCCCGCGACATTGGCCGATGCCGCGCACGAAGCGTCGGACCGGCTGCTGCCGGGGATTTCAGCTCCACTCTCCGGCGAGAATCCCGCCCAGCTGCAACAGACACTGGTCTTTGCGCTGGTTGCGCTGTTTGCGGGTAACGAACCCTGGCATGAGCTTTTGTTGGCGGCGCGCACGCACGACGTTTGGCCGCTCCAGAGCTGGCCAGACCTAGCGGAAAGATACCTCCACGTTCGTCTGGGCGGCCGGCTCACGACCGCGCAACGCCAGGATGTTCTCCAGATTCTGAATCAGATTGGCGCAGAACGCGGTTGGGCGCCGACCGCTGGACGGAATCTCGTGGTGGGAAATCCGGACGCGCGGCCGGACGACGGTTTTTTGCGGGAACCAGAGGCGATTGTGCTCGGCAAGGGCGATTACCATCTGACCTGGTCAAAACTGATGGAACGTGTTCTTGCGCTCGGTGCTGACGCGCGCTGGCCGGCGATGGAGCAGTGGCTTTCGAGTGTTCCGTGGAGAATCGACCGCGCGCCCGGAGAGGGCGCGGCCGCGTTCATGAAACGGCTCACGGGAATCGAACCGGCGATAAGGGACGGCGCCGGGACCTTCCTGCAGACGGCCACGTCGCTATCCCTGTGGGGACGGTGGCAGAAGCCGGTGGGTCCGGGGCTCGAGAAAGTGAGCCAGCTCGGACAGGTGGTCGTGCTCAAGGATCATGAGAATGTTCAGGTTCTCTCTCTCGGCGGAACGGACCTTCTCCCGGGCGCGCGGATTCGAAACCTCGAGACGAAGGGCGACCTGATCAAGATCGACTCCGACGCGGGTTGGACCTTTGTCCGTCAACGCGACGGCGAAGTGCTGGGCCGGAATCTCCGGAGCACCGCTTTTTTCGTTCAGGACGAAATTCTCTGGTTGCCGGCGCCAGGCAACCGTCAGTCGGACCTCGTGCCCTATGAATTCCGCACGGGCCGGCGCCTGTCTCACGGCACGATTCGCGACAACATTTTCATTAACCACGGAATTTTCGCCATCGAAAGCCCGGTTGCGGGCGGTGAACACGTCTGGACTTTCCGCAGGGAGGCGGATGATTCGGTGATCGCAGAAAACATTCCTGGTGGCCACTACATGGTCTCGGGTCCGGTCCTCGGCGTGCAGGAGGAGAATGGCGGCCGCTGGCTGCTGATGCGCATCATCGACGGATCCGTTATCGCGCGTGACGTGGATGCCCACAGCTTTCAGGTCCAGGGAAATATCATTCTGCTGAGAAGCGGGGCGTCGGCGTTGTCCCTGCGGTGGGCGACAATTCGCGTGTCCGACGGGGAAAGGCTCGTGAGCGACATGGCGTCGTTCGTAGACGTCACTGAGACGGGTGTGAAGAACGATGTGCTGCGCTTCCGCCAAAACGGGGAAGACGGGCCTTCAACAATTATCAGGGTCGCCGATGGGGCGGTGCTTTACCGCGATCTCCCTGAACATGACGTCATGGTCCGGGGCCAGCTCCTCGCCGTTCGGGTGGGCGCGGTGGAGGGCCGAGAGTGGAATATCATTCGGGCGTCGGATTTCACGGTCCTCGCGCCGCACGTCCACATCGAAGAATTCCAGTTGATGCCGTCCCTGTTCGCGAGGACGGTGGAACGCCCGATCGGCGCGGGATGGAATTTTACGCGCGCGTCGGACAACGTCGTGATTCTGCGGGACGTGACGGCCAGCCGCTTCAACCAGAGAGGCGACGTCCTTCAGGTTGAGACGGACATGGCGGGCCGGTCGACGTCGCGCTTCTTTCGCATTTCCAACGGCGCCGAAGTCGCGCGATTTGACGACGTGTCGGATTTCAGTGTGGCCCACGGCGTCCTCGTCGTCCATTCAATCGAAAACGAAACGCCGCCGGCCGCCATCCGCCTGTCCGATCGCCACGCCATCGCGCTGGACGATCCTCACGTCGTCGAGGTGGAACCGCAGGTGATCGCCATCACGAACAGCGGCGCTCAATGGTCCCTCTATCGCACGGCCGACGGCGTGCGTCTGGCCAGCGGCCTTGTCGGCGGTATTGTCCGGCAAACGGGCGGTCTGGTGACGATTCCCGTCCGCCCCCAGGGACGGGACTTCGTCTTCCGGACCGTGGTTCGAATTTCAGATGGCGCGGTGCTCGCGCGGAACCTGCCGGAATCCCGGGCCGAGGTGAAGGACGGCCTCGCGACGATCCAGGATCGCTATGGCGACGCGCCATCCTGGAAATTCTACCGGGTTTCCGACGGAAAGCTTGTATCGGAAGCCACGGTGGCAAACAGCCAGCTCTCGTTCGCGGCGTTGCCGACGGAAACGGAGAAGAAGGAAATAGAGGCCATCGGTCGCCCGGGTCCCGCCACCTGGGGCCTTTGGTCCGCGTTGTGGCCGCTTGGCATGAACCGCGAGAACGCGGTTCGGAACGCGCCGTGGATGGAATCCCTGGCGACGCTCGTCGTGTTCTTCCTGCCCGCCTACGTTCTGATCGCCGCATTCGCCACACTGATCGGCGCCTACGATCACGCGACGGTCGCGTTGATCGCGGGTCTGCTCGCGAACTCGGCCTTTGCCGTTCTTCATGCCGATAACCGGGGATGGTTTTTCAAATGGGGTCTGTGGTTCCATTCGCCGTTCATCATCGGCGTCATGGTTTTCCCGACGGCTCTCGCCGTTCATCCGCTTCTCGCGCCCGCCCTGCTGGTGGGCGGTCTCATCTGGGCCATCGTCACGCACGCCCGCTACAACGAAAAGTTCAAGCTGAGACCGGCGGCCTGGGACGACAACGCGCCGGAGCGGCCGTACACGGAAATTCTGGGAGAATTGGATTTAAACGGTGAAGGCCGGAGAATCGTAAACACCTATCTTTCGGAAGGCCTTCGCCTCCAGAACGCGGAAAGGCTGTCGTGGGTCGATCATGGGGACGGTTTCTCTCAGGCACAGATACCGCTGACTTCCGTCGACGCGGAAGCGCTGGAGGATTCGATGAACTGGTGGGTCGGTCGCACGTTGGCCGGAGAGTTGACCATGATCGCCTACAAGGGCGCGCCGCTCTTCCTGATGCTTCGCAATCCCAAGATCAACGCCACCGATCGGAATGTGCAGGTTGTGGATCTCTCCCGGTTCTATTCCCCCACGGACAGTCGTCTTGACACACTCCGCAACGAGATAAAACGGCGGTTCGCACCCTCCGACGATCTAGATTTCGAAAACGGCGTGGCGTGGGTCTACTTGTGGGTTCAGGGCCCGCGCGTTGCGAGAATCACCACGAATAAGGACGGGAATGGAGATAAATACTTCGATCCGACCAACTTCACACGGCTGACGATCCCCATTCTGCCGGGTTCCTATGATGGGCTTCACCCCTCTACTCTCGTCGCGGCTCTGGGGCTGGCGCAGAGAGTGGACCGATCAAACGAGCTTCTCCTTCAGCCGAGCGACGAAGTCCTGATCGTCGGATGTGGCCAGGGAATCGATACCCTGCTCGCCGCCCGGATCAGCAAGCATGTGGAAGCGTTGGACAAGAAGCGGCTCTCGGTGCTGAACACGCGATTGACGCTCGAGATGAACGGAATCGATCCCGCCTCCGTGAATCTTCACGTCGGGGATATGTTCCCGAAGGACCGCGCCTACGATTACATCGGATGGAACATGCCGCATGCGCAGGCTTTTGGCGGAGACAGGCCGATTCGCGCAGGCTTCTCAACGGTGATGGAATTCGGGGACAAGATCGCGCAGCAGGCAGGCGAAAAGGTTCCGGAACATTTGAAACCGGGCGGGCGCGCGGTCTTCGTGAATACGGAATCGAATCCGCTTCTGGATAAATTCAGGAAATGGAGCCGCATCAGGGTCGAGTCTGATTTCTTCCAGGCCCCGGGAGAATCCTGGGCCTACAAGTTTTTTGATCCGCGTCCGAAGCTTCCCAGCGCGGCGCCGGCGGAAGACGCGGCGCCCGCAGCGCAGAAACCCGCGAGTCCCCAAAATCCCGCCGATGCCCTGAAGGCGATCGACGAGTATGCGAAGAAACCCTGGGCGGAGATCCTGGCGGAGGGCCGGTTTCCGACGGTGACCTTCACGCCGGCGTTCGTGGCGGAAGCGGACGCGCTGGCCGCCCGTATCAAGTTGAAGCCCGGATGGCGGGCGCGGTCTTTCTGGACCGGAAAAGAGGATCGCTTCAAATGGATTCGTCTCAAGCGGAAGGGCGTCGACATTGTAAATCCAATCGAAATCCTCGGCTCGCTGGTTCGTCGCGATGATGAAATGAAGCTTTATTTCTCGACCAGCCGTGAAGACCATCTCAAGATTGCAGAGTATATAGCGGACAAGTTGACGGAGTTCCCGAACGGTTTCATGAAATATCTCGCGGTCGATGATACTGCGGTGATCGACGGCCCTCCGGACACGGAACCGCGTCTCGTGGTTTATTTCGAATCGCAGGAGTCCCGGCGCGCGTTTTACGACTCTTTCAAAGATTCCCCGGAATGGCAGAAGCTTCTTCCCGCTTCGGATCGTCCCATCCGTGCAACAAGCGAACGCTGGGGCCCGATTATCGGCGCCGGTGTCGGCCATGCCTCAGACCAGGCGCGGGATGGCGGGAGCCGGGAGCGGCTGACTCGCCAGCGGGAGGGTCGTTTGCCGTTTGAAAAATTCGCGGCGCTGGCGGCGGAAATCGCCGCAGCGGATAAACCGGCCGTATTCCTCGAAGATCTCGTCGGGAAGGGGGATCGTCTTCTCCTGTTCTCCGTCGAGTCCTACTTCGCTGATTTCCTGTCGGGTCTGCTGCCTGACCTGATTGCGCTCGCCCAAACCTATCCGAAGAAATTAGAAACTCTCGTGCTTCCCATCGATCTCGCTGACCAGTCCCGGTTCGAAAACTGGCTCGACAAAGGCGGCGTCTCCGACCTCGATTTCTTCCCGAGCCTGGAAGAGTCTCCAGGACATCCGGTCTATGAACGCGGCGCCGCCGATCATGAGAAGGCGCGGCAGGATCTCCTTCGCCTCCGCGCGCTGGGTGTCCAGTTCGTTTACGCGGGACAATCCGCCGAGGAGATGGAAGAAAGAATAATTGCGCTGCATGAAGCATCCAAAGGCGTCAACATCGCGATCCGCCACCTCACCGAAAATTTTCCCTTTGAAGAATCCGGTGATCTCTACGGCGCCATCCGGCTCATGGAAGCCCAGGAAAGAGATCTTAAGATCAGTGCCAACGGCCTCGGAGAATTTTTCACCCGGCATCGCCTCTCCTCTGACGTCGCGCTACCGCTGACGCTCGACGCCCCGCTCGGGCCGGTCAAGCCGGATCTGGGCGAGTGGGAGTTCGGATTGATCAACGGCCTGATCATCCGCAAGAAAGTCCCCGGCCCCGCCACATGGCAATTCTGGTCCGCGCCGTGGGCGTTCGGATCGCGCGAGAAGGCGATAGAGCGCGCGCCCTGGCTGGAGTCGTTCTTCACGCTGGTTCCGTTCTTCGCGGTCGTGTACATCGTGGTCGGCGGCCTGGCGTCGCTAACCGGCGCGTACGACCACGCGACCGTCGCGCTGATCGCAGGATTCCTCGCGAACGCGGCGTTCGCCGTGCTGCATCCCGACAATCGCGGATTCCTCTTCAAGATGGGTCTTTGGTTCCACGCGCCGTTTGTCATCGGCGTCATGGCGTTCCCGGCCGCGCTTGCGCTGTCGCCGGTTCTCGCCGTTTCCATCCTGATCGCCGCGTTCCTGTGGGCCGTGTGGTCGCACCGCGATTACAACGGCAAGGCCGGCGCTCTGGGACTGCCCGTGGCGACCTGGCCCTCAGGCGACCCGCTCTCGGGCATGGGCGCTGAGATTTTCCGCGAACGCCCCGCTGACGTTCGCGCGCGCCTTTCGGAAACGGAAGTGGAAGCGCGCCTGCGCGCGCTGGTCCGCACGCGCGGCATCGAGAGCGCGGGCACGAGCGGCATGATTGCCGCCCGTTCTGATCCGCGCCTCACCGCGAACCAATGGGAAACCCTGTTCTCGGCCATGAACCGCGCGCTGACGCTTCGCGTGATGACGGACGCGGAGATCGTGCGGAGACTCCAGCGCGTCTGGGCGATTGTTCGGGAGACCGGTACCGCCGACGCGTGGGTGGCCGCCCTGCGAGCCGGTCGCGCGCGCGCCGCGTCGCCCGATGTGATGCTGGCGTTGGAAGGATTGTGGAGACATGTCCCTGGCCGCCCGTTGGAACCTCTGCCGGCCGAACGCAAGCCAATCAGTCCCGCCGAACTTGACGCGGCCGCGCGCGAGGCGGTGGCGATCCTCCCGGCCGGTCTTCGCCGCCGCCTGCCGGATCTCGATGACACCGCGTTTGTCACCGCCGCCGAAGGCGCGCTGTGGGCGCTTGTCGCCGGGACGACCGAATCCTTCGATCCGCTCCAGGTGGCGCGGAGCTGGGGCGCCGCGCCGCTCTCGGGATGGCGCGACCTTGCTGAGCGGCTCCTTCATCATTATCTGCGCAACCGCACGGACGCATCGGACCGCGACATTTTCCTGTCGGCGCTGGACGCGATAGCTGCGCGCCACGGCTGGTCGCCGACTTCCGCCGACACGATCACCATCGGAGACCGCCGCATGCCTTTTGTGCGGTACGACGCCGCTCACGACTGGGAAGGCGACTGGTACCGCTTCGACCGCGTTCCCACGATGCGGCTCGCGGCCGCCGTTGATTCGTGGATGGAGTCGCGTCCTCTGCCGCTCGGCGTTCGCCCCGGCGAAACCGGGGTGGAGTATTTGCTCCGGCTCATGGACGAACGGACGGACGCGGCGCCTCTCGCGCGTCGTCTTCTGGAACGCCTCTCGGACGCCGTCGGGCTGTGGCCGCGCTGGCGGGCGCCTGCGTTTGCGGCCCCATCACTCATGCACCGGCTTGGGGAGCGCGTGGCGTTTGCCACCGGAGCCGACACGTTCCAGGTGATCGACGCCGACGGAAACCTATACGCCGAACGCGCTGTCCGGGTGCAGGGGCTCCTCCGCATCGCGCGGCGAGGTGAACGCGTGACCTATCTGCGCTGGTCAGACGGTGCGGTTGTTTTGGAGAACGTTCCCGGCGCGCAGACCGAGGAGCGCCGCGCGACCGGTTGGAGTGGCGAGGGCCAGACGGCAAATCTTCTCGTCGTCGGCGACAGGAACGGTCTCCTGTTCGATTTCATCGACATGGCCGACGGAACGAGGCTGACACGCGCTCTTCCGGCCGCCGACGTGCGGTCCGTGGGCGGCGTGGTGTGGCAACGCCAAGCCGGTGTCACGACGATCTCACGGGTATCCGACGGCGCCGTGATCGCGAGGGATCGGAACTCCGACACGTTCCGAGTGTCGGGTCCGGTGGTTCGCCTCGTCCGGGAGGACGGGTCGTCGGCATTTTACCGGATTTCGGATGGCGCGCTTCTCCTCGATCAGCGGAACGTTCAGGATTTCTGGAGCGGCGGCGATCTCCTCGTGGTGCAGCATGGCATCCGCGGGAACGGGAATCCCTGGGTTCAGATTATCCGGGTGTCCGACGGTTCCGTTTTTTCCGACGTGCAGAGCGCGGCGCGCGCCGTCGAACACCGCGGCACCCTGACCGTTCGCGCGGAAATACCGGGGACGACATCTGCGGTGACGGCGGGACATCGTTTCCTGCGAATTTCCGACGGCGCGCTTGTGCACACCTCACGGAATGGATTCGGCGGCGCCACGGAGAAAAACGGCATCATCGCCCAGGAGCTCGACCGCACCGCGCGGATACCGGCGAGTGTTTTCTTTAGCGTGGAAACCGGTGAGCAACTGGCGCCGGATGCGCCCGCCGGGTGGGGCCGCCAGCACGGTCCCATCATCGCGATTCCCACGGAAAACGACGAGCGCCGCATCGTCCGCGCCGACGGAACCGAGTTCCCCGCCGTCATCCCGTTCTCGCAAATCATCGTCGTGGGCCGCGTCCTTCTCGGTCGCAGAGACGGGCCCACGCCGCGGTGGGGCGTCTACCGATTGAGCGACGGAGCGCTGCTGGCGTCGGGCGAGGGATTTGCTCATGTGGATGCCACCGGCGACGTAATGGCCGTCCGCACGGACGAAGATCCCACGCGCCGGTTCCACCGCATTTCAGATGGTCAGTTGTTTCTGACGTCCAGCTACTGGCGGCCCGCCGACGGCGGTGGCCAGGCGTCACGGACGCTGTTGCCCTGGGGCGCTCTCCTGACGGAGGAGCAGGATACGCCGGGCCACGTGCGCGTCATCCGTCCGCGCGACGGACTGGTTCTGGCGGAAGACGCGCTGCTTTTGACGCCGGTGGAAGAGCACCGGTTGACCGACACGAGATCTCTCTCCTTCTGGGCTCCGACGCCGACGGGGGGCATTCTGACCGAAGCCCGCACGAGCGACGGGATCGTCACCGCCCGCTTGACCGTGCACAACGGCGAGATGCGCTATCACGCCATGCCCACTGCGGTGCTGGCGATGCTCGACCGCGACTCCCCGCCTCTGGCCACCTGGCGCCTGTGGTCCGCGCCGTGGGCGTTCGGCATGACGCGCGCCCGCGCGGTCGAGCGCGCGCCGTGGCTGGAGAGTCGGGCGACGCTCCTGGGCTTCTTCCCGATTTTCTACGGCCTCATTGCCGCCGCGCTGACCGTCGTCGGCGCGTACGATCACACGACGTCGGCGCTTCTGGCCGGTCTCGCCGCCAACGTGCTCTTCGCAGCGCTGCATTGGAAAGGCATCGACGAAGATGCCGACGCGCCCGACGGGTCGCTGAAACGTCTGGCGCGCGTGGCGACGCTGTTCGTGGCGGGCGCCGTGTTCCATGCGCCCTTTGTCGTCGCCGCCGGGGCCGTTCCGGCCTTCGGGCTTCTGCCGCTGTCGATGCCGGTGATTCTGGCCCTTGGCCTCGTGGCCGTTCCGCTGGCGCTGGCCGGCGGCCTTTACGGGGCGGCCCGGTTGCACGACCGGTACAACCAGACCGTCGATGGGCTGGCCCGGGCGCCGCCCGGAAGCTGGCGACACCGGCTCCTGAGCGTTCTTCCGGTGGCCACCTGGCCGCCGCGGGATCTGATCCCCGGCGTCGCCGCGGCCGTGCATGCGGCGCTGCCCCCAAATGTCCGCGCGCTCGTGCCCGTGCGCGCCCTCGAAGCGCGCCTGCGGGCGCACGTGGCGCTTCCGACGAATGAGAGCGCCCTGAGCGCGGGCATCATGGCCTCCCGCACCTCCCCGCAACTCACGCAAGACCAGTGGGAGACCGTCTACGAAAATCTGGAACGGGCGCTGACGCTGGCTCTCCTGACGGACGACGAAATCTCCCCGCGGCTCACCAGGCTCTGGCGCGTGATGGGGGAACGGGGGGACCTGGACGCCTGGATCGCCGCGGTTCGCGCGGGCGCCTCGCCCCACGCCTCGCCGGACATCTGGATGGCGCTCGAATCGATGTGGACGCAGGTGCCGGGCCGCCCGCGGTTCACCACATCCGGCGACAGACTGACCGAAGCTGTTGAGGAGATCCGGGCCCAGTTTTCTCCGGCGCTGACGTCCGCTTTGGCGGACGTGCCAACGTCCACGGTCCAGTCCGCCCTTCGCTACGCCCTGGCCGCGTTGACCGGAGACAACGGAGAGGAAAACCATGACATCCTCGCGGTCGCGCGTTACGACGACGATTGGCCGCTCAGCGGCTGGCCGGATCTCGCGGCCCGCTACCTGCACGGGTACCTGAAAGCGCGGCTCACCACCGCCCAGCGTGGCGAGGTTCTGGACCTCCTGCGCGCGGCGGCGCGCGAACGCGACTGGCCACTGCCGGCCACCGGGACGCTGGACATCGACGGAGCTCGCATCAACCTTTCCGACCTCCGCGCGGGCGGGGGCGTATCCCGCGGCCTCACTGCGGCGCTGAGCGGTTTTTCCACGTGGCGCTGGAACGAGATCGAGGCGTGGCTGTCCCGCGTTCCGTGGAAGATCGACCGCCGCCTTGGGGAATCGGTCCAGTCCTATGTGGTTCGCCTCGCCCAGGGGGAACCCGGGTTCCACGTCCGGCTCCCGCGCGAACTTTTCGACCGGGCCCGTCCCGTTCCTCGCTGGCGCCAGGCCTTCCCGGGCCATCCGGCGGAGGTGACGGAGGTGGAGCTGGAAGGTGGCGTTCTTCGCGTGCGTTCCGAAAGGGGCACGAGCGACTTCTATGCGCCCGACGGACGGGTGCTCGGACAGTCGGTGCCCGATGGCGCCGTCAAGATGCTGGGCGGAATGCTCCAGTTCGGGTTCGGGGACACGTCCCGGCTGATCCGAACCTCGGACGGCGCCGAAGTGGCCACGGGTATCGCGGCGCGCGACGCAATGAGAGCCGACAACCTTCTCTGGATTCCCGTGGGTGAAGGGGCGGAACGCCGCTACACCGTTCTCCGGGTGTCCGACGGGCGTGAGATGGCGGTCAACCGCCATCGTCGCGATATGCGCCTCGATGGTCCCATCCTGGCGTCCCGCGGGGCGGACGGGTTGTGGACCATCACGGACCTCGATCGTTCGCAAGAAATCAGTCGGGGCGTGACGGCGGACGACATCCGGTTCCGACCAAACCCCGAGCCCGGCCATCCGTCCGTGGTGGAACTGCAGCAGCGACGGGCCGGCCAGGTATTCCTGACGGTGCTTCGGGCCTCGGACGGCCTGGTCTTGGCACGGGACATTCCCGCCCAAGGCTTCGACGAGGAA
The DNA here is from genome assembly GCA_043732015.1 of Elusimicrobiota bacterium. Lineage (GTDB taxonomy): Bacteria > Elusimicrobiota > Elusimicrobia > F11 > F11 > JBBRXR01. The sequence goes on along the minus strand of JAYTIE010000012.1, from coordinate 1,284 downwards.
TATTGGATCATCAATTCGAATCTCGGCGTGCAGGAAGCGCGCTCATCGAAAGACGACATTCAGCGTTGGACGATCTATTCCATGGAGACGGGCACCGTGCTGGCCGCGCACGTTCGGGAGCGGGACCTCAATGACATCGAGCGCGGTGTGCGGGTCACGGGCCGTTCAGCGCGGGGTGGGGAGACCCTCGCCCGGTTGTCGGACGGCGGGGAGGTGGTGAGAGACGGGGTCGACGGCGTGGACTGGATGTCCGGAAAAACCGTGTTTGCAGTCCGTCTCAATCCGCTGGAAAGGGACGCCCGCTGGAATGTCGTCACGCCGGATGAACGCGTGCTGGTCGAGAACGCGCGCTTCGATCAGATGCACGAAGAAGACGGCGTCGTCGGGCTCGAGGAGGTGACGGCGGCCGGCACTGTCATGGCGCTTCACCGGGTGAGCGACGGATTTCCCATCGCGACCGACGTGCGGGCCGAGCGTTTCCAGGTGTTTGGCGACCTGGTCCTGCTGACGCGCGGAACGGAGACGGGCCCCATCGTCGACATCCGCCGAATTTCCACCGGCGCCCTGGTGGCGAACGGACTCCGCCCCATCGCGGTCCGGGCGGCGGGAGAGCTGCTCGCGCTCGAAAGCGCGGGCCACCGCTGGCAGTTCCGCCGCCTCCGCGACGGATCCCCGTTCCTGGACCAGCGCTGGACGGAAGATTTTCGCGTCGTCGGAAATTTTCTGGCCTCCCGAGTAGGCGATACCTGGGAGGTGTACCGGATGTCGGATTCCAGCGAAGTTTCCTCCGGACTTGCTCCCTTTGCCGGCACAACCACGCGCACGGTCACCACGCTGTTGAAATCTTACGGCCCCGCCGGTTTCCGAATCTTCGACACCCACAGCGGTCGGTGGATTGCCTTCGTAATGGTGTCCGACCAGATCCGATTCAATTCCCTGCTGACCGACGATGAAGTGAACGCCGCGGTCGGCCCCGCCACGTGGTCTCTTTGGACCGCGCCGTGGGCGTTCGGCATGACGCGCGCTCGCGCGGTCGAGCGCGCGCCGTGGCTGGAGTCTTTCTTCACGCTGGTTCCGTTCTTCCTGATGGCGTACGTCGTGGTCGGCGGTTTCGCAAGTTTGATTGGCGCGTACGATCACGCGACCGTTGCCCTGATCGCGGGCCTTCTCGCGAACGAGGCGTTCGCGGTTCTGCATCTGGACAAGCGCGCAGTGCTTTTCAAACTCGGCCTGTGGTTCCACGCGCCATTCATCGTGGGCGTGGTTGTGTTCCCGGCCGCGCTC
>JAYTIE010000011.1:0-2586 GCA_043732015.1 Elusimicrobiota bacterium | reverse complement strand
AGCTGGTCATCGAGAGGATCCCGCTTGATGTCCTCGTTTTCGGCGCGCTGGGCGCCGTGGGCGGTGTGATCGTCGCGAAGGTTCTCGAGTGGCTTGTTTTCAAGCTCGACAATCCGACCTATTACAGCTTCATGTCGACGAATGCGCTCGTCATCAACCTGGTGCTGGCCTATCTCGGCTGCGTGATTGCTGTGCGCAAAAAGGGCGAGCTGGAACTGCTGGACAAGAACATCGTGGTCAAGGCGCCGAAAGCGACCGACAGCAAGGTCATCGACACGTCGGTTCTGATTGACGGGCGGATCGCGGACATCGCGGAAACCGGATTTCTCTCCGGCAACCTGATCATCCCGCGTTTCGTCCTTCAGGAACTCCAGACCGTGGCTGATTCCGCTGATGCGACCAAGCGCCAGCGCGGCCGCCGCGGACTCGACATCCTGAAACGCCTTCAGGACAATCACGATCTGACCGTGAAGATCTACGACAAGGATTACCAGCACATCAAGGATGTCGATTCCAAGATCCTTGAACTTGCCAAAGAGCTGGAAGCCAAAGTCGCGACGACCGACTTCAACCTGAGCAAGGTCGCCGTTCTTCAGGGCATTCCGACGCTCAACGTGAACGATCTGGCGGCCGCCCTGAAGTCCGTGGTTCTGCCGGGCGACAACATCCAGCTCTACCTCGCCAAGGAAGGCAAGGAAAAGGCGCAGGCCGTTGGCTATCTCGACGACGGAACCATGGTTGTCGTCGACGAAGCGCGTCGTTCCATCGGAAAGCGCGTCGCCGTGCATGTGAATTCCATTCTCCAGACGCCGGCCGGTCGCATGATTTTCGCCCGCTACCAGCACGAAAGCCATTCGCCGCATGAAGAAAAGGCCGGCGAGGCGCAGACGCCGATCGCCTGACGGCGCATGCCGACGGGGGTCGTCCTTCTTGCAGCCGGCTCCGGTAACCGCTTCGGTGGCCGGACTCCCAAACAGTATCTCACGCTGAAAGGCCAGCCGCTGTTCGCACTTTCGCTGCGGGTGTTCGCATCGGTGGCCGGCGTCCGCGAGATCGTTCTCGTCGGTCCGCCGGACGGTTTGCCGGCCCTTCGCCGGCGACTTCCAAAGCTTGGCGCGCGCGTGTCCCTTTCGGTGGTGGCAGGCGGTGCGTTTCGCGGCGAATCGGTTCGGAACGGCGTTCGTGCTCTTTCCTCGAAATGCACCGTTGTTCTCGTCCACGATGCCGCGCGCCCTCTTGTGACGGCCGACGTCGTTCAGCGCGTCGAGCGTGCGGCAAAGCGGGTGGGCGTGGCGGTGGCCGCGTGGCCGCTTTCCGACACGCTGAAGGATTGTGGGGCGGGCCGGAAGATACGCCGGACGGTTCCGCGGGACGGCCTTTGGCTGGCGCAAACGCCCCAGGGGTTCCGCCGGAATGAGGCGATGACCTGTCTTCTGAATCCGCGCCGGGATGCGACCGACGATGTCTCGCTGGCGGAACGCCGGGGCTTTCCGGTTGAAGTTGTGGAGGGAAGCCCCCTCAATATTAAGGTCACCTATCCGCACGATTTGAAACTCTGCAGGGCTCTTTTGTCATGACAATTACTCGAAGCGGAATTGGATTCGACAGTCACTCGTTCTCGGATGGCGGAACGCTCATGTTGGGCGGCGTCGCCTTTCCGGGCTCGCCCGCGCTGGCCGGCCATTCCGACGGAGACGCGCTGACCCACGCGGTCATCGACGCGCTCCTCGGCGCCTGCGCGCTGGGCGACATCGGCTTGCTTTTCCCGGACACCGATCCCGCCATCAAGGGCATCTCGAGTCTCAAAATGCTTTCCGCGGCGATTGAAAAAATTCGCGCTGCCGGTTTCGAGCCGCACAATGTGGATGTGGTCGTTGTCGCGGACCGGCCGAAGCTGGCCCCCGCCCGCGAGAAAATGACCGCCGCGCTCTCGCATGTCCTCGCCATCCCCGCTTCGGCCGTCAGCCTGAAGGGGAAAACCCAGGAAGGTCTGGCCTGGTTCGGCCCCAAGGGTGGCATCGCCGCCTGGGCCACCGCCACCGTCACGCCTGTCGCCCGGTCATGAGACAGCTGCACTTCCACAACACGCTCAACGGAGCGGTCGAACCTTTTCATCCCATGACACCCGGGCAGGTGAAGCTGTATGTGTGCGGCATCACGCCCTATGACGATTCCCATCTCGGCCACGCCCGCTGCTACGTTGTCTTCGATGTGCTGAAGCGGGTGCTGTTGCGGAATGGATTCAAGGTTCTGCACATCCAGAATTTCACCGACGTGGACGACAAGATCATCGACCGCGCGCGCCAGCTCAACGTTCCCCCGATGGAATTCCCCAAGAAGTTCATCGAAGGTTTCATGGCCCACATGAAACGGCTGAACGTTCTCCCCGCCGACACCTATCCGCTCGTCACGACGCACATGCAGGAAATCATTTCTCTCGTCTCAAGCCTGATGGATCGCAAACTCGCTTATGTCATAGACGGATCGGTCTATTTCCGCGTTCGCGCCTTCGATCAGGGATCGTTTCCTCTGCATTACGGTGATCTGTCCAAGCGCAACATTGATGACCTGGAATCCGGCGCGCGC
>JAYTIE010000010.1:0-6868 GCA_043732015.1 Elusimicrobiota bacterium | reverse complement strand
GCGCGGGACGAGCACCCGCCGCTGCGCCTCGTTCGCGGCGTCGACGGCCTTGACCACGCGCAGCTCGAGGCCGGCCTCCTCGCTCGTCCGGATGAGCGCCTTCACGTCTTTCGGGAAGCACGATCCGCCGTAGCCGATGCCGGCGTGAAGGAAGGCGCGACCGATGCGGGCGTCGTAGCCCATGCCTTCGGAAACTTTGGTCACATCCGCGCCCACTTTGTCGCAGATGTCTGCCAAGGCGTTGATGTAGGAGATCTTCATGGCGAGGAACGAGTTGGACGCGTGCTTGATGAGCTCGGCGCTCTTGATGTCGGTGACGACCATCTGGGCTTTGAGCGGCGCGTAGAGGTCGCGAAGCATCTTCTCGGCCCACTTCGACTGGACACCGATGACGATGCGGTCCGGGTTCAAGAAGTCCGAGATGGCCGACCCTTCACGAAGGAACTCAGGATTGGAAGCGACTTCCAGCTTCGCCGTCGCGAAATTGAGAACGCCCAGCGTCTGGGTGATCCGTTCGCCGGTCTGAACCGGAACGGTGGACTTTTCCACGAGCAGCTTCCGGCCGTTCGCATGCGTGGCGACTTCCCGGGTGCAGGCTTCGACGAAGCTCAGGTCCGCGCCGCCGTCGGCCAGGGGCGGGGTGTTAACGGCGATGAAAATGTAGTCGGAAGACTGGACGCCTTCCTTGATGTTGCTGGTGAACCTGATCCGTTTTCGCTTCCGGTTGCGGTCGACGAGTTCTTTCAGGCCGGGCTCGTAAATCGGGATTCCTCCGGCGTTCAGGATATCGATCTTGGATTTGTCCTTGTCCACGCAGATGACCTGATGGCCGATTTCGGCCAGGCAGGATCCGGTCACAAGTCCGACGTAACCGGTTCCAATCATGCACACTTTCTTCACATAGCCCCCAAGGGATAATCTGTCGTTTGGTTTTATTTTCGAGCCAAAACGGAGTTTAACACATCTTTCCGGTTATCGACCCGGAGCGGTCGTGTCTCCCCCAGAAGATTCAGGGAAGATCCGGCTAACGTCAACCTCACTGTAGCGAACATCGGGGTTCGACGCGGTGAAAACATCACGCTGTCCGTGAAGGTTTGCTTTCAAATCGACATAGAAAGACGCTTCCTTTCTTCCGGGGCGTTCCGAGAAACGCATCCGCAGAACCCAGCAGTGAAGGTCCCGAACCACCTGGATGGTGCGCTCAATGCCAGTCGCTTTCCGGTAGTCCAGACCCCTCGGACCTGTGGCTCTATAACTCACATAAGCGTCCAAATGCCACTTCGGGGCAGGGTAAAACCTGACCTTGTTGCTGAAAATGACGTCTGAAAACTGCCCTGTGGGTGCTTTGGTGTAGCTGAACCCCTGGGAAAAATACCGTGTGGAGTTCGAATTGCCCACCTGGACCTCACCCGAGGTGTTGAGCGGGCTGCGAGCGTTCCGGCGCGCAGACGTATCGAAAAGACCATACGTTTCGCGAAAGTAGAAGCCTACTTTTCGGGTTGCCTGCCACTGAATGTCAAGGTTAGGCGGCGTTACGCGGGCTGATTGGTGGTCATAAAGGCTGGGGTCATTCCGCGGCGCCTTCCGGTAGTTATATCCAGAGGCGAGACTGAGACGGGTGTCACGCCCGATTCGGGTGACGCCGGCCACGTTTACCCGGTCCTGCTCGATGCCCCGGTCATTGGCCTCCGTATCCACGCGTGATCGGTTGGCCGCCAAACGCTCCCCATACAGGTAGCCGAAAGTCAGGTCCGTGTCCTTTCCCACGCGTTGACGCAGGTCGCCGCCGACCGTGTACCGCGCCTGATAAATATCCTTTGTCGACGTCGAGATGTTGACGTCGCGATTTCTCCATGTCTGCTCATACGATCCGAGCGGCGTCAGCGTCGTCTTCTTGCTGAACCGGATATCGCGCTTTAACTGCGCCGACGTGGCCGCCGAACGCTGATACCGCAGCTCCTGGGCCGGCGATGTCCGGGTGATGGTTTCGTTCAGAAAACTGGTGGCGAAGCTCGTGTAGAACGGAAAATATTTCCACGCCAGTGGAATCGTGGTCAGTGAAATGCTGGGCAGCGTCAGCTTGCTGATGAAATTCGAGGACGAAACGGTTGAATCGAATCGGTCCCGGCGGTCCGTCTGGAGCTGGAGCGAAGCACGCGGGAACTGATAATTGAAACCGATTTCCGAGAAAACGCCGCGCGCCTGATTTTCGATCCGGACATCATTGCCGACGTTCTGGAACTGATTGCCGAAGGTCTGATCGCTTTTTACATCCAGGACGCCATTCATTGTGAGGTGCGGCGTGAACCGCTGGTAGTGATTCAGGAGAACCGAATAACGCCGGCTGGCCGGCTCCGGGTCGGGATTGTCGTCCCGGATGTAATAGGCGTCAAGGTTTCCCCGCACATTCGGATTCGTGTAGCGGTGTTCGACGCCGAAGCCGTCGCCGGTTCTTTCCAGGTAATCCCAACGGAATTTGGTGTACGTGTTACGGGAAAACGGATAGCCGAAGATCGTTCGGTTTGTAAAACCGTCGCGGCTGGAGGAACCCGGCTCAACCCGGAGCATGTACTTCTTGGGTCGAAGCGAGCGCGTGTAGAACGGAAGGTAAAAAGATGGCGTGTCATCGATAACGAAACGGGCGTTCGTCATCTTCGCCCGGACGCCCGGCTGGACGCGCCCGCGGGATGAACGAATGCGGTAATGCGGCGGATTCAGGTCGCAGCTCGTGATTTCGCCGTCGTCCAGCGTAAAGATATTCGGCGCGACTTCCTTCATGTGCTCGGCTTCAAACCGCCACGGCGGCGAGGAGCCCGCCGCGTTCTCGATGGTGCCGGTGGACGTCGACCAGTTGTAGAGCGCTTTGTCTCCCGACACAGTGCCGGAGGCGGAGACGACTCTTACGTTTCCCTCGGCCAGTCCCAGCGTATCCTGTGAATAGATGGTGATCTTGTCGGCATTGATCGTTCCGGAGGCGGTTTCGACCGTCGCCGTTCCCACCACGACGCCGATGCCGGTTGAATCGTCAAACTCGATCGTATTGCCGGTCACCGTGGAAACCTGAACTTCGCCGGCGGCGCAGGCCTGAGCGGCAAGGAAGGACGCGACGAAGACGCCCGCACAAAGCAGGCGCTTCACCAGCTTTTCCCCCGGCGCGATGGCGGCGCCGCTGGTCAGAGAAGCGATGCCCCGACGACGCCGATGTGCGCGGCCTGTTCCGCGATCTTGAACTCGACGACGCCGATGGGCGTTTTGAACGTGCGTTCCTTCAGCTTTTCCCGCATCGGCGTCAGGAACAGGTTCCGCGCCTGGGAGATGCCGCCCGTGAAACAAACCATGTCCGGATTCAGGAGATAGATCAGATCTCCGACCGCGACGCCCAGCGCATGGCCGACGCCGTTCCAGATTGATTTCGCGTAAGCGTCTCCCGCGTTGGCGGCCTGCGCCATCGCGAGCGGCGTGATGAGATTCGGATCCTTTTTGAAGAGCGCGCGAAGGCGGCTCTGCCGTCCTTTTTTAAGGTCAGCGCAGGCTCTCTTCACAAGATGTGGACGCCCGACATAGGTTTCCAGACAGCCGTGAAGGCCGCAATTGCAAAGCGGGCCATCCTCGGCGATGTTCATGTGGCCCACTTCTCCGGCGCTTCCCGTGGAGCCCCGGTAAAGCTGTCCGCCCAGGATGATTCCGCCGCCCACGCCCGTGCCCAGCGTCATGACGATGAGGTTCTTGATGCGCGCGGGAATCTGGGTCTTGTACAGGCCCCAAGCCGCCACGTTCGCGTCGTTGTCGATGACGACCGGGAGCCGGATTTTCGCCTGGAGCATTTTCTTGAGAGGAACGTTCTTCCATCCCAGGTTCGGCCCCATGCGAACGACCCCGTGGTCCGAGTCAATGTCGCCGGCCACACCGACGCCGAGCTTCGAGACGCGGCGGCCGCGGGACATCGCGCGACACGCTTCCGCCATGCGCCCCGCCAGTTCCCCGGGTTTCGGAAACCCGGTGGTGGGGACGCTGGTCTCCTGAACGATCGTGTCCAACCCCGAAACGAGGGCGATTTTTGCGGACGTGGCTCCGAGGTCGATTCCCAAACGAAAATTCATAGTTCTCCTTCCCGAATTAAATTTTATCGCTCAGCAACTGCCGGCGAATCTCCGCAACCACATACAAGGATCCGGTCACAAGAATCATGCCCTTTCCCGCTTCCCGCAGCGCGATGTGAAGAGCGTCCTTGAGCGCCACCGGCCGCGCCTTCCGTTTCCAGGGAGAAAGCGCCGCGAGCGCTGCCGCCGGCACCGCTCTGTCCGATGGCGCCGTGACCGTCAGAATTCGTTTGGCGAACGGCGACAAAACGCGCGCGATTCCGAAGACATCCTTGTCCTTCAAAGCGCCGAACAAAACGGTGACACCACGAATCCGCTGGCCTCGAAGCGTCGCGGCCAGCGACTCTGCTGCGGGCACGTTGTGCGCGCCGTCAAAGATCACGCTGATTCTATTTTGTCCGGCCGCCAATGTGAAACGTTCGTATCGGCCGGGCCACCGCGCCTCGGCGATACCGCGGCGTATGTCGGCAGATGATACGTCGAAACCCTGCCGCTGAAGGGCCTGAAGCGCCGCTTCCGCGACGGCGGCGTTCCATCGCTGATGCGCGCCGGTCAACCCGACGGCGCGCGAAGAGGGTTGCGTGATGACGGAAACGGGCGCGTTCAGTTCCCGGGCCCGACGCAGAATGACCTCACGCGCGCGTCCCTGTGCCGCTGTGACGACCGGCGTGCGGAGACGGATGATGCCGGCCTTTTCGGCGGCGATCCGGGCTTCGGTATGACCCAGCCACGCCATGTGATCGAGGCCGATGTTCGTGATGACGCTCACCGCCACGTGCTCCAGGACATTGGTCGCATCGAGCCGGCCGCCGAGGCCGGTTTCCATCACGGCGATATCCACTTTTTCATCAGAGAACCAGAGGTAGGCGATCGCGGTCAGCGCTTCGAATTGGGTGGGCGTGGGAAGCCCCGAGGAGGCGGCGCGCCGAACCTGAGCGGCATACCGGTTCAGCTGCTGCGCCTCGATGGGACGGCCGTTGATGACGAACCGTTCGTTCAAGGCATGGAGATGGGGTGAGGTGTAGGTGGCAGTCTTGAGACCCGACCGGCGAAGCGCGCCCGAGATCATGGCGCAGACCGAGCCCTTCCCATTGGTTCCGGCCACATGGACCGCCGGGAGCGAGGCCTGCGGATCTTTCAGCGCGCGCATCAGGGCCCGCATGCGGCCGAGATCGAAGTTCATCCCGCCCGAGCCCAGCGACGCGAGGTAGCGAACCGCGCGGACGGAAATGGTCAGGCCCGCTTGGCGACGGGTTGGAGGAAGGTGATCGCGCGCCGAAGCTCGCGGCGCAGTTCTCCGCGCGGAACGATCCGGTCCACCATCCCGTGTTTCACAAGGAATTCCGAACGCTGGAATCCTTCAGGAAGCGTCTGGCGGATGGTTTGCTCGATGACGCGAGGACCGGCGAACCCGATGAGAGCGCCCGGTTCCGCGAAGATCAGATCGCCCAGCATGGCGAAGCTGGCTGTCACGCCGCCTGTGGTCGGGTCGGCCAGGACCGAGATGAACGGCACGCCCGCATCTCGAAGACGGGAAAGAACCGAGCTCACCTTCGCCATCTGCATGAGCGAGAAAATTCCCTCGTGCATCCGGGCGCCGCCCGAGGTGGAGACGATGATGTATGGCAAACGGTTTTCCAGCGCGTGTTCGCCGGCGCGTGCGAGGCGTTCGCCCACGACGCTGCCCATGCTTCCGCCCATGAAGGTGAAGTCCATGATGCCGACCACGACAGGTTTCCCTTCGATCAGTCCCCGTCCGGTCCAAATGGCGTCGTTCGCGCCGGTTTTCTTCTGACTGGCCTTGGTCTTGTCCTTGTAGTTCTTGCCATCGAGGAACTCGAGCGGATCCATGGGCTCGATGTTGGCGTCGATTTCCTTGGCCGACCCTTCGTCCAGGAGCATCTCAAGGCGTTCCTTCGCGCTCAGCGGGAAGGAATAGCCGCACTTCGTGCAGACCTTCAGATTGGTGACAAGTTCCTTGTTGTAGATGATCTGGTCGCATTTCGCGCACTTCGTCCAGAGTCCATCAGGAATCGTTTTGGCGGGGCTTTGCTTTTCAACGGCCACGGGAGCACTCCTTCGCCAGATTGCGCACGAAACGGGACATTTCCCCGGTCCGGCGGCCAGCCTTGTTCTTTCGAATGACATCGATCAGCGCGGAACCGACGATGAATCCGTCGACACATCCGCGGAGGGCCCGAATCTGTTCGGGACCCGAAATTCCAAAACCGACGCACACAGGCGTCCTGGAGGTCTGACGGAGGCGCATCAGCCACCGCCGGGTTTCCGGCGGATGCTTCTGTCGGGCGCCCGTCACACCCGCGACCGAGACCGCATACAGGAAGCCGGTCGACTGGCGCGCAATGCGGCGCTGACGGTCCGGCGGCGTGGTCGGCGCCACCATATGAATCAGGTGAATATTCTTTTTCTCGAGCGCGCGCTTCAGCATGACAGCCTCTTCCGGCACAAGATCCGGAACGATGAGGCCGGTCACGCCCGCTTTCGCGGCGTCACGGCAGAACGCATCGATTCCATAGGAGTCTATCGGATTCAGATAACTCATGATCACGATCGGCAGGCCGGACTGTTTGGCCAGGCGGGCGATAAACGGAAGAATCTTTTTTACCGACGTGCCGTTGTCGAGCGAAGCGTGGGACGCGAACTGGATGGTGGGTCCGTCCGCGACGGGATCGGAGAACGGGATGCCGAGCTCAAGAATGTCCACGCCATCCGCTTCCATCTGCCGGATCAGCTTCAGCTGTTCCGGG
>JAYTIE010000009.1:0-6882 GCA_043732015.1 Elusimicrobiota bacterium | reverse complement strand
TTGTCGGTGCTGGGCGTCAGCGAAGAACTGGGTACCAGATCTGATCCGCATCCACTCCCGATGTGATTGACCAGTGATCCCTGGGTGTAGGAAATATTCGGAGTGCGGTCCGTTGTTAAGCTGGCGGTTTCAAAAAACGTCAAAAATATCTTGTTGTCATCTGCCACGTCACCACTGCCCGCGGGAGAAGAGGAAAACCCTTTCAAAACCGTGCCCTGAACCCGCCAATCCGTCGTGCTCACCGAGGCGTCACACACGTTCTTGTCGAAGGTGATCTTGATGGCATCGATGAATCCGTCATGATCCAGATCCCCCGTCTCTCGCGAAACAATGACGGGCGGGGATCCTCCCGCCCCAAAATTTCCGCTGACTGTGATGGAACAAGATGAAATATTTGCAACCGCGTCCGCCAAGGATGGGAAGGAGGTTTCATCGAGAATGATTTTTGTCGTTCCAGGAACCAGGGTCGGCGCTCCCGACGCGACCGATAGCACCACCGTTAGAATGTCTCCTCCCAGGCTCCAGTTGGCCGCGTAGATCGTCCCCCCGCCGCTCAGCCAGGTATGGGTCGAGGGGGAAAGCTTGAGGGCTGCGTTGATGTTGAAGGCATCCAGGGCCGGTTTGTTCGTCCCTTCGCTGAACGTCAGCTGGATTTCGTCTCCAGCCTGAATACCCGGTCCTCCTCCCGAGGCATCATTGGCTCGGGCTTGAATGATCGCCGGGGGCGCTCCGTCCTCCTCTGTTAAATCCGCGGAGCCAAAGGGATGAAGATAGTCGCCTTCAGGCGCTCTAATCCCGCAGCCGGTGGCCGGCGCGTAAATGAGGTCCGGCGTATCGGCCGTGTCGCCGCTGGAAATCGCGTTTTCATTGAAGCCGAGATAGATCACGTTGTCGTTGGGAATATCGGCGGCAACCGTTCCGAGGAGGACCGTTTCTCCCCCGGCCGACGGAACGGTGAAGCCGCTGGAGGACGTGCAGATGGTGGCATCATTTATATCCCTGATAAAAGAAATCTCGTAGGCGTCAATTTTTCCGTTCGCATTTCGGTCCAGTGTCCGGGCTCGATAGACTTTGAGCGGTTCGTAGGTCACCTGGAAATAGACCTCATAAATCAGGTAGCTAAGCGTTTCGCCAGCAGAAGGCGTATCGACCATTTGAACCTGAAAGGTCGTCTGGTCGAAATTGCTGAACGCCCATGACTGCTCGCCGGTAACGTCGAAGGATTCCGTCGTCTGGGACGGGTCAAGGGCCAGGTCATGAAAGGAACCGTCACCAGAGGATGTGTGCCATCGAATTCTGACGTTCGTGGGCAGGGAGGGGTTGGAATCATGGCTATGGACGACCACCATTTCAACTTTGGCGACTGTTCCCAAATTTCCCGGCGACGCCGTATTGACGAGAAGATTCCGATTGTCCGAAGACGGGTCGTGCATGCCGATCGTCGCAAACGATGCGACGTTGCCGTCGAACGAGAGCGCCGAAGAAACAGCGGTGTTGCTCCCATCCGTGCTCGAGGGAGAAATTGAAATGGATTCCGAGGCGATCCCGAATGAAGGGGCCAGACAGAAAAGAAAAAGAAGGACCACCGAACTGGAAAGTGGCTTCAGAAGTGAGCGAGTTGCGCGCTGGATAACGGACCCCATGGAAAGCAAACTCCTACTATCGACGCTTAGATTCTTGAGTGTTCAGGAAAAAGCGCGTGCTGGCAAGGAGGAGCTGAAAATAGCGCCGATGTTGATTTGAGAGGCTCAGGCTGGGCGGTCCGGAACGCGACCACATCAAATCCTTCCTGAAAGCCGCTGGGCTCTTCATTCCGGACGGAATCCTTGAGATGTGCGAGAAGCGCCTCTATCCGTCCGCGTCGAGCACCTGCTCGGCCCGGATTCCATGGTCATCGGCGTTAAGTAGGAGTCGGCGACAAAATCCTCTCTTGATCTCCGCGACGCCCGTCCTTCACGCGGTCTGGCTTCCCGGCGCGGACGAGACTCAGGGCGGAAGCCTGCTCGTCTGGGCGGAGATCGCGCGGCGGCCGCCTGGCAGAGCGACAACGTCTTCGAGGAAGTGATGACGAAAATCTACCAGGCCGTCCGGAAGCGCGCCCTGGAATAGCGCCGTAACGCCGCCCGAAACGGCGGCGAATCCGCCGGCCGCAGTCCCCCGCCGGCCCGCAGAAAAGCCTGCAAAGACGCGCCGCCGCCGGTACACTTTCCCATGAAAACCTTTGCCCGCCTTCTCCTGTCCCTCGCTCTGCCGCTGGCCGCTCTTCCCCCCTCTTCTCTCAGGGCCTTCGAGGAACCCGGCGCACGGGGCGCGGACGTCGACCGCCGGCCCGACGCGGTGGCCGCCCCGGCGGAACGTCCGATGGGAGACGGCCTTGATATGCCCAAAGGCCCCGTGAAGCCGCCGGCGGCGTTGGGCGTGGGCGTTCCGGCGCGGCCCGGCGGGGCGGGCGAAACGCTGATTCCCGTTCAGGAACGGCGCCTTGAACTCGCGGGCGCGCGCCTGCCGGCCGGCGACGCCGGCCAGCCCGTGCGCGTCACCGTCAACGCCGACGGCGTCAGCAAAACCGTTAACGGCAATCTCGTCCGCCGCGGAGACAACGTTTTCATTTCCGTCCCCACCGCCGAGCTTCCCGTCGGGAAGGCGGCCAACATTCAGGTGAACCAGGGTGACGGCCACGTCATCGCGCTCGGCAAGGTCGCCGGCCAGACGCCCGCGGTGCTGAACAACGTGGTGGCCAAAGACGGCCCCATCGTCAACGGCGAGCGCACCACGGTGATTCCCGTCAACGAGCGCGCCATGCGCGCCGCCGGCGCCACGATTCCCGCCAACAACGGAAGCTCCAAGGTCCAGATCCGCGTGAACGGCGGCGCGCCCGTCGAGGCCACGCTCACGCACGTCGACGGGCGCCTGTCCCTCGTCGTCGACAGCAAAACCGTCGGCCACGCGGAAGCGGCGCGCATCAACGTCACGCAGGTGTCGTCCAACGGCCAGGAGCGGCAGGTCGCCACGGTCAACACGGTCGCCGCCGCGCCCGCCGCGCTCGGGCCCGTCGCGCGCGCGGGCGGCGCCGACTTCCCCGGCATGACGCTGGTGCGTGTGTCAGGTACCGCCATCGAACGCGCGGGCGGCGTGGTACCGGCGGAGGGCCAGAAGGTGGAGGTGTCGGTGAGGATCGACAATGCCGGCGTCGACGCCGGGGCGGCGCCCACCGTTAAGGCGAATCTTGTGACGCTGGCGGGAAAGACCTACGTCGCCGTGCCGGCGGAATCTTTTTCCAATGCCCAGACCGCCGTCCTCTCGGTGGTGCAGACCAACAACCGGGGCGCCGACATCACGGTGGCCGAGGGAACGGTGAGGCCGGTCGACGCGGCGCCGCTGACCGTGCGAACCTCCGCGGTCGCCGGCACCGGCGAGCAGGCGGGACAGACCCTCATCCCGGTTTCCGTCAGCGACCTTAAGGCTGCGGGCGCCACCCTTCCCACCGCCGGCGTGCCGGCTCCGACGGTCACGGTCCACGTCGGCCCCGAAAATTTCGATGACAAGGGGCACCCCGTCGACAACTCCGTGAAGGGGCACCTTGTTGAGCAGAATGGACGAATGTTTGTGGCCGTCCCGGCCGCCGCGCTAGCCCCGAACACCGACAAGGACATCCGCGTCACCCAGCCGAACAACGCCGGGACAGGAGAGAAGACCATTTTGGCGGGCGAAGTCGGCGTGGCCGTCGTCGGACGCCTGCCCGCCGCGCCGACCGCGAACGGGAACCGCACCGCCACGGTGACGCCGGAGGCCGTGGCCGCCGCCGGCATCACATTTAACGCGGCGGGAAAAGCCGATGTAGCGGTCCGCGTAACGCCCCCGAGCGGGGCCAGTTCCACTCCCATCATGACGGCGACCCGCACGCCGGACGGCGGCGCCACGCTGGCGCTCGGTCTTCCGAAGGGAACGAGCGTCCGCAACGTACGCATCGACCTTCTGAAAAATGACGTGGCCGCTTACTCCGCGGTGCTCACGCCGCCGCGCCGCTGACGAAAAGTCCGCTCCTAACGGGAGCCTTTCGTGATAGAGCTCAATTTCCTGTCGATCATTTTCCCTCCGATCGAAGACAGGGACGCCACCGTGTCAAAACCGTCGGCGGCTTCGACTACACCGGTGCCGACGCGACCGCCTGGATGAAAGAAGCCGGCTTCTCGCAAGTCCGGGTCGAGCACCTGCTCGGCCCGGACTCCATGGTCATCGGCGTTAAGTAGACGCTTTTACCGAGGGTATTCTTGCGTGTTGATGCGCACGGCCCTGGGCGCGCTGGCCCAACCGCCGAACATCGACGCCAGACCTCCGAGGATCAGCCACAGAAACAGTCCGTAACCGACCGCGGCAGTCCCCGTCGCAGCCTGATCCGCGGTCACGCCGGTGTTGGCGATGCCGTTAACACCCGTCGCGTTGTCATTGGTGGCGGAGGCAGCGCCCGCGGCGGACGTCGGGCTCGCATTGGCCGTGTTTCCAGTCGCGTTGTTGCCAGTCTGACCGCTTCCCATCGCCGTCGCGACCTGCTGAGCGAGCGGCTTCGAAGCGTTCAGATCAAGTCCGCGTCCCGCCATGTTGCTGACGCTTCCGAACACGCCCCCGATGGCCGAGGCCATGGTGAACATGACGAAGAGAGCGCCCAGCGACGCCGTCAGAAACCCGTGCATCGTCCCTTCGGCTTTCCGGGGTATGCCGGACAGCCGGCCCGCCACCCATCCGCCGATGAACATCGAGATCGCGCAGCTGGTCAGGAACCAGATTCCCCCGCCGATGCCCGCTTTGCTCGCCGCAACGCTTCCATCGGTCGCAGCCACCGCCGTCGCGCCCACGGCCGTGCCCAGTGAACCAAGCACAAGCTCCACGAACGTCGCGGAAACCACGCCCGCGATGATCGCTCCCCATGAGATCCTACGCCCAAACATGGCCATGGACATCTGGCCGAAGTCCCGTCTTTCGACGGGGCGTTGAAGTTCTGTTGCTGTCGTTTGCATAGATTCCTCCCGATTTGTTTTTTCGAGGCGTCACCGCCTCTTGAAAGAACTACGGGAGGTGGACTCACTCGTTCAAAGGTGGTTGGTTGACCGCTTAACTGGAAAGTTACCCGGGGTGCTACAATCTCCCGAACCGTGAGCCCTGACACCAGCCCTTCGACCCTGGAAAAAATCTTCGCCCGCAGTCTGCTGGACGCCGGCCTGGTGCTCTCCCTCTCCGTGATGCTGGAAACAGGCGCAACGCTTCTGATCCTGTTTCACCCGGCGCCCGGTGTGCCGCTTTTTGCCGCGCTGATAACGGTCCTCTCGCAAACGGTCATGGTGACTTACGCCGGGCTGTTCCTGTGGGGCGCGCCCGCCTTCGTGGGCTTTTTTGCCGGCGGATATGTGGCGAAGGCCATGAACATGAACGGTCCCGGCCGGCGGATCCTCCTTAACACCGTCATCGCCACCGCGGTGGTGTTGGTCTGGAATTATCTCGAGCGATCCAACCCGTTCAGCCTGACGCCCGGTTTCAAATCCGCCGCCCTGTCGGCAGGGGTGGCTCTGACAGCCCAGATTTTCGTGGAAAAATTCAGATGACGAAGGGGTGCCTAACGATGAGGAGCGTCCGACTGTTAACCGGAAGGTTGCTGGTTTGACCGCGGAACCCGTCCGCGGCAGCTGTCTCTGCGGCCACGTCCAGTACGAGGCCACGGGACCGTTCACCGCCTTCAACTTCTGCCATTGCATCCGCTGCCGCAAGGCCACCGGCACGGCCCACTGCACCCACATCGTCTGCCGCCCGGATCAGCTCCTCTGGATCTCCGGCGAGGCCGACGTCACCCTCTACAAGGCCCCTCACCACGACGACTACCCCCGCGCCTTCTGCAACCGCTGCGGCTCCCCCGTCCCCCGCTCCGCCCGCGACCCCAACTTCGTGATCATCCCCGCCGGCACCCTGGACGGCGACCCGGGGATTCTTCCCGAGCGAAACATCTTCTGGTCAGTGAAGGCCGAGTGGGACACCTGCGAACACGGGTTGCCGACGTTCGAGATAAGGCCGCCAGTGAAGTGATGGGTGCGGAGAAGTGAGGGGCTGTTAAATCTCGCGACGGCGAAGATTTGACCAATACGAGATGGCCTTGCAATGCGGATAGCGAGAACATCCGACAAAGATTCCAGTAGGCCCATTTACCACCATTGCCGGGGCCTTACACTCGTCACAGGTGAGCGATAGCGTTCCGATCACGCGGTTAACAACAGCGTAAGACAATGAAGCGTTTTTCCCCCCGCATTTTCCATCGCATCGTGCATAAGGGCCGAACCGGCCAATCATCACGTCGCGCTCCTTATTGCAAATCGAACAAGTCTTTTCCTCCCGCGTAATCTCAGCTAGGAAGACGTCTTCAAATATGGGATTTCCCTTGGCGACAACCGTGGGGCGATTTTCCCGAATAGGCTCGACCGGTGGGTCGTCGGAATCGGTCTCCTCCTCAGCGTATTGATTGCCGGGTGAATCTACGGGGTGGTTGGGCAGTGGTGTCGCGGACGGAACGGGTTGAGCCGCGTTCGCATTCGCTTCGTCTTGGCAAAAAGCGATCGCGTCTAGCAGGCGTTCCATTTCCTTTCGAGGATTACGGAACCAGTCGAGCGACCAGATTCGAATGATTTTCCAACCAAGTCCGACTAGGATCTCCTCTCTGAGACGATCACGATCACGAGCGGACCGCGCGGAATGATATGTCGAACCATCACATTCGATCCCGATGAGAAATCCGCCGGGGACATTTTTCCCCCGAACCGCGAGATCAATAAAGTAGCCAGCAACGCCGATTTGCCCTTCAACAATGTGCCCTGCAGCTTCTAACGCTCTCTTGACCGAATT
>JAYTIE010000008.1:0-2597 GCA_043732015.1 Elusimicrobiota bacterium | reverse complement strand
TTTCGAAGGAAGACGCCGAACAGATTCTCCAGATGACCAAGGAACAGGAATCCGAAAACATGAAAGCCCGGCCGATGCGTCCCATTGGAAACAAGAAGGAAAAAATCACCACGGGGGGAGAAGACTGGTGAGACAGATCCGCTTCACCGCCGTCGCCCTCGCTGCTTTCTCTCTCAGCCGCCTTCTCCACGCCGATCCGCTCGTCATGGCGCGGGTGAGCAGCGGGGAGACCTCGCTCAGCGAACCCATCCAGCTGTCGGTTGAAATCGCCGGCGCGTCGCAGATCTCCGGAGAGCCGCGCATTTCGCTCCCCGATTTCCAGGTTCAGCGGGCCGGTGAAACGCGGTCCTTCCAGTGGGTGAACGGCAAGAGCGCCTCGATGATCGCCTACAACTACATTCTCCTTCCGACCAAAACCGGAACGCTTCACATTCCGCCCATCACCGTCACAGCCGACGGTAAAACCGTCAAGACCGAAGAAATCGCCATCAATGTGCGGGCTGACGGCTCCACCCAAAGCGCGGCCGCGCCCGCCGCGAGTGCGCCGCAGTCACGCCGCTCCGTTGACGTGCCGGCGGAAGGTCTCCGGCCGCTGTTCATGACCGCGACCGTGGACACCGACAAGGCCTACGTCGGACAGCAGATCCTTCTCCGCGTCCAGCTGCTGAGGCGCCCGGATATCCAGTTCACGTCCCAGGCGCGCTACAATGAGCCGGAAGTGACGGGATTCCTCGTGGAACCGCTGAAGCAGCAGAAGTACATGACGGCGATCAACGGCGCGCAGTACGAAGTGACCGAACTGCCCTACGCGCTTTTCCCGACGTCGGACGGCCAGTTCGCCGTCGGCAGCGCGCAGATCGAAGTCGCCGTGCGCACCCAGATGGACCAGGCCGATCCGAACAGTTTCTTCGAGAATTTTTTCGGCCGCAGCCAGGTCGCGCGCCTCTCGACCCGCGGCATTCCGGTCTCGGTTCGCGCCATGCCGAAGAACAAACCCGCGAATTTCTCCGGCGCCGTGGGCCGCTACAAAATGACCGCGAAGCTGGACGCCACCGATCTCGAAGTCAGCAAACCGGTCAACCTGGTTCTCGCCGTCGAAGGCGTCGGCAACATCAAGGCGCTGAAGGAGCCGTTCCTTCCGGATCTGAAAGGCTTCCGGCGTTACGAAACGATCTCGACCTCAAAGGTGGAAACGGGCGACCGCTTTCTTCACGGGCGCAAGGAGTTCAAGATTCTCCTGATGCCGCAGGCCTCCGGAAATCTCGTGATTCCATCGGCGCAGCTCGCCTACTTCGACCCGTCCCAGAATGATTTTGTCATTGAAACCACGCCCGAGATTCAGGTCAGCGTGAAGCCCGGCAACCTGGCGGCTTCCACTGGCCAGGACCGCCCGGCCGTCGTGCCGCCGGGGGCCGTGGCCGAAGGCATTCGCGTGATCGAGAAAGACATCCGGTTCATCAAAGCGGGGCGCCTTACTCCCATCGCGCCGCCCTTGTATGCGCGCGAGTGGTTCATTCTGCTTAACACGCTCCCGCCGCTCTTCGCGATCGCGGCGGTTCTCGTCCGGCGCGGGCGCACGCACCGGCGCGACAACGCGGGCATTTACCGAGCTCGCAGCGCTGCCCGCAACGCGCGCCGCCGGCTCGCCGCCGCTAAAAAGGCCATCAGTGCCACCGATCCCGCCGTTTTTTACGGTCCCATCCAGGCCGCGCTGGGCGGCTACATCGCCGACAAGCTCAGCGTCGCCGCCGCCGGACTGACGCGCGACTCGATCGAGAAGGCGCTTGGCGACGGGGGCGTAGATGAATCCACGCGCTCCGCCGTCCACGAGCTTATGGAGCATGCCGACGCGGCGCGCTTCGCGCCGTCGTCCATCGAGGGCGATGACAGGCAAGCGGCGCTGGCCCGCGCCGACGCCGCCATTCAGGCCATGGAGAAAGCACTATGAAATTCTGGAAGATATTTCTGATCGGTCTCACGCTGGCATCGCCCCTGGGAATTGCGGCCCGCGCCCACGCCGCTGACGGCGACACGCAGAGCGCTTTCGAGGAAGCCAACCGCGCTTACGAAAAAGGGGAATTTGACGACGCCCTGCAGCGTTACTCCGCCATCGCCGCGCGCGGATTCGACGGC
This sequence comes from Elusimicrobiota bacterium, assembly GCA_043732015.1. Classification (GTDB taxonomy): domain Bacteria; phylum Elusimicrobiota; class Elusimicrobia; order F11; family F11; genus JBBRXR01. Next base: position 464 of record JAYTIE010000008.1, on the reverse strand, counting down.
CTCGCGCTGGATTTCAATCTCGCCAACGTGCACTACAAACGCGGTGAGCGAGGACAGGCCATTCTCTGGTACGAACGCGCGCTGCAGGTCGCTCCGCGGGATTCCGACGTGAAGTTCAACCTGGCGCTCGCACGCTCGCACATCAAATCCGACGGCGACAATCTCGCGAAACGCGGCCTGGCGTATTTCACCGCCGGTGAACTGGCGACCGCGGCAGGCGCATTTTCCTTCATCTTCTTTGGAGCGCTCGGGCTTCTGGCCCTGGGCCGTTTGCGGGGAGATGTTCTTCCGGCGATGCTTCTTTCAGTCAGCGGCGGGTTGCTTCTCTTGACCGGAACCTGGCTCGGGTTCTCCATCTACACGGATCTTCAGCCGGTGGCCGTGGTGATCTCGCCGCCCGGCGAGGTTCGCAACGGACCGGGAACCGATTACGCGGTGGGATTCACGATTCCCGACGGAAGCGA
>JAYTIE010000007.1:0-17826 GCA_043732015.1 Elusimicrobiota bacterium | reverse complement strand
AACCGCCCATGATGGTCAGCGTTTCGCCCGTCTGGATCTCGAGATCGACGCCGCGCAAAACGTGATTTTTACCGAAGCTTTTTTCCAGCCCCTCGATCTTGATCATCCGCCGATACCAAGGGCCACAAGAACAGCGCTGAGGAAGTAGTCGCCGACGAGGATGAGGACCATCGCGATCACGACCGCGCGCGTCGTGGCCCGGCCCACGCCCTCGGCGCCGCCCGAGCAGTTAAAACCCATGTAGCAGGACGTCGTGACCATGATGAGGCCGAAGAAAAAGGATTTTATGAGTCCGTGCATCGCGTCGCCGTTGTCAACGAACGTTCGGACCTCGTTCCAGTAAGTGCCGCCGGGGATGCGCAGCTGGGTCGCGGCCACGATGTATCCGCCGACGATGCCGATCACATCGGCCAGCGCCGTCAGGATCGGCACCATGATCATCATCGCGACGTAGCGCGGCACGGCGAGATAACGGATCGGGTTGGTGCCCAGCGTGTAGAGCGCGTCCAGCTGCTCGGTGACGTTCATGGTTCCCAGTTCCGCGGTGATGGACGCGCCGACGCGGCCCGCGATCACCATGGCGGTGAGGACCGGCCCCAGCTCCTTCACGAGCGACAGGCCCACGACCGACCCCACGTAGACGGGCTCGTTGAACACTTTCATGAACGAAAACCCGCTCTGAAGCGCCAGAACCATGCCGGTGAAAAGGGACGTCAGTCCGACGACGGGAAAAGAGGCGACGCCGATCTCGTTCATCTGCGCGATGCTGAGCGCAGGGGCCCAGTGGCCGCGCAAGATCTCGCTGATCGATTTGCGCCCCATGATCCAGACGCGTCCCATCGCTTCAGCCGAGTTCAGCGTCATGCGCCCGAATGCGGAGACGAGAATCATTCCGTCACCACCCGCGGCACGCGCTTCGAGATGCCTGTGAGAATTTCATAGGAAATTGTTCCCGCCCAGCCGGCCCAGTCATCGGCCGTGATGCGTTCTTCACCCTGCGCGCCGATGATGACGACTTCGTCTCCGAGATCCGCCTTCAATCCTGTCAGATCCACCACGATGTGATCCATCGTAACGCGTCCGATCACGGGACGCCGGCGGCCGCCCACCAGAACTTCCGCCTTGCCCGTCACCGCGCGGGGAAGCCCGTCGGCGTATCCCACCGGAACGGTCGCGACGTAAGAGTCCACCGCCGCCTTCCAGGTGCGACCATAGCTAATGCTCGTTCCAGCTGGAATCCGTTTCTGGAACACGATTCGCGACTTCCAGCTCAGAACCGGCAACAGCGCGACGCCGGACGGAAGCGGCACGGTTGGAAGGCCATAGAGCGCGATGCCAGGACGAACCATGTCCAGGCGGCTGGCCGGAAGTGAAATGAGAGCCGCGGAGTTTGCGATATGAAACAGGGCCGAGACGCCGAGACCCCGCGCCAGTTTCCGGATCTCCGTGATCTGGTTCAACTGAACGCGGGTGAATCCCACGTCTGAATCCGCGCTGGCGAAATGACTGTAAACGCCGGCCAAGCGCACGGCGGTCTGTTCGGCGGCCCATTCCAGGATGGGCCGGGCGCCGGCCGGGGACACACCGAGCCGTCCCATCCCCGTATCAACCTTGAGATGAAAATCGGCGGTCCGGCTGAGGGCCGCGGCCGCGTCTGCGTAGATCTGGGCGGCTTCGAGGCTGTGAATGGTTGGCGTGAGGTCGTGGCCAAGAACGGCGGGAAAATTATCCATCGGGTATATGCTGCCGAGAATGAGAACCGGGGCCTTGATGCCGGCCTCGCGGAGCGAGATGCCTTCTTCGATGCTGGAGACGCCGATGCTGTCCGCACCGTTCTCAAGGGCGACGGGCGCCAGGGCAGCGGCGCCATGACCATAGGCATCGGCTTTCAGAACGGCAAGGAGGCGGGAGGATCCGGCCAGATCGCGAAGGGCCCGGACATTGGAAGCGAAAGCTGTGAGGGACACCTCCGCCCAGGTCGGACGAAAGCGCTGCTGGACGCCGACGTCAGACTCCGGCAGGTTCAACCTCATCGGTGCGTTCAACGAATCTTGTGCTGTGACCGAGGAAGGTGAGCGGGATATCTCCAATGGGGCCGTTGCGCTGCTTGAGAATGATGAGCTGCGCCTTCGCCTTGTCTTCAGGAAGTTCGGCCTTCAGATCCCGCCAGATCGCCATGACGATGTCGGCGTCCTGTTCGATGGCGCCGGATTCGCGGAGGTCAGACAGCTGCGGACGGCCGCCTTCGCGCTCGTCGGATTTCCGGTTCAGCTGGGACAGCGCAATCACCGGAACTTCAAGTTCGCGGGCCAGGCCCTTCAGGCTTCGGGAAATTTCCGCGATTTCCTGCTGACGGCTTTCGGACTTGTCCCCGCCGCGCATCAGCTGGAGATAGTCGATGATGATGCAGGAGAGTTTCTCCCCCCGGCGCGTGCATTCGTAGGCGTAACGGCGCGCCGCGGAGCGGACTTCGACCACCGTCGGCGACGTTGCGAAGTCAAACGTGAGCGGCGCATCCGCGATGTCCGCGGCGACGGAAGTAATTTTCGGCCAGCTCTCGCGTCCAAGATAGCCCGTGCGAACGCGTCCCATGTCGAGCTGAGCGCGAGAGCAGAGAAGGCGGAGAGAGAGTTCCATCGAGCTCATTTCGAGCGAGAAGAAAACGACGGCCTGCTTGTGGTCGATGGCAATGCCTTCGGCGAAATTCATGACGAGCGAAGTCTTGCCCATACCGGGACGTCCCGCGATGATGACCAGCTGGCCCTTCTGGAAACCCGACGTCATTGCGTCGAACCGGTCGAAGCCCGTCGCGATACCGGTGACCGCCTTCTTCTCCTTCATCAGCATCTCGACCATTTCGACGGCCGAGTGCATGAGTTGGGAGGAGGTGAAAGATTCGCGCTTTGTCTGTTCGAGGCTGATGGAGAAGAAAGCTTCCTGCGCGTTACCGACGAGCTCTTCCGCAGATTTCGACGACGTGCTGGCTTCCCGGGAAACGGAGCGCGCCCGGTCGATGAGCTTCCGGAGCGTCGCCTTCTCCTGAACGATCTTCGCGTAGTGTTCAACGTGAAGGGCGGTCGGGACTTTTTCGGTGAGTTCGATGACCACTTCACGGGCGGAGCTGCCGAGAAAAGCCGGGACGTCTTTCAGCGACTCGCTGACCGTGACGAAGTCGATCGCGTTGCCGCGCGCGTCCAGGCTCTGGATCGCTTCGAAGATGACGCGATGCTTCTCGGCGTAGAAATCTTCCGCGCGGAGAAGTTCGGACGCCTTGATGATGGCTTCCCTTTCCACCAGCATGCTTCCCAGAACCGCCATTTCGGCGTCAAGACTGTGGGGAGGAAGGGCAGGGTTCGTTTCATTCATACGGTCCGCATTATACCTATGTTGAAAGACAGATTCTTCGACGGGAAATCGTCCTGAAAACAAAAAGGCCGTCCAGCTTTCGGCTGGACGGCCTCTCGCCTGCCCCGGGTGAGGGGCAAAGGGTTTAGTTGAGCTCTTCCATTGCGATCTCGTCGGCATTGGCCAACGGTTCAACCGGCTCTTCGTAATGCTCCGGATGCTCGCTCTTCGTCTCGGTCTGCATGCCGACAACCTTCACGGGAATGTCGATGACGACCTTAGAGTGGATGCGAACGCGGATCGCATGATCGCCGACGGTGCGGATGGCCCCCGTCATGAGGATGGAACGCTTTTCAACAGTCGCGCCCTGGCGTCCCAGTTCCGTCGCAATGTCGAGGGACGTAACGGAGCCGAACAGGCGTCCGCCCTGACCAACGGAACGTTCGAACACGAGTCCGACCTTGGAGAGTTTCTCGGAAAGACCGTTGGCGCGGGTCAACTGCTGATCGCGCTCTGCGGAAACTTTCTCTTTCTGGCGCTCGTACTTCTTGATCGCATTGGCCGACGCGAGAACCGCGAGGCGCTGCGGAATCAGGTAGTTACGGGCATAGCCGTCTTTCACTTTGACCTGATCGCCAACCTGGCCAAGGCCAGGGACGTCGGAGGTGAGAATCAGTTGCTGTGGCATCGGTATTTCCTCTCTGGATTAGAACGGCGACGTCGGGAGCAGCGCCAGGTTGCGGGCGCGCTTGATCGCGCGGGTCAGCTGGCGCTGGCAACGCGAGCAGGTTCCGGTCGCCCGGCCGGAAAGGATCTTTCCGCGCTCGGTTATGAAATTGCGAAGGAAGTTCACGGCCTTCCAGTCCACGCCGCCCGTACGCTCAAGGCAGATGCGGCAAACGCGACGGCGCATCGGCGGACGACCGCGACCACCAGGGCCGCCCGTGGGACGGCTGCTGCCGGGGCCTTTGAAGCCGCCGGGACCCGTCGGAGCGCCAGGACGCGCGCCATAACCGGTTCCTGCGGGACGCGGGACATAGGCAGGGCGCGGAGCGCTGGGAGCCGGAGTGGCTGCCGCGGGGGCAGCGGGTTTGTCGTTTTCAGTAACCATTAAAAAGGCACCTCATCTTCATCATTTGTGGACGGAACAGCGGCTTTCGCCGGAGATCCGTAGGAAGGGGCCGCTGCCGCAACAGGCACGCCGGCTTCCGCCGACGACTCTTCACCTGCTTCGACTTCTCCACCCTCTCCCATCGATTCGAGAAATTGAACACGCATCACGTCGAGTTCCAGGTCGCTGCGCTTCTGGCCTTCCTTCGTGGTCCACTCTTTGGACCGGAGACGGCCTTCAACGAACACCGGGCTGCCCTTCTTCAGGCGCTGGCCGCAACGCTCGGCGGTTTCACGCCAAACGCTGCACGGAACGAAAGCGACTTCTTCTTTCCACTCGCTGGAATTGCGGTCTTTGTACTTTCGTCCCACCGCGATTCTGAAATGACAAACCGGAATTCCGCCCGTTGTATAGCGAAGTTCCGGGTCGCGCGTAAGGCGACCGATCATTTTGACGTCATTGAGACTTGCGAGTCTGATATTGGCCATAGCGAAACTCCTCTAACTTGAATTAAGCCGAGGGAAGCTCTTTCGCTGGCTCCACGGGGGCGGCGGCCGGAGCGGCAGCAGCAGCGGAACCCGCGACCGGAGCGGCGGCACCCGCAACCGCAGGAGCGCCTTCCGCGCCTTCCACAGGACGGCGATAAGGCGGACGAAGCACAACCTTGTCGGTGGTCAAATGGCGGAGGACGAAATCGGTGACGTGAAAAAGATTTTTCAGAAGCTCAGGTGACTGAGGGCTTCCGGTGTAATCGATGAACACATAAAGTCCGTCTTTCTGATGCTTGATCGGATAGGTCAGGCGGCGACGGCCCCAGATCTGAACACCGCGGAGAACGCCTTTCGCCGGAGCGAGCGTGGACTTGATTTTCTCAATGTAACCGTCGATGTTTTTCTGCGGGATGTCCGACGGAAGGACCAACAGGGTCTCGTAAGCGCGGTCCACGGGCAATGCTTTCGCCATAAATAATCAACTCCGGAAAATAAAATAAGTCACCGCACCCTGAAACAACCTGGAGGGAGGAACCAAGGGAGGTGTCTGCGACAACGCGCTTTTATACAACAACTGCGCGGAACGGTGCAACCGCCAATTTGGCTTCAGTCGCTGAACCGGAACCTTAACAGCGTCCAGACCGCGGTCAACCCATCGGAAAACCGGATCTTTTTACCCTCCGCAACCGACCGGGGGGCGTAGGAGACGGGAACCTCATATATAGGAAGGCCCGCGCGACAAAGTTTGGCCGTCAACTCATGATCCGTCTCAAATCCCCGCGTCTTCACGCGAAAACCCCGGAGAATCGCCGTCGGATAGATCTTGTAGCCGGTCAACGGGTCGCTGACCCAGCGCTGGAACAGAAGAAACGTCCAGAAAGAGAGCAGCAGGTTGGCCAGCCACGGGCCGAAATCCTGGGAGGGGTGCTTGCCCGGTAGTCCGTTCGTCCAACCCCGGGCACGAATCTGGCCCAGCGTTCGGCTGCCGTAAACGGCGGCGGGACGGTCCAGCGGGAGTCTACGGAGCATCAGGACATAATCCGACGGGTCATACTCCAGGTCGGCGTCCTGTACGAGGACATAGTCGCCCTGCGCCTCGAAAACGCCCTTTTGAACGGCTGCGCCCTTCCCGGCGTTCGCCTGACGGAAACAGCGCACGCCTGGGAATGTGGACGCCACGTCGAAAGTGCGGTCGCTCGACCCATCGTCCACCACAACAATGTCGGCGCGAAACCCGGCGTCCGCCAAGGGAACCGCCGCGATCCGCTGCAGGAGCTGTCCGATGAAGCGCTCCTCGTTGTAGGCGGGAACAACGATGCTGACTGTTTTCATGCCTTCAGAAAGCGCGTGGATATCAGACGGATCAACGCCCGGATGCCGTCGATGATCGTCGTCTTCTTCCCCTGCTGGCGGGTTCGCGGTGTACAGGAAATCGGAATTTCGAGAATGAATTGCCGACGCAGGCCCAATTTCGCAAACAACTCTGTTTCGAACTCGAAACCAGGCGAAGAAAGCCGGAGCTCACGTAGCACACGCGCATCGAACGCCTTCACGCCCGTCAACGGATCGCTCACGAAGCGGTTGTACAACAGGAGACCCAGTCCACTGAGCAACATTCCTCCGTATTTGCTGACCACGTACATCGCGAGGTTACCCCTGTACATCTCGTAGATCCGAGTGCTCAGGTTGACGCACTTGATCGCGCGCGAACCGTAGACTGCATTGAAACCGTTGGCCGTAATTCCCTGAACGACCTGGATCAGTTCCTCCGCGACATACTCGTCGTCGCTCGGGAAGAAGGCAATCACATTGCCCATCGCTTTCTCGATGCCGAAGCGGAAGGCGTCGCCGCGCCCACGCCCCCCATCGAGACGAAAGGCGCGCACGCCACGGACAGAACGGGCCAGCTCGAACGTGCGATCCGACGAGCCCCCATCGACGAAGATGATCTCTTTGCCGATGCCGAGCGGCGCGAAATTCAGGAGTTCAAGGTCGTGGAGAACCTTCGTTACCGTTCGCTCTTCATTCAGAGCCGGAACGATGATCGAGACCGTGTAATGAAACGGCTTCAGCTTGTTCTGGAGCTTTCCGTTAACAATCGCGACCAGCTCATCCACCACGCGGGCGCCGGAATGGACCCCGGAGGTCTGCTCCCAGTCGGTCAACACGACGCTGTCTTTCGGCATCGAGAGTTCCGCTTCGCCGAGAGGAACGTACTGGGTGGAGATGGCTTTGTCGTCTGCGGGATTCTGGGCGAAAAAATGATTCACGAGGCTGGCCCAGGACTTGGACAGGACGTCCTTCCGGTTCATGTAGCGGAGGAATTTCCGGGCGATCGTCTGGGCGTTTTCACCCTGAATCTCGAAGTCACGGCGGATGTTGCAGACAAATATTTTCTCGGCGCCGGTGTTCCCCGCAATCGCTTCAGCGACGCCCGTCGTCAGATACGACGGGAAAAGAGAGGAATGTTGCGTCCCCGGTCCATAGATCACCACGTCAGCGTTCTCCAGCGCGCGAATCGCTTCCGGGTTCGGCTTCGGGATGCGAGAGAGACCGCTCAGTTCCGCGCGGCGGGATCCTGCCGGCTTTCCTTCCCACTCGGAACGCGAAAGATAGGACGGCGTCAGAAACAGGTCATCCAATGGAAGCGGGTTCTGTTCCGAAACGATCGTGGCTTCATCGAACAGCACGGACCCGTCCGCCTTGATCGCTGAAAGAACGAGATTTTCCCCGTCGGTCACATTCAGAACCGAGCCGCGGATGCGGCAGAGCGAAGAGAAGAGGCTCACGGCGTCATTGAACCGTCGCCCCGACTCAAGGTACGCGCCCGCGAACATGAGATTCCCGAAGGAACAGTCGGAATAATTGAATGGCGCGCCGCATCCTTCCTGCTCCATCGCATAGCCCAGGAAGGCTTTCATCCAGCCGGACACAATCTCGATCTGTCCCACCGAAAGATCGGAAACCATCTCATTCAGGGCGGGCACGGGAATGGGCCGGCGCAGCTCGGCGAAACCCCGAAGCGCCTGAAGCGCGGCGCTGTTCTCAATGGGACTGGCAAAACGGTATTCAATGAGAGAACGGAGCGCCTTTTGCGCACGGTCTGATTCATCGATCAGAAGGCTCACGTTCTTGCGGACATCCGACGGCCCGAGCATGCCCGGAATGTACCGCCGCAATGCGCCGGTCGAGAGACCGTCGTCATAGGCGTTGACCAGGAGCGTCAGCCGGACCTGCCGGTGTCCCAGCAGCGCACGCGCGATGGAATTGGCGCCGCGACCTCCCGAGAACATCACGACGTTGAGAAGATCTTCGCTCATCCCGTTCTTCGCCTCGTTGAGAGAACCTCTTCGACCCGGCGCGCCTCTTCCGGCGAGTTCAAGCCGAGCGTCTCGGTGACGTCACCGATGCGCGCACTGAGAATATCTCCGGGAACTCTATCAAGCATAGGGAACATCGCGAGCAAATTGATCTCTCCGGTCTTTTTCCCGACCATCTCCGGCCGTGGAAGCGCTTCCGCCAGAAGTGAGCGAAGCGCCCCGGTCTGAAAGAAGAATAGCCCCGCATCAGCTTCGCCCTCCCGCATCAGCTGATCCGATTCCCGGCGCTGGTACACGTTTTTGATCCGCCCGTCGGGGTGCCGCTCGAAATGAATATAGGGATCCGTCTGGAGGACGGTGAGCATGGTGAGCTTTGCGCCAGATTCGAGATGGAGCCTGATGCAGCGCGCCAGCGTTCCAACGCGCGCCGTGATCTGGTCCCCCCAGAGAACGAGCGTCTGGTCGGATGAAACCACGGAGACGCCGCGCGCCACGGCATCCGCCATACCTGTGGCGGCGGGCTGGATGACCACCCGCCCGCGTGAACCCAGACGGCCCAGCAGGGCTTTCTCAATGAGCGGCTTTCCCGGTTCATTGGCGACCACCACCACGTTTCCGCAGAAGGGAGCGACGATATCAATGAGCCAGTCCAGGATCGGACGGCCCAGAACGGGATAAAGAATCTTTGGAGAAGCCGATCCAAGCCGGCTTCCGTGGCCGGCGGCGGGAATAACCGCCGTCCAGTGCGCCGCTTCAGCGGGCGACGGCGACAACGCGAGGAGCCGCTCGACCTCAAAGACCGTCGACATAGCGTTCCACCTCACGCAGTGACGAGAACACGTGAATCGCGCCCGCCCGTTTCAGTTCGGCTCGCGATTCCTGGCCGGAGATTCCAACGACCGGAACCCGTGCCGCCCGCGCGGCCCGAACGCCGGAGACGGCGTCCTCGACGACAATCGCCTCCATCGGCCGCGCTCCCATGATTTTCAACGCTCGACGGTACAGATCCGGAAAAGGCTTCGCGCGTTTTACGTCGTTTGCCGACACGACCGCCTTGAACAGCCGCTTCGTTCCGCTTGCTTTCAGGAATATTCCAACCGTCTTCGCGCTGGCGGAACTCGCCAGCCCGAGCGGATGCTTTTTCGCCAACCGGCGCAGCAGGGGAACGGTGGACTTCAGGATCGGAGGATGGCGCGTCAACAACAGAGACGAACGGCGGCTCTTCTCGGCCGCGATGGCGTCAACATCGGACGGACGCGCGGGGAGTCCGGCCGCTTCGAGCAGCTTTTTCATGGCCGCCTTCGTCCCCGTCCCGGAAATGGAGTGGTAATCAAACCGGAGAATTCCCCACTGGCGCAGCGCGCCACGGTACGCGCGCGCATGGTGCGGCGTCGAATTCCACAGCACGCCGTCGAGATCAAAGATGATGGCCCGGCGCCGCTGCGAACTCATCGGCTCTTCTTCCTCGCCACCATCAAGGATTGCCCCGCGTTGTAGCGGAGCGGGAAGCGTGAAACGCCCAGACGCTTTGCGAGCCGAACCAGCGGCGAGAAAAACGGAAAAATGCGCACAGCGCGGTCCAGCGCATAGCCAAATTCCAGGGTCTGGAAATACGGTCGAATCGACACCGGTTCAAACCCATGGTTCCGAAGCAACGCTCTCATGGATGAAGGAGTGAAATAGAAAAGGTGAACGTTCAGGAAGAAGGGCCATTTTCGCCCAAGAACTTTTCTTACGAGAGATCCGTAGTCGGGCCAGTTGACGATGAGAAAGCCGTCATCTGCCAGCAGGCGGTGGATGTCATCAAGCACCGCGCCGGGATTGGTGAGGTGCTCGATCACGTCCCACAGGGAAATAAAAGTGAAGGATTTTCCGGGGAAGGAATGGTCGGACAGAATTCCCGGTCTAACATCGAGCCCATTCTGGGTTCGCGCTCTTTCTGCAAGCCATCGACTCGGCTCAATCCCGGTTGACGTAAAACCGAGATCCTGCGCAGCGCGAACGAATGCGCCGCCGGCACAACCCACGTCCAGAATTTTTTTGGAGCGGTCTGCCGCCACGCCGACGTCAGCAATGATTCTCCGGAAGTTGCGCCTGAACGTCGATATCCGCAGCTCATCTTGAGCGACGAACACGGGATCCACAGCATCGGCATAGGATGCGCCAATAACGGCATCGATGACGCGAGGGCTGGTGAAGGCGACGTCGCACTCAGGGCACCGAACGAGCCGGTCCATGAGGCATTCGTCGCTGGAGGACGAATAGACCTTTAAAAGTTGCTCGCGCGTCAGACCGGCTGGATAGGCGGAAGGAAAGATTTCCTCTACTGCCGACTGGCCGCAGATCGGGCACGCCTGGGTTTGAAGGAGATCCTGGATCGTATTCGTGCGGTTTCCCGGGTCAGGCGACGAGATTCTTGTCCAGGACCGCGACGAGTTCTCTGACGGCCTGCACTGACTTGTCGAACGCCTTCGCATCGTCGCCTGACAACGTCACCGTGATGACTTCTTCGACGCCGCGCGCGCCGAGTTTCACGGGAACGCCGACGAACAGGCCCTTCACGCCGTACTCGCCGTTCAGCAACACGGCGCAGGGAAGGATCTTCTTCTTGTCGAGGAGAATCGCCTCGACCATCTCACGGGCGGAGACCGCCGGCGCGTAATAGGCGGATCCTTTTTCCAGGAGTTTCACGATCTCGGCGCCGCCGTCCTTCGTGCGCTGCATGATGGCGTCGACTTTTTCTTTTGGCAGCAGCTCCGTGATTGGGATGCCCGACACCGTGGAATAGCGGGGGAGGGGCACCATCGTGTCGCCGTGCCCGCCGAGCACGAAAGCGTGAACGTTCTCGACGGACACGTTCAGCGCTTCGGCGATGAAAGACCGCATACGGGCGGAGTCCAGCACGCCGGCCATGCCGATGACGCGCTCGCGCGGAAAACCCGTGACGCGCTGCATCACGGTGCACATCGCGTCCAGCGGATTGGAGACGACGATCACGAACGCGTGCGGCGCGTTCTCCTTGATCTTCTTCGCCACGTCACCGACGATCTTGGCGTTGATCAGCAGAAGGTCGTCGCGGGACATTCCGGGCTTGCGCGGCATTCCGGCCGTGACCACGACGATGTCGGATCCGAGCGTCAGCGCCCAGTCCGTCCCGCCGGTGATTTTCACGCTGTAGCCATAGACCGGGCCAGCTTCCAGGATATCGAGCGCCTTGCCGGCGGGCATTCCCCCCGCCTCGGGGATGTCGATCAGAACGATGTCCGCTAAATTGGTCAGCGCGAGCGACTGCGCGAGGGAGGCTCCGACGTTGCCGGCGCCCACAACGGTTACTTTCTTTCGTGACATGATGTCTCCTTGATCTCGGACGGGCTATTCAATGTGAACGGCGAGCTTTGTCTCATGGGACAGGCCTTTCGCACTCGTCTGAACCGTCCACGTATAGTCTTTTCCCTTCATGTAATAGGCTTCCGCCGAAAAGCTGACGGTGTCGCCGGGAGAAATGGGTTTGATAATCGCCTGCCGATCGAAGGCAAGTACCGCCTCCGGGACTTCGTTGAGGCCCGTGCGACGGCCTTCTTTCCAGAATGACAGCTTCGGATCCGACGTGAGACGAACGGAAATCGCCCAGACCGGGGACGTGCTGGTGTTGACGACGTTGACGGTAAATTTTGATTTGTTGAAGCGATTCTTCAACACGACGACGCTTTCCGCGCCCGTGCCGTTCACGGTCACGTGAAAAGGACCGGAAGCCGCAGGAGCGGGGACGGCGGCCGCAGGCGCTGCCGGGCTGCCGGAGGAAATGGAGACGAATGCGGCCGCGCCCGACCACTGCTTAAGATGCCGGCCAACGATCTGGGCATCTGTGATGGCGTCGCCCCGCCGGACAATCGCGACATTCAGATCGTTGTCCAGCCGGAACAGAACGCCATGTGAAAGGCCGTTCGCGTCACCAATCAGGAAGGTAGCGCCCTGCGTCAACGCCGTTGCGGCGGGGATGATGACGCCCGACTCGGTTTCCGGCGCCGGTGTGGACTTGCCGGAAGCGACAGCCGCTTCATTTGCATAGATCAGGACCATGGAAGCAGCGCGGAGCGGGGAAAGGGACATCGCCACCAGCACGGAGGTGACGAGCAGGATCTTAAAATCTCTCAAAGGGACTCCTTCGGGGTGAATTCGGACGAAAAGTAAACAATTTGCAGGGGCAGAATCAAAGCGCCGAGCCGGACACCGCTTTCAGAGGACCGTCAACGAAGGCCGGCTGAAGATCCGGCATGGACGCCCCCATGTAGCCAATCCGAAACGCGTCAAAAGCGCGCTGTGTAACGGCCTGGCTGGGAATTTCAGTCGAGAATGAAAGCCGTGACCAGGCGCGCGCCAGCACGGCGTGCCCAAAAGCGCGGCCCGTCGCCCGGGTAAGCGCTTCGCCAGCCAGGGCGCGACTGCCGTTCCGGTCCGAAGCGATGTCATTGACCAGCGCCACGTGCGCCCGCAGGAACGAGACCACCAGGTCCGGATTGCTTTTCAGCAGCTTCCGGCGCACCACAACAACACAGGCGGGATCCGATTTCAGGCCGGCGGGTTCCAGCAAGTCGGACTGATTGACCAGCCGTACGCCGTCCGCGACGTCCTCAAGTTCGGACACCCAGGGTTCCACGGTCCACGCGGCCGAGACGCTCTTGTTACGAAGGACGCGTGCGATGTCGAGGTTCGCGATGGGGATGATCTGGAGCCCGCCCCCCTGCTCGCGGCTCACGAACCCCTTTCCGGAAAAGAAATGCCGGGCTTCCACATCTGAGGCCCCGGCCGTCTGCGGCGTGGCCACCCGCCCCTCCAGAAGCCCCGCAATGCCCGGGACCGGCAGGTCTCTGGCAGCCACCAAGGCGCCGCCGCCGTATGAAGCGCCCGCAACAATTACGAACTTCCCGCGGGACCGCACATAGGCGCTCACGGCGGAGACGGGATCGAGATAGGCGAAATCAATTTTCCCCTCGAACAGGGCCTCAACGACACCGGGGCCGGCGTTGAAGGCCAGCGGCTTCACCGGGAGTGACGTCTTTTCATGGAAGTCATTTCGCGCGATGCCGAGGAGCGCCGGCGCGCAGGCCAGATTCGTTTCATACCCGATGCGGAAACTGGTCACAGGAACGCGGCAGGAAGGGAGCGCGAGAAGGAGAACGCTGAACGAGACAGACAGCGCGGAACGATTGTTCACCGGGGTTTCCACCCCGGCGGGAATTGAACCGTGGCCTTGAACTCGAAACCGGCGACGGCGGCGATCAGCGCCTTGCGGCGCTCCGCCAGATCCGGAATTTCCTTCTCAAGCCGGCGCCGGAGATCGGCGAGATACGAGACGAATTCAGCGACGGGTTCCCCGGCGAGCGACGTTTCCATTCCTTTCCGGATGCGCTTGGCCAGCGCGGGCGCGTGGCCGTCGGTGGAAACGGAAATCTGGAGGTGCCCTGTTTCGAAGAGCGCCACCTGGGAAACGTCGCTCAGGTCCGGCTGGTCAATCGCGGCCAGCAGCACGCGCCGCGCCCGGCATTCGTCGGCCACCGCCGCGCTGAGCGCGGGGTCCGTTTTGATCGCGAGAAGAACCATGAACTGGTCGGAAATATCACCGGGCTCGTATCCGCGCTCAATAATCTGCGCGCCGGCCTTCCGGGCTTCGGTCAGCGGTTCACCCGCCCCGGAGGCCAGGACGGTCACCACAGCGCCCGATTCACAAAGGCGCGAGGCTTTCTCATCCGCTTCGGCGTCGCCACCGATCACGAGACATTTTCTTCCGCGCACATTCAACGCGGCTGGATAATAACGGCGTTTCATTCCGCGAACAGAGAAACAAATCGTTCCGGGGGTGTCAACGAATGGCGGGGAGGGCCCCAGTCAGGCGGGTTTTGAAAGGGCGGTCAGCGTGTCGCGGGCGTCGTCGTAGGTCGGATCGAGTTGCAGGGTAGCGCGAAGTTCCGGGAGCGCGTCCTCGACGCGGTTGATCTCCAGCAGCACGCGGGCTATTCCGTAGTGCGCGTCCGCGGAGGAGCCATCGATGTCCAGCGCTTTCCGGTAATGCAAGAGGGCGATTTCCCACTTCTCTTCAACGAACGAAACATAGCCGAGACCCAGGTGAGCCGACGCGCAGGAAGGATTGAGGGCCAGCGCCGTCCGGTAGGAACGACGGGACATCTCCAGATTCCCCTCCACCGCGAACTGGTTTGCCCGGATGAGGCTGGCTTCCATGGTTCGGGCCACTGACAGAATTTCTTCCGGATCGGGCGGCGGTATGTTCCGCGCCGACGCGTAAAGCGGTTCGGGCTGCGGCGCCACGGGCTCCGGCCGTTCAAAGACGGGCTCCTCGACGGGAAGCGGGGTCTCTTCGATCACCTCTTCCACGTAAGGCGCAGGCTCTTCGACATATTCTTCGACCGGCGGTTCAAACACGGGCGCCGGTTCTTCCACCAGAGCCAGGGGCGGGAGGGGTTTCATGAATTCTTCGATCCGGACCGTGTCTTCAAACGCCGGGGCTTCGACGTTGGCCACGAACGCCGGGACTGGCGACGGGACCACGCTTTCCACCACAAGATCGTCCGCGGAAATGGTCTTCGCCTTCCGGGCTTTTCGCCGGCGTCCGACAAGGCGCATTCCAACCACCAGCGGCAGCCATCCGAAACTGGCGGCCACCGTCATCGCCCGCAGCTTCCACAGGGATTCTTCGGCAGCGCCGGCGCTCTTCTCAATTTTTTCGATCTGTTCTTTCGCTTCCGAATTCTTGCGCAGCAAAGGATTCGCAAAGAACCGGCGCGCTTCCCCGCTGACGCCCTGATCATGAAAAAGCCGTCCCAGCTCAAGCGGGTTCTCCGGATTGCCGGGCTCCAGCAGCAGAGCGATCCGGAATTCCTGTATCGCGCGGCCCTTCTCTCCTTCCCGGCTGAACTCGCGTCCGCGCGCGCGGTGGATGGCCCCGGCCGCGGTGCGGTCAAAACGCCCAACGCCGGCGGGGATGTCCGCCACATGCGCGAGGTCATCGGATTCTGAAATGGGGGCGGCCGCCCGTTGTTTCGCGGAATGAACAGGGGCCTTCTTGACGACGGCCACCCGCGCAACGGTCTTCTCCGTGTGAACCGGGGCGGCGGGCGATTCGGCAACTTCCTTCTTCGCTGGCGCCTCTTCCTTTTTCGCGGCCACCGCCGGCTTTTCCTTGACCACCGCTTTCACAGGCGGCGCGGCATGAGAAACTGCGACCGCAGGTGGCGCCTTCGGCGCGGGAGCGGCCTTCGCTGTTACGGGCATGGCGGGAACCGGTGGGGGCGGCGGAAGGCTCTTGTCATTCACATAGGAAGGGTCCGGAACATCGCTCGGCATGATCTCGGTCTGGAACAGTTTGTCAGGGCGATCCTGCCACTGTTTCAATGTCTTTCCGTTGATGAACATGATGGAGCCCTTCGGGACCTCGACGCGTCCTTCCGACGTCAGGACCACGAACGATTTCGCAGTTTCCGTCACAAGCGTGCCCGCCTGGAGAGCGCCGTCCTGGAGGTAGATGCGCAGCTTGACGTCAGCCAGAGACGGCCCCGCCGACAGGAGAAATGCCAGCAAGGCCGCAGCACCAGTCCGGCGTGCGCGGTCAAGATTCATGACCCAAGGATTTACGGAAACAGCTTGGTTTTCAAGGAGGAAAACACAGGAAGGCCGGCGAAACGGAGAAAAATTGGTGGAGCTGATCGGGATCGAACCGACGACCTCATCGTTGCGAACGATGCGCTCTCCCAGCTGAGCTACAGCCCCAAAAGAAAAAGTGAGTCCGGGAAGGTGCTCATTATAGACGATGCCGTGCGCCGATAAAAGAGCTTCTTATCGGCCCCTTGTCACCGGACGGTCACGCTGATTTTACCCGTCCCCCATGTCCGGGCCGCCCTCCATCGACGAAAATAGGGCAACTAAAAAAATAAAAGACAGGAGACAAACATGCTGAACACCATCCAGGCCGTGGACATCGAGAGACTCTCGACCACGCTGCGCCGCCAGAACCAACTCTTCCTCCCAAACCTCACCGAGAGTGAGATCCTCGATCTGATCGAAAGAAGCGACCTCTCCCCGTCACAGATCGAAATTCACTTGCGGAAATTGCGAGTGGCCTGAGTACGACAAGGAAGATAATCACCAAACATGGGCGATTTCTAGACAGGTTTCTGCTCCTGTTACGGAAGCGTTACAGGTTGGTTACAGGTTGTTAATGCCAATTTAATGGGAAATCCTTGAACATTGACCAAAGGACGCAGAACAGGTCTGTTTTCGAGGAGGCTCGTATGTCCCGCGCCAATCATCGCCCGCTTTCCCGCCGCTGGAGGAAAGGATTCGCTCTGCTGGTATCACTGGCGGCAACCTGCCCCCCGAGAGTGGGATTTACCGATCCCGGGATGATGGGAAGCCTCGGCGTCGGCAGCATGGACGACCAGTTCCGAACCGGAGCGGGAGCCAACCACGGTACTTCGACCGGTTCCGATGAACTTCCTCGCGGCGCCTCGGGCAACTCACCAGCGGCGACAGGAGAGCGCCTCTACGGGGGACCCGTCACGGTCACCCATACCGCCGCGGCCGATGGTCGCGTCACGCTCGGGTCAAGTTTTCGAAACGCGGAGAAGTTGACGCCTGCCGGCCGACGCGAACTGGCCGAGAAGGCTGAGAGCAATCTGAGAACCAATCCGAATGACTCCAACAGCGTCCATGCGCTCGCGAACATCGTCGCTGTTCAGCTCGACAAGGGCGAAGGCGTCAAAACTGAGCACGTGGATATTCTTGCCGCCGCCGGGGCCGCCGACGACCAGAAAACCACGGCGCCGGCCAGCCGCAGAGCTCTCTTTCCCGCGTGGCCGCAATAGCGGTTGCCTATCGCCAAGCCGACAGCGTGAGCGCCGAGAAACCTCAACTCTCCGGAGACCAAAAAGCCACTCTCTCCGCGGTCCTGAATCATGCCACCTTCTTCCCCAATTCAGACCGTAGCGGCACGATCGTCGCTTTCGGCGCGCACCTGAATCGCGCGCCAGAACTTGAAACCGGAGGAGGCGCTGCGCCTGGCCATGTGGCTCTTGTCACCAACGATGGAGCCGGTCCGACGACGCCGGTCACGCGACCTGGGACGCCACCCACAACGCGCCCGACAACACCGCCTACAGCCCGACCCGCACCGCGAACCGCAGCGCGAACCACAACGCCACCCGCAGGCCGAACCACAACGCCACCCACAGCCCCACCCACTACGGGCCCGACAGCCCCGACCGGTTTACAGCAACCGACGCAAATCACCGGCGTGACGGCAAACCCCGGCATCCAACCCGCCGGACCGGCGCTCGTCCCCGCAGCGGGCGGAGAAGGGGCCACCCGTGTGATTGCTAGACCGGATGCGACGGGCCTTTACGTGATGATCCCGCTCACTTCCAACATCACCGCACCGGCGGGGAGCATCTCTGGGCCGATACAGCCTGGAAAAGTCCTGGTGAATTTCAACAACGGACTGGAGCCCGTTCAGGCAACCATCGAACACGACAGCTCCAATCCCCTACCG
>JAYTIE010000006.1:0-2608 GCA_043732015.1 Elusimicrobiota bacterium | reverse complement strand
GAACATCACGCGGCCGGGGCCCGGTGGAGTCGGCCAGGCCGCTGGCGGTCAGCCGGGCGATGCCATGGCGTCGTACCTGATGTCCTCGTGGTTCCGTAAGGTATCCGTTCGCGTGGCGGTGCCGGACTCCGTTGAGCCCGCCCGGCTTGAAAAGCTCCGAACCCAGTTGCCGCGGCTGATCGGCCTCAAAACCGAGAATGGCGACATTCTGGTCGTAGAAACCGTGCCCACCGTGCTGCCGAAGACCTCTCTAAAATGGCGGAGCCAGCAGTGGATCGACCAATTGACGCCTCAAACGCTGGTCATTGCCGGCGTCCTCCTCCTTTGTCTGTTGTTTTGTTTCGGTCCGATTTGGAGCTTCATGCGCCAGATCGCCCGTGCACTAAGGACCGTGACGATCCAGAGCAGCGCGCACGTGATCAACCGCCAGCAAGGCGCCGCGGGACAGAAAGAGGAACAGAAAGCGGGGACCGCAAAGCCGGCGGAAGGAGAGGCCCTGAGCAAGGAGCAAGAGCAAATGGCCGGGAAAGGCCATCTTGAAGATGGCGGCCGTCTGTTCGACTTCATTGACGATCGCGCCATGTCCAGCCTGATTCCGTTCTGCCTCGATGAGAGCGCCGAGAACATCGCCATCGTCGTCAACTATCTCCGTCCCGAGTGGGCCGTGCGCGTCCTTAAAGTTCTCTCATCGGACCAGCGAAGGGCCGTTTTTCAGGCGTTCATCAAACCCCGGCGATTTTCCCCAGAAAAGGTTCAGGAGCTGGCGGCGCATCTGCGGAAGTCCATTCCGTTTATGTCCGGTGGAAGCGCTCGCCTCGTCGAGATTTTCGACGTCATGGATGAACGATCCCAAACCTTCCTCATGACCGAACTCGACGCTGTTTCCCGGGAAGCGGCCAAGACCGTGAAATCTGGCCTGCTCAGCCACACGGAACTGTTCCGACTCGAGGACGCTCACATGCGAAAACTTTTGTGGGAGGCCTATCGACAGAAAATCAGTCTGCCGACGATTTTGGGCGGGCTCGGCGGCGACGACGCGCGACAAAGAGGGCTGGCCCTTCTTCCGTCATCGGTGTCCGATGTCGTTCGACAGGACATGAAGGGTGCGCCACCCGCACCCGACGTCGTGGAGTCAGAGGGGCGAAAGCTCGTCGCACTCGCGCGGACGATGGAGAAGAACGGCGAAATAGATTTGACGATGGTGAGGGCGGCGGCTGCGTCCGCCTCGGCCGAAGATGGAAATGACGAAGCGGGGCCCGGCCTCCGGATCGCCGGTTAACGCAAGGAGAGAAGAATGGACCTCGGAACAATTATAGGCCTCGCCTTGGGCGTGGGCATCATCCTCTTCGGGACGCGGGAGGGCGGTGGCGTTGGCGTCTTTCTTAATGCGCACGGAATCATCATCGTCGTGGGCGGCACCTTCGCTGCGATGCTCATCAACAGCACGATAAGTACGATCGGTAACACCATCCGGGCTCTGCTGGGACTGGTTTTTTCGCGCCGCCCGCCGTCGCTTCGGGCGACGATCGACCTTGTCCGGAAACTGGCTGAAATAAACCGATCGGACGGGCTGCTGGCGCTGGAAGGCCCCGGGGAAAATTTCGGGGACGGATTCCTCGAGCGGTCTGTGAACATGGCGATCACCAGCGGAGGCAACGCTGATTTCGTGCGCGATGTGATGGAACAGGAAATTCTTCAGATCCGACAGCGCCACCTTCGTGTCACCGATCTGCTTCGTTCGCTGGCGATGATCTCACCGATGTTCGGGCTGGTAGGAACGCTGATCGGCATAGTCCATGTCCTTCAGCAAATCACCGATCCTGAAAAGGTGGGGCCGGCGATGGCCGTCGCCCTGTCGACGGCATTTTACGGGATCCTGCTGTCCGCTCTCGTCGGGACGCCGCTTGCGAACAAACTCCGCGAACGAAGCCAGGACGAAACGGTGCTAAAGCAGATCATTCTGGAAGGCATGATGGGCATCTGCCGGGGAGAGCAGCCGTCGCTTCTCGAGATCCGGCTTCGCGCCTTCGCCAGCCGGAAGGGGGCAACACCCGCTGCCCTGGGGCCGTCGGCCTCGGTCAATCAGGCCGCTTGACGCCATGTTTGTAGAACGGAACGACGACCTCGAGAAAGAGCTCAACAAGAATGCGCTCTGGTCGATCACGTACGGCGACCTCATGTCGTACATGATGATCTTCTTCCTGCTGCTGTTCGCCTCATCCTACACGCGCAGCATGCGCCAGCAGCTCAATCTCAAGAACATCCAGTCGACGTTTGACCGCAAGCACAAGTCAAACCTCGACGAAGTCCTCGCCAAATTAAAGCTTGAGCGGATTGCAAAGCTGGAGATCACTGCGGAAAAAGTCCGCATCACGTTCCTGGAGCCCGTCATCTTTGACCTGGGGCGCGCCGACCTCAAGCCCCAGGCCTATGAAGGGCTTGCCATGGTGGCGAAGCTGCTGCGCGAGCTTCCGAACGCGGTGGTCATCGAGGGACACACCGACAACGTTCCGTTGAAGGGAGGGCGCTTCAGTTCGAATTGGGAATTATCGACGGCGCGGGCGCAAGTGAATTCCAAAATGGACGAACCGAATGAACTGAACGATTT
>JAYTIE010000005.1:0-6923 GCA_043732015.1 Elusimicrobiota bacterium | reverse complement strand
GCGCCTTTCCTCACGCCGGGCCACAGCTACGAAAGCGTCACCTCCAAGATTTCGGCCATGGTGTTTGCGACCGGATTCACCCGCAACTGGGTGTTCGGCTTCGCGATCGCCTTCCTGCTGCTGAACCTGCTCATGGTGACGATCGGCTGGCTGCTTTTCAAAGGCATCGGCATCTGGGGAGACAACATCCCGGTGGGCTGGGGCTTCGACATCATCAACTTCGTCTGGTGGATCGGTATCGGTCACGCCGGCACGCTGATCTCCGCTATTCTCCTTCTGTTGAATCAGGAATGGCGCACGTCCATTAACCGTTTCGCCGAAGCCATGACGCTGTTCGCCGTCGCCTGCGCGGGCCTTTACCCCGCTCTCCACACCGGCCGCCCGTGGCTGGACTACTTCCTTTTCCCGCTGCCCAACACGATGGGCCTCTGGCCGCAGTTCCGCAGCCCGCTCATGTGGGACGTGTTCGCGGTCTCGACCTACGGATCGGTCTCGGCCATGTTCTGGTACGTGGGCCTCGTTCCCGACCTCGCCACGCTTCGCGACCGCACCAAGAATCCCGTTCTCCAGAAGGTGTTCGGCATCTTCGCGCTGGGCTGGCGCTACTCCGCTCGCCACTGGGCGCGCTACATGTCGTCCTACATGCTGCTAGCCGGTATTTCGACGCCGCTCGTTCTCTCCGTTCACACGATCGTGTCCTTCGACTTCGCCGTGTCGGTTCTGCCCGGCTGGCACACCACCATCTTCCCGCCTTACTTCGTGGCCGGCGCCATCTATTCTGGTTTCGCCATGGTTCTGACGCTGATGCTGCCGGTTCGCGCCGCCTACAATTTGAAAGACATGATCACGGACCGTCATCTCGACGTGATTTCGAAGGTCATGCTCGCCACCGGCCTAATGGTGGCGTACGGTTACGCGCTGGAAGCCTTCTACGCCTGGTACAGCGCCAACCCGAGCGAACGTTTCCTCTTCGTCAACCGCACCATGGGCCCTTACGCCTGGGCGTACTGGATGCTCATCGCCTGCAACATCGTCATTCCGCAGGCCCTGTGGTCCAAGCGCATCCGCCAGAACACGTTCTGGCTGTTCGTGCTCTCGCTGGTCATCAACACCGGCATGTGGCTCGAGCGTTACGTGATCATCGTGCTTTCGCTTCATCGCGACTTCATCCCGTCGTCGTGGGGGTCGTATTACCCGACGCGCTGGGACTGGGGCATGTTCATGGGAACGATGGGGCTTTTCTTCTCCCTTCTATTCCTCTTCGTGCGGTTCCTGCCGATCATTTCCATCTTCGAAGTGCGCGAGATGGTTCACCATGAGAAAACCCATGGGGAGCACCACGAATGAAGAGCACGCTCTACGGCCTTCTCGCCGAATTCGATTCGGTCGAACAGCTGATCGAAGCGACCAAAAAAGCGCGCGAGAAAGGCTACACGGCCACGGACGCGCACACGCCGTTTCCTAATACGGATCTCCAGGAGGCGCTCGGCATCCACGGCACGGAAATGCCGTTCCTCGTTTTCTGCGGCGGCATGATCGGCGTCATCTCCGGCCTGGCACTCCAGTACTACTGTTCGGTCATCGCCTATCCGCTGAATGTCGGCGGCCGTCCCTATTTCAGCTGGCCGGCATTCGTGCCCATCGCCTACGAGTGCGGAATTCTTCTGGCCTGCTCGACCGCGGTCTTCGGCATGTTCATCCGCAACAAGCTGCCCCAGCCGTACCACCCCGTTTTCAACTCGGCCCGGTTCGACCGCGCGTCCACGGACGCATTCTTCCTCTGCATCGAAGCGACCGACCCGCTGTTCGACGTCGCGCGCACGACCAAGGAACTTCAGTCCTGGAACGCGAAGGGCGTTGAGGAGCTTCAGCCATGAACACAACCTTGAAATCCCTGGTCACGCCCGGCATCGCCCTCTTGAGCCTCGGCCTGGTGGGCTGCCGTCAGGGCATGTACGACCAGCCGAAGTACAAGACGTACCGCGGCAGCACATTCTTTGCCGACGGCCGCAGCGCGCGCCCGCTCGAAGCCGGCACCATCGCCCGCGGCACGCTCGAGATGCGCAAGTACGACGGAAAAACAGCCGCCGGCTACGTCGCCGAGTACCCGATGCCCGTTGACAAGGCGCTCATCCTGCGCGGTCAGGAGCGCTACAACATCTATTGTTCGGTCTGCCACGGACGCACAGGCTATGGCGACGGCATGGTCGTTCAGCGCGGTTTCCCCGCGCCGCCGTCCTACCATCAGGACCGCCTGCGCAAAGTGGCGCCCGGCTACATCGTGGACGTGATCACGAACGGTTTCGGCAAGATGTACCCCTACAACGACCGGATCCTTCCGGAAGACCGCTGGGCCATCGCCGCCTACATCCGCGCTCTGCAGCGCAGCCAGAACGCGTCGATCTCCGACGTGCCGGCCGATGAGCGTGCCGCCCTGGAGACGTCCAAATGATCCGCCTCGAGAAATATCGTTTCCCGGCCCTGATCGGCGGCCTGATGTTGCTGGCGCTTGCCGCGGTTCCGATGCTTCACAAGGAAGCGACCGCTTTCCAGTCGTGGCTCGTGGCTTTTTCTTTCTGGAACGGGATTTCGCTCGGCGCCCTGCTTCTCCTCATGATCAATCACATGAGCGGCGGACGCTGGGGCATCGTCATCCGTCGCCAGCTTGAGGCGGCCGTCTCCGTGCTCCCGATCGGTTTCCTTCTTTTCCTCCCGCTCTGCTTCGGCATGAAAGAGCTCTACCTCTGGGCCCGCCCTGAGGTGATGGCGACGGACGTGCATCTTCAGAAGATCGCGATCTATCTGAACCCGA
The DNA here is from genome assembly GCA_043732015.1 of Elusimicrobiota bacterium. Lineage (GTDB taxonomy): Bacteria > Elusimicrobiota > Elusimicrobia > F11 > F11 > JBBRXR01. The sequence goes on along the minus strand of JAYTIE010000005.1, from coordinate 4,111 downwards.
CGGGCTATGTCGTCCGTTCCATCTGTTTCTTCGCGATCTGGATTTTCATGGGCTGGCGCCTCTTAAGCCGCTCTGACCGTCAGGACAAGGACAAGAACGTTCCCAGCTTCGAAAGGGTCGCCGCGCCGGGCCTCGTCGTCCTCTTCCTTACTGTGACGTTCGCGCTCACCGACTGGATGATGTCCCTGGAGCCGCACTGGTTCTCGACCATCTACGGCGTCGAAGTTCTGGCCGGAAACTCCATCACCGCTCTCTGCCTGTCCATCATCATGGCGTCCTACCTGAAGGGCGAGCCCCAGCTGCGGGAAGCCGCGGTTCCGGCCCGGTTTCACGACCTGGGCAACCTCCTGTTCGCGAACACAATGTTCTGGACCTACACCAACTTTTCGCAGTTCATCCTGATCTGGTCAGCGAACCTGGCCGACGAAGCGCCGTGGTACATCCTGCGCCGTGAGCACGGATGGAATTGCGTCGCCATCGGCATAATTTTCCTGCACTTCGTTTTCCCGTTCTACATCCTCATCATCCGCGCGGTGAAGAAGAGCCCGAAGTGGCTCGCGGCCGCGGCCACGCTTCTCCTGTTCGCCGAGTGGCTCTACAAATTCTGGATGATCGTTCCTCCCGGCCGCCCGCAGCTGGCACTGCTCTGGACCGATCTCGTCGCGTTCCTCGGAATGGGCGGCGTCTGGTTCTTCTTCTTCCTGACACGTCTCCGCTCACGGCCGCTCGTGCCGCTGGGTGATATCGAACTTGCGGAGGCCGGATCATGAGCGACCACCAGCACGCGCCCGACAAATTCGAGCCGACGGACTGGTCGGTCAAGCCGGTCGTCATCACCGTCGTGGTTCTGTTCGCCTTCCTGGCGCTCGGCATCGTGACCGGCAGCGTGACGGAGAAACTGATTTTGATGCGCCTCGACCGGGGCGAAGATGAGGCGCAGTTCCATGACACCAAGGCGCTGCCGCCGGAGCCGCGCCTTCAAGTGGACGAAGCCGCCGACCTGAAAGTTTTCCGTGACCGCGAGAACGGGGTGCTGACCTCCTATCAGTGGATTGACCCGGCCAAGACCGCCCTTCGTATTCCGATCGACCGCGCCATTGATCTTGTGGCCGCTGAGAGCGACGGAGGACGCCGGTGAAGAAGTTTCTTTTCATCGCCTTGATGACCGTGCTGGTTCCCGCCGTTCAGGCCGGGCAGAAAGAGCTCACCGGGCGCGATCCCAACATTCTCAATCAGATCGACTTCGCTCCCACGCCGGGCGCGAAGCTGCCGATGGACGTCACCTTCTTCGACGAGAAGGGCCGTCCCGTCAAACTGGGATCGTTCTTCAAGGATCGCCCGGTCGTTCTGGCGCCGGTCTATTACGAATGCCCAATGCTTTGCACCCTGACGTTGAACGGACTTCTTCGGGCCGCCCGCGCCATTCGCCCGACGGTGGGCTTCGACTACGACGTGGTGGCCTTCAGCATCAACCCGAAAGAAACGGCCGAGATGGCCATGAACAAGCAGGAAAATTACGTCACCGGGTATAACCGCGCGGACAAAAACGGCAAGCCGTTCAAGGGCGGCTGGCACTTCCTGACTGGTCCTGAAGCCTCGATCAAGGCCGTGACCCAGGCCATCAATTTCAAGTACGTCTACGACGCGAAGTCCGACCAGTATGCCCACGCGTCCGGCCTCATCGTCGCGACGGCGGACGGCCGCATCAGCCGCGCGCTTTACGGCCCCGAGTTCTCCCCGCGGGACCTGAAGCTCGCCGTCCTCGAAAGCGGTCAGGGTCAGATCGGAACCGTGGCCGAGAAAATTTTGCTGTTCTGCTATGCGTTTGACGGCGCGAATGGCCGCTACTCGATGCGCGTCATGCGCGTTGTGCAACTTGCCGGCTCGGCGACCGTGGTTATCATGTTCGCCGGGGTGGGCCTCGCCCTTCGCCGCGAACGAAAGAAGACCGGCACGCCCCCAACCTCCGGAGACCAATCGTGACCTTTTTTAACAACCTGCCCCTTGTTCCTGAACAGGCCTCGAACCTCGCCGCCAAGGTCGACCTGCTTTTCTGGTTCATCAACGGCGTCACTATTTTCTTCACGGGTCTCGTTGTGCTCCTGCTCGTCGTCCTCGGCACGCGCTACCGCAAGGGAAGCCCGGCGCCGCGCAAGCCGCTCACGCACAAGGCCCAGCTCACGATGGAAATCACCTGGACCATCATTCCCCTCCTCATTGGCCTTTTCATTTTCGCCTGGTCCACGATCCTGTTTGAGGAAATGTGGAACGCTCCCAAGAACGCGACCGACATCTATGTCGTCGGTAAGCAGTGGATGTGGAAGCTTCAGCACCCGAATGGAAAGCGCGAGATCAACGAGCTTCATGTGCCGATCGGCAAACCGATCCGCCTCGTCATGACGTCGCAGGACGTCATTCACAGCTTTTTCGTGCCCGCCTTCCGGACCAAAATGGATGTCGTCCCGGGCCGCTACACATCTTCCTGGTTCACTCCGACCCGGGTCGGGGCCTACCACCTGTTCTGCGCCGAATATTGCGGCAACCAGCACGCCAAGATGGGCGGCACGGTCTATGTTATGGAACAGGCGGACTTCGCCCGCTGGCTCTCCGGCGCCGGCTCTGAAGGCGGCACGCTCGCCCAGCGCGGAGAAAAGCAGATGGCGCGCCTCGGTTGCGCCACCTGTCACCGCGAAGACGCAATGGCCCGCGCGCCGTCCTACAAAGGTCTTTATGGATCCATGGTTCGCCTCTCTGATGGGCGCCAGGTGAAGGCCGACGAAACCTATTTGCGGGAATCCATCCTGGACCCGAAAGCGAAGGTCGTCTCGGGGTATGACCCTGTGATGCCGACGTTCACGAACCTGGTCACGGATGACCAGATCACGGAAATTATTGCGTACATCAAGTCCCTTGCCGGGACCGGAGCCTCCAAATGACCCCAGCAACAACCAGCGGCGAGCGCGAAAACTACCTCAACATCGACTACGGCTGGAAGTCATGGCTCTTCACCATCGATCACAAGCGGATCGCGATCCTGTACCTTATCTCGATCACGGGCTTCTTCTTCATCGGCGGCATGGCCGCCATCCTCATCCGGCTTCAGCTGCTGACGCCGCAGGGCTCGATCATGACGCCCGAAATGTACAACCGCACGTTCACGACGCACGGCGTGATGATGGTGTTCTTCTTCCTCATTCCGTCAATTCCGGCCGTGTTCGGCAACTTCTTCCTTCCCATGATGCTCGGCGCCAAGGACGTCGCGTTCCCGCGGCTCAACCTGTTGTCCTGGTACCTCTACATCACCGGCGGCCTGATGGCGCTGTGGGCCATCCTGATCGGCGGCGTGGACACCGGCTGGACGTTCTACACGCCCTACAGCAGCATCTATTCGAATTCTCACGTGATCCTGATGGGCCTCGGCATCTTCATCAACGGATTCTCGTCGATCTCCACCGGCGTCAACTTCATCGTCACGGTTCATCGCATGCGCGCGCCCGGTCTCACCTGGTTCCGCCTTCCGCTGTTCATCTGGGCGCAGTACGCGACCGCCATGATCATGGTTCTCGGCACGCCCGTCATCGCCATCACGCTTTTGCTGGTGGTGGTTGAAAGCGCGTTCGGCATCGGCATCTTCGATCCCCGCATCGGCGGAGACCCGGTTCTGTTCCAGCACATGTTCTGGTTCTACTCGCACCCAGCCGTCTACATCATGATTCTGCCAGGCATGGGCGTCATCTCCGAGATCGTGACGACGTTCGCGAAGAAGCGCATCTTCGGGTACAACTTCATCGCCTTCTCGAGCATCGCGATCGCGGCGCTCGGCTTCCTGGTCTGGGGCCACCACATGTTCATCGCCAGCCAGTCGCCGTATTCAGGCATGGTTTTCTCGGTTCTCAGCTTCCTCGTCGCCGTACCCTCCGCCGTCAAGGTGTTCAACTGGACCGCCACCATTCACCGCGGGCAGATCACCTACGAAACCCCAATGCTCTACGCGCTCGGCTTCATCGGCCTCTTCACGATCGGCGGTTTGACCGGCCTATCGCTCGCGGCGATGGCCGTGGACATCCATCTGACCGACACCTACTTTGTGGTCGCGCATTTCCACTACGTC
>JAYTIE010000004.1:0-2620 GCA_043732015.1 Elusimicrobiota bacterium | reverse complement strand
AAAGGGAAAGATCGCCGTCGTCCGCTAAGTTTCCGGCCCCGCTCTCCGTCGCCCCGCCCGCCTAAAAAAGCCGCCGTTTTCTCCCCTCAAATCACGCTGAAAAATCAATACGTTCGCGTTTTTATTCATCGACGGAAAACACGCCCGATGTGACCAATGACACATCGTTTTAACGGTGATCTTCATCAAATCTTCAAACAGTCACGGGATTGTCGCGAGCTGCCCCTAACCTTCAAACATGATGAAAACAGCACTGATTCTGACGATGGCCGTGGGAGCGCTTCTGGCGCTTTCCGCGCCCGTTTGTGCTGGTTCCGCGGGCACTTCCAGCGCCCAGTTCCTCAAGATGGGCGCCGGCGCCCGCGCAGCGGCCATGGGAGACTCCTTCGCCGCCGTCGCCAACGACGCGTCCGCCGTTTACTGGAACCCCGCCGGCCTGGCCCAGCTCGAAGATGCCGAACTCACCGCCATGCAGAACAACGGCCTGGACAACACTTCGTACCAGTTCGCCGCCGCGGCGCGCCCCGTGGGCGATGGCGCCATCGGCGTTTCCCTTTATCGCATGGACTACGGATCGATCGACAGCTACTCCGCCGCCGACGTCCGTGACGGATCGGTTTCCGCGGGTTCCCTCGCGGCGGGCGTCACCGCGGCGCGCAAGTTCGGCGACACCATCCGTCTTGGCGTGACCGCGAAAATGGTCAGCGAGAAAATCGCCGGCGAGTCCGCTTCCACTTTCGCCGGCGACGCCGGTTTCCTCTGGAGCAATGATCGCCTCAGCGTCGGCGTCGCCGTCCAGCACTTCGGCGGCACGATGAAGTTCGTGAAGAAAAGCGAAGATCTCCCCATGACACTCCGCGCCGACGCGGCGCTGCATGTCTCGAGCCGGATTCTTCTCTCGGCGGGCGCGGCGAAGGAACGGGACAACGAAACCGAGATCCACGCCGGCACCGAGATCCGGATGAACCACCTCCTCGATGTCCGCGCCGGCTACGCGACCGTTCCGGGCAATACCGTCGACGTGGGCGGCATCGCGGGCGTCACCGGAGGCGTCGGACTCCACCTCGGCCGCTTCGCCATCGACTACGCCATCCGCCCGTTCGGCGACCTCGGACTTTCGCACCGCATTTCGATCACCGCTCACTTCGCCACCCGCTAAAAACTCCTGCCTGCTTCCGATTTTAGAATTCACCGTCCGCCAGGCCCCCGCCATGACACTTTCCAGCGAAACGAAAAGATATTTCGCACTCGCACGATTCGAGATGACTTCCCGACGGTAAATCGCTGTGAAATCTCTGTGACAACCTTGAATTTGACCCCGGAAGACACACACTTGGAATATGAAGTTCGCAGCTGAATACAGGTTAACGACGGTGGCGCTCCTCGCTGGATTGCTGTTCTCCAGCGCCTCCGCTTCATTTGAGCCGCTTCCCGTCGGCGGTCGCGCCGCGGGGATGAGCGAAGCCTACTCCGCGATTTCCGACGACGTGTTCTCCCTCTACTACAACCCGGCCGGCGTCATGCAGGTGACGCGCCCTGAAATCGGAACCTATTATTCCCAGCTTTATCCCGGCCTCACGGACAGCTCGAAGATCAGCCGTACCTTTCTCGGATACGCGCAGCCTCTCGGAAAGGGCGGCCGCCTCGGCGGCATCGGCACGAGCTACATGTCGCTGCAGCTCGCGGGCCTCTACAAGGAAGAATCCTTTGGGGTGACCTACGGCCGTGAATACCAGCACCGCTGGAATTACGGCTTCGGCCTCAAGATGCTGAAGAAGACCATCGGTTCCGACGAATACACCGACAACGCGATCGACCCCACCACCGGCGCGGCGTTCGGTGGCCCGGACCCGGTCTTGGCCAAAGGCCGTTCCAAGTCCGGCATCGGCCTTGATCTCGGCGCCCAGTACCGGCTGAACCAGGCCTACGCGCTCGGTTTCGCCGCCCGCAACATCAACGCGCCGGACCTCGGCATCGATTCCTCCGACAAGGTTCCGGCGGTTCTGACCGTCGCGCTGGCGCGTCACATCCGCGCCGGTTCGCTCGATTTCGAAGTGACGAAGTGGAAGGCCGCGACGGACAATCTGCGCCTGGCGCTCGGCGGAGAGAAGTGGTTCAAGAATGGCTTCGGCATTCGCGCCGGCGGCGCGTCAGGCGCGGGTGGATCCGCGACCGCATCGGCCGGCGCCTCGTTCCGCCTGGAATCCTTCCAGTTCGACTACGCGTGGATCTATCCGCTGCAGGGCATCGAAGGCACGCTGGGCATCCAGCAGGTCTCCCTTACTGCCCGCCTCGGCAAGGCGCCGTCCGATCCGCTTGAAATGCAGCTGATCAAAGAGAAGGAAGAACGGATTCGCGCCGAGACGGAAGCGCGCCAGGCGAAAGCGGACACCGACCGCCTGAAGAAGCAGCTAATGGAGCTGACCGACGAGAAGACCCGTTCCGCGCAGCAGGCCGAGCGCCGCGCCGCCCAGCGCGCGCTGGACGAGGCCCAGATGCAGGAGAGCCGCGAAGACCAGGTCACCCGCCGCGACGTTCTGACCCGCTACACCTCCGCCATCGCCGACTACAACGCCCGCGTGACCAAGGGCGTCAGCCTGGCCGAGAAGCGCCGCGTGCT
>JAYTIE010000003.1:0-6961 GCA_043732015.1 Elusimicrobiota bacterium | reverse complement strand
TCAAAGGGAAGCGATTGATCGTGCCGGGAAAGGATTCCAGGTTCCGGCGACTCCTCGAGCACCGCCTCGAGGAAGCGGGCTTGACGCCCAACATCGCGGTGGAGGCGGGCAACTGGGAAGCAGTGAAGCGCTATGTGGGCATGGGAATCGGCATCGCCCTTGCTCCCGGTGTTTGCATTGAACCGGAAGACAGCGCTCACATGATGATTCACCCCGCTGGGAAGCTGTTTGGGCGGGACACGTTCGGTATCTTAAGCCGCGGCGGGCTGGCGATGTCGCCGGACGCGCGCGCTTTCGTTGAAGCCATTGATCCGCGGGCATCGTCCGAGCTGTAACATCCGCTAGAATACGCCCATGGATTCTCCTGGAAGAGCCCTTGTGCTCACGATCGAAGAACTGGCCAATGCCTACTGCCTTTTCATGGCGAATGCCTACCGTCTGATCGAGGACGGCGAACGGCTCGCCGCCGCCCAGCGGCACCTGGGCGCCATCGGAAGCTTTCAAGCCGCCGTCGAAGAAATCGTGCGGGGACACCTGATAGAGAAGGCCGTGGCCTTCGAGGATTCGGACGTGACCAGCTGGCAGGAGTACTGGACCGTCCTGGGAAGCCGGGAGCGGCTTCTGGCACTCCTGACGGGCGACATTCACCGGGAGATCTATGATTCCGAAAAGGCCCGGGCGGACTATGTCAGCGGAATCAACCTGCTTCCCCTCGATTTTTCCCGGATTCGCTTCGACGGAAACATCTTCCTTCCACCGGGTGGCGATCTCGCCGGAATGACCGATATGGAGTCGGCCGCAAAGGCCTACTACAAGTATGTGATGGGCCTTTTCAACGCCTTCAATTTCTTCGGCCTGCCGAATCCCGCGGCTCAGCTGAAGACGTTCTGGGGGATTCGGGCGGCGGCGCGAAACCAATCGCTCGTTCGCTAGCGCGGTGCGAATGGACTCTAATCACAGCGCATTCGCAGTTGGTCCAGTTTATACTTAGCGTCATGCCCACCTCTCCCGTATCGATCCCCGGATTTCTCCGTTTCATTGCGAGCCGTTTCATCACGAACATGGCGAGGCAGATGCTCCTCCTGGTCGCCATGTGGCAGATTTACGCGCTGACGCAAGAGCCGATGATGCTGGGCGTCATCGGACTCGTTCAGGGCCTTCCCTACATCTTGGGCAGCTTCTGGGCGGGCCACCTGGTGGACCGTCACGAGAAGAAGGGCCTCATTCTCAAATCCATCGCTGCGCTGATTGTCACGACGCTGGCCCTGGCGTTGGTTTCGAGGATGCCCCACCCGCCCCTCCCGGCCCTCTATGCGCTGGTCGCGGCAGGGGCGCTGTTCAACAGTCTCGAAATGCCGGCGGCGTCCTCTTACCTCCAGATCCTGATTCCGTCCGAAGCGTTTTCAAAAGCGGCAGCGTGGAACCTGGCCAACTATGTGGGCGCAACCGTCGGGGGACCCGTGCTGGGCGGATTTCTTCTGGAGCACGTCAGCCCTTCGACTGTTTACGGCATTGCGACCGCCGGATTGATCATCGGTTTCGTGCTGGCGGCGCCTCTCCGTAAGATTCTCCCGACTCCCGTGACGATCGAAGAAAGCACGTTCAAGAGTGTCCTCGCCGGATTCCGTTTCGTTCTCGGAAAAAGAATCGTGTTCGCCGCCATGGTGCTCGATTCGTTCGCCGTCCTTTTCGGCGAAGTGGTCTTCATCCTCCCGGTATTTGCGGCACGTCTCGGCGTTGGCCCACTGGGCCTCGGCCTGCTGCGCGCAGCCCCCGCCATTGGATCGTGCACGGTGTCGCTCATTCAGGCGGCGCGCCCGTTCATCCAGATCCGCTGGAACTGGCTGCAGGGGGCCGTGGTGGTGTTCGGAGCCGCCATCATCGGATTCGGATTGTCTCGTTCGATCGAGTTATCGCTCGCGATGCTTTTCGCCAGCGGCGCCGCCGACGCGGTGAGCGTGATCATCCGACAGAGTCTCTATCAACGGCACACGCCAGATTCTTACCGCGGCCGCGTCTCGTCAGTCAGCGGGGTTTTCATTTCGATTTCGAATGAAGTGGGCGGCTTCGAATCCGGACTGGCCGCACAGTTTATGGGCATCGTTCCAGCGGCAGTGGCGGGCGGGCTCATCGCCATTCTTTCCGTCATCGCCATCCGCCTGAAATACCCGACGCTGGAGAAGGAGGACGAGCGTGTTGCATAAACACGTGCTCGCCGCCGCCATCGCCCTTTCGCTGTTCGCGTGCGTCCCCCCGCGCGCGGTCGCTCCGACGCCGGCGCCCAACCCGGTATGCCGGGAGTGCCGCGCCATTGAACACAGGCTCGTCGGAAAGAATTCAAACCGTCTGATCCGCGGCGATACGCTGCAGATGTCCAAGACATCCGCAAAATTTTACCGGAACCGCAGCTTTGAACCGGCCTGGTCGGTCGCCGGGCAGTTTCTTCCGAGAGCGGACGCTCTCATTCATGCGCTTCAGGCGGCAGACTGGGAGGGACTGAACCCGGTCGAGTATCACCTTCGCGCGCTGGAGGGAGCGAAGCGCAAGTGGCCCAAGGTGCCGACGCTTGAACTGACCGCCGACATGGATGTGCTTCTCACCGACGCTTATCTTCTTTACGCCAGCCATCTTCTCGGCGGCCGGACCAACGTCGGCACGGCCAAGGCCCAGTGGAACATCATCCGCAAGAAAGCGGACCCGGTGGATCTCCTGAACCAGGCGCTACAGACCGACGAAATCCCGGAATCCTTTCGAGCCCTCACGCCGCCCTATGATGGCTATGCGCGCCTGAAAGCGGGCCTCTCTCGTTATCGCGTCATCGCCCGCGGCGGTGGCTGGCCGGTCATTCCTGACGGGCCGCTCGTAAAACCCGGCGCGACCGACGAAAGAATTCCGCTCCTTCGTGAACGGCTCGCCATTGAAGCGGGCGTGCCTGTCGAATCAACGGCGTCGAAGAAACTGGACCATGCCTTGCAAAAGCAGGTCAAGGAATTCCAGCGCTCGCACGGAATCGAAGGCGATGGCCGGCTTGGCGCCGACACGCTGGCGGCGTTGAACGTGACCGTGGACGAGCGGATCAACCAGATAAAATTTTCGATGGACCGCTGGCGATGGCTTCCGTTCGATCTCGGCCATCGTTACATCGTCGTCAACATCCCTGAATTCCGCCTGACCGCGAAAGACGAGAGCAAACCGACGCTGTTCATGCCGGTTATCGTCGGCAAGAACGACGACGAAACCGCGACGCCTGAATTCAGCAACATGCTGACCTATCTTGAGTTCAGTCCTGAGTGGAACGTCCCCAACCGGATCGCCACGCAGGAAATGCTCCCCACCCTCCAGGCGGATACAACCTATCTCACGCGAAATCATCTTGAGGTGCTGACGCGCTCCGGCGAAGCATGGGAGCCAACCGACGCCTCCAAGATTGTGTGGTCATCGGTCACCGCGACGGGATTTCCGTACAGGATCCGTCAGCGTCCGGGGCCCTGGAACGCGCTGGGTGGGGTGAAATTCATGTTCCCGAACGAATACAGCGTCTACATTCACGGCAACGCGGACGAAGGACTGTTCGACAAGCGGCTCCGGACGTTCAGCCATGGCTGCGTCCGCGTGAGCGATCCAACCAAGCTCGCCCGGTGGGTCATGAACGACGCCGATTGGACGCCCGAGCGGGTGAAACAATACATGCGACAGCCGCAGCCCGTGATCGTGCCGCTGGGTGAAATCATTCCAGTCTATCTCGTGTATTGGACCGCGTTCGTGGACGGGTCGGGCGTTGTCAACTTCCGCGAAGACATCTACGGCCGCGACCGTCAGATGCGGGACCGCTTCTACCCCGAACAGGCCGCAAGAGAACCCGTTACTCCCCCCACCCCGTAGCTTGCGGGGCGCACCTCACTATCGTAAAAGAACGGGAGAGGTATCCCATGCTCCGTAAGTACGCATTCTCCGACGGTAAATTGGTGGAAACAACCACCGGCGAAGCCATCCTTTGGCTCTACGTTGATCCGAACAGTGACGAACGAAAATCCCTCGTCGCTGATTTCCAGATCGATGAGCACACCCTGAATTCATCACTCGATCCTGATGAGTCCTCTCGGCTTGAATTCGAGCCGAGCCACACGGCCGTTATTTTCAAGTACCCCAAGAACTACTCCGCGGCGGACCAGTTCCTCTTTCGCATCGCGTCCATCGGCCTGTTCCTTTTTGCTGACCGGCTCGTGATCGTCATCCCGGAAGACATTCCGGTGGTTGGCGGCCGCACTTTCGCCGGCGTCTGCTCCCCTCGGGGACTGATGCTGAAGATCATCTATCGCCTCATCTTCCGTTACCTCGAACACCTGAAAGTTATCAACATGATTTCAGACGAGATCGAGAAGAAGATCAGCATCTCCATGGAAAATCGTCACCTGTTGAATCTGTTCAGTCTCGAAAAGTCGATGGTGTATTACCTCAACGCGATCGGCACAAATGGATTTTCGCTCGAGAAACTCAAGAACCAGAGCGCGAAGGTGGGATTTGTTCAGGCCGAACTGGAGATCTTGGACGACATCACGATCGAGAACAACCAGTGCTACAAACAGGCGGAGATCTACTCGAACATTTTGGCGGGATTGATGGATGCGCGCGTTTCCATCGTCAGCAACAACCTGAACATCCTGATGAAAAACCTGAATTTCCTGACCATTCTCATCATGGTTCCGACTTTCATCGTGTCGGCTTTCTCCATGAACCTGGGAATCCCGCTCGAAACCCACCGGCACGCTTTCTGGATCGTGCTCGGGATGGCAGGCCTCTCCGCGCTCGCGGTGGTCGTCTGGTGGAAACGCTCAAAGTTCTGAGCTAACGGGCGGGCTGGTTGTTGTCCTGGCAGGCCAACAGGTAGGCATACAGATCGATCAGCGCTTCCAGCTTCTCAGCGCGTTCCAGCAGCTCCATCAATACATCAGCGGATGCAATCTCCGAAATCCGTAAATCCTGAAGCGTCAGCGATACCTGCGTCAGGTCGTACTGATATTCTTCGAAAATCTGTCGAATGGTCCGGCATGCGTCGCTTTTCATACCGCATAGAACGCGAGTTCTTCGTCGCGGTTCCCACCCAAAAATCACCGGATTAGCTGGCTGTTACAGCGTGTTTTCGCCGGCCTGGCCCGGAGCCTTCGCCGTCAAGAGGGCAACGGACCGGGTCAACTGGGTCACCTTGGCCGAAAGTTCCTGTGAGCGAATGTACAGGAGCGCCACCAGCAGGGCGATGCCGAGATGGGAGAGGTAGAACAGGAGGTCGGCGCCGCGTCCAATTCCCACACGGTGGGCCACGCGGGTCGACAGATCTGGCGAAGCCAGGAAGACCGTGATCCCCAGCAGGACCGCGGACACGAGAACGCGGTTCAGAAGCCGCGAACGAAGACGGAAAATAAACAGATACGCGATCACGAACAGGACCGAGAAGAGAGCCGCTTTGAAAATAATGAATGGGATGTACATGTTCGTTACCCGAAAAGAAGGTCCCAAAGTATATTGAACCCGTTTGCGGTGCGCTGGCCTTTCTTCAGTGAATAGGGCGTGTACCGGATTGTGACCGGAGATTCGACCCACCTCAACTGATGACGTTCGATCTGGCGAATGATGTCGGTCGCGTGCGCCATTCCGTTGGCCCGGATATGGATTTTCTCCGCCGCCAAACGGGTAAAAATCCTGAGTCCGTTGTGGACATCCGACTGCTTCATTGCGAACGCTACGCGGGAAATTCTGACCGCCAGTTCGAGGGCCAGCTTTCGCATCGGGGGCATACCGACCACCATGCCGGCGCCAAAGCGGGATCCTAAACAAACCTCCGCGCCGGACTCGCGAATTTTTTCGAAGGCGCGCCTCAGATCAAGGGAGTCCATCTGACCATCGGAGTCGAAAGTCGCAATCAGGTCCGCGCCACGGGAAAGCGCATAGGACAATCCGGTCTGAATGGCGGCACCCTGCCCGAGGTTCACCGGATGATGAAGGACGTGGACAGGGAGCGCGGAAATAAGGGACGCCGTGGCGTCGGTCGAACCATCGTCAACCGCGACGACATTCGGAAATTCGGCCAGGAGGGAATTCAAAACCGCCACGACAACGGCCGATTCGTTGAAAACCGGAACCACAACCCAGAGAGAAGACTGTTCTTTCACGATTCTTATTATAGACACTCTCCCCGCGCGGCACGAGAGGAAGGTTTTGTGAAATCCACTCGTTTCTACCCATCATAAGTGTCCGATGTTCTAATATTCCAGCTTAAGCATCTCAACGGAAAAAGACACCAAGGAGGACTCATGAAGAAGTTCGTAGCGTTGTTGGCCGTGGTTGCTCTCGGAATCCCCAGCCTTGCGCTGGCGAAGGGTGGCAACCATCCTATGGCCGGTTGTGGACTTGGTTACGTGCTGTTTGGTCACAATGACAACAGCCCAATCATGCAGGTTCTTGCTGCGACGACAAATGGTACGTCCGGCAACCAGACCTTCGGAATGACGACCGGCACCTCCGGTTGCACCGAAGATGGCGCCGTGAAGTTCGTCAAGGAAGCGGAAGTGTACGCTGAAGTCAACCTTGACTCCCTCCGCCGCGAGATGGCGATGGGCCAGGGCGAGTACGTGAACTCTTTCGCTGCCCTCATCGGCGCGAAGGGCTCTGAAATCCCGCAGATGGTTTCGACCTTCCAGCAGAACTATGACAAGCTCTTCCCGTCTTCGGCGACCTCGTCGTCCGAGATGCTGTCGAACCTGTCGTCCGTTCTCACCGTGAAGGCCTAAAAACGGTTTCGTCCTCCGGCCTCGCCGGAGTTCGTTTCCCAGGGCGCGCCGGTCCAGCTGAGCTGGACCGGCGCGCTTTTTTTATTACCCTGTCTCGCCGATGAAAAAAATCCTGCTATCACTCGCTTTCCTCCTGGCCACGACGCCAATCGCCGCGGCGGATGAGACGGCCGTTT
>JAYTIE010000002.1:0-2626 GCA_043732015.1 Elusimicrobiota bacterium | reverse complement strand
ACTGGGCTTTGCACTGCGACGTGACCGCAACTTAAATACTCGAAAAATTCGCGCTTCGGCGACGATGCGGGCGCGGAGGGCTTCGTCCGGCATGTGGCCCTCTCCGGCCTTCATGTTCTCCAGGAGGTGCTCCACATTGGCGGTGTCCGGGATGACGCAGGTCACCGCCGGGTGAGACACGATGTACTTCAGGAGGATCTGTGACCAGGTGGTGCAGCCGATGTCGGCCGCCCAGACGGGAAGCGGCCGGCTCCGAAGCCGGGAGATTCCGTCTCTGGTCACAAAAGGCCGATTCACGATGACGGCGACGCCCAGCTCCTGGCAAAGCGGGAGAAGTTTCTCTTCGGCTTCGCGCTCAAAAGCGGAGTAATTCACCTGGATGAAATCGACGGCCCGCGCCTGAATGACCTCCGCCAGCGCCTTGTGCGCGCCCTTCGCGTAGTGCGTGACGCCGATGTACCGGACGCGGCCTTCCCGCATCCCGGCGAAACGATTTGACAAAGAGATTAAACGGTACGATCTCGACAATTTGACGGCGGACGACTTCGCTATCCTCGAGGTGATGGCCAATGTTCCGAATTGGTCCTCACCCAATATTCCCCGCGGCCAGGCGATCTATGAAACATTCAAGGCGACGCAACTGCCGGCGTCTGAAGCCGAGCGCGCCGGGTACGCGCCGGCCTGGACCACGGATGAGGAGAAGGCGACAGCCGTCGGAATCGCCGTTCAGATCCGGATCTTCGATGCCCTCCGCGCCTATCTCGAGGGCGTTAACGGGACATCTTTCAACCAGCTTCCGCTGGCGCAACGGCTCGCGGCCATTCTTCAGGCATTTCCCTCGGCCTCGCAATACCGCAACCACCTTCTGATCGATCAGATCGGAAACCCGTACACGAATCCGGCTCCACTGGAATTCCGTCAGATCTTTTCCCAACTCACCCGCTCGCCGATCCGGGACGTCATCGGCAAGCGGATCGTGCTGGCGCTCCGAGACGCGAACGACCTACCGCTCGACTCCTACGACGCCGTCCTCACGGCGGTGAAAGAGTACATGCGCCAGGACAGCCCGGCGAGGCGCGAAGTCATCAACGATATCCTTAAGAAGACCGAGACCACGATCGACGAAATAGCGTGCCACGACGAGAAGACCGCCGACCTTCTCGCCAACAACGCCGAGCGAAACCTGCTCGTCAAGAATATTTATGAGGCGGCAACGGGAGAGACCGCGGATGGGCGGAACGTTTTCTTCGTCATCCTGCGCGCCGTCATCAACGGAAGCCCCGACGTCAAACAGCTCGACCTCCTTGCAGGTCTCTTCGGACACTTCCTAAAGAATGGCGCGGCTCCGACCGGCAAGAATCAGATGATCAAAACCTTCCTCACCAGCTTCGGCGTGGTGGGCGTGAAACTGGGGCAGATTCTCTCGAAACAGCGCTGGGTGCCGGCGGAACTCCGCGGCGTCCTCGAAGATCTGTCGGACCGCGTCGATCCGCGGAATAAGCGCTACCTTGTCTCCTCGACGAGCTGGCGCCGCGCCTATTGGGCGACGCCAAGACGCCGCTCACGCGCGACGCGCTCGGCCTCATCATAGAAAGCCCCTCTCTCGGCATAAATGGGCAGGGTGCGGCGCCCTCCGCGAACCCGGATAAACTGGCCGCCGATCTCCGCGAGGAAATGGCGCGGCAGGCCGTGCGTATCGAGGTAGACCGCCTTAAGGATTTCTAGATGCTCCGGATCGTCATGATTCAGGCTTAAAACAGAACGGGAATGTTGTCCCATAAAGCAAACGGCCCTCCGTTCAATCAGTGGAACGGGGGGCCGTTGTTTTCGGGAGAAACTGCAATTTAGGTAGGATCGATGGAAATCTGTTGGAGGAGAGCGCCGTGACATCGTGGGTCAAATTGAGTTCCATGAGCTGGCTCGGCGCCGCCCTCCCGCTCGTTTTTCTCTCCTGGAAAGGGTGGGACGGGTTCGGCGAAACAATTGACGCCGCCGTCCACCGCTGCGCCGCCAAAAAATCAACGTTCGTTCTGCTCCTCGCCCTCGTCGGCGTTCTCTACGCGCTGAACATCAACGAAATGGTGACGTTCGACGAGTTCAATTTCTCCCTCGGGCTCCGGAACGATCTCTACATCGGTCCCAATCATTTCCTCAGCCACTTCATGGCCTATCTCCTGTATTTTCCGCTTCATTACGTCACGCACGACACGATCCTGCTTCGGGAGTGGCTCAACATCGCCATGGGCCTTCTCACGCTGTGGCTTTTCCGCCTCAGTCTGATACGAATGGTGAAGGACGAAGCGATCGCGAATCTTTCGACGATCCTTCTTGGCGTTTCTTACGGAATCTGGCGGTTCGCGTCCTCGGCGGAGGTTTACCCCTCGATGCTGCTCATGTGGGTGGCCTGTCTGCTGCAGGCCATGCGCATCGCGCAGGGGAACGATTCCTGGAAGGACTTCTTCGTTCTCTCCGCGCTGTCCAATCTCGCGTGCCTCGCGCACGACATGGCCTCCCTGATGGCGCCGGCGTTCCTGCTTACGTTTCTGCTGGCGGGCGGGAAGAAAGGAAAGATCTGGGCGTTCCGCTACGTGGCCTCCGGCCTCGCGCTGTTGCCGCTGTTCCAGCT
>JAYTIE010000001.1:0-18050 GCA_043732015.1 Elusimicrobiota bacterium | reverse complement strand
TCGCCAAAATCATAGTCCCGGCGCTGAAAGGACAGAAGTTCACCCTGTTCCTGGAGCCCGGCCGCTCGATCATCGCGCAGGCCGGCATTCTCGTGACGCGGGTGATCTACCGGAAGACCGCGGCCTCGAAACACTTTGTCATCGTCGACGCGGCCATGAACGACCTGGCCCGCCCCGCGCTGTACGACGCGTACCACGAGATCGTCCCCGCGCACAAGCGCGCCGGCAAGACGACGAAGCTGGACGTGGTCGGCCCGGTCTGCGAATCGGGCGACTATCTCGCGCGCGACCGCTCGCTCGTGATGCCGAAACAGGAAGACGTCCTGGCCGTTCTGACCGCCGGCGCCTATGGATTTTCGATGAGCTCGCAGTACAACTCGCGCCGCCGTCCCGCCGAAGTCCTGGTGTCCGGCAGCCGCGTGGACGTGATCCGCGAACGAGAAACCTACGACGACCTGTTCAAGGGCGAGAAGATCCCGAACTAGTCGTCAGAATTCTTTATGAAAACGCTGCCGTTCTTCAAGATGCATGGGGCCGGGAATGATTTCGTGTTCGTGTCGAGTGACATGACCAAGACGAAGATCACCCCGAAGCTCGCCGCGTTGCTGCTCGATCGCCACTTCGGCATCGGGGGGGACCAGCTCTTGTACGTGAAGAAGGGGTCGCGCTCAAGCCAAGCGAAGTACACGCTGGAGATCTGGAATTCCGACGGCTCCCGGGCCGAGATGTGCGGCAACGGCGCGCGCGCCGTCGCGTACTACCTGCGCGACCAGAAGGGCGAGCGGAAAGATTTCAAGATGCTCACGGGCGCGGGCCTGATCGGCGTCGGCCACAAAGCGGGCCGCATCGAGATCGACATGGGCGAGCCCATTCTCGAAGGCGAGTGGATTCCCGTCCAGGCGAAGGGCGAGATCGTGGACTTCCCGCTCAAAGCAGGTGACCGCGAATTCCGCGTTCACGCGGTCTCGATGGGGAATCCGCACGCGGTGGTGTTCATGAAGAACGTCGACGAGTTCGCGCTCACGACGTACGGGCCGCTCATCGAGACGCATCCCTTTTTCCCGAACCGCGTCAACGTGCACTTCGTCGAGGTGGTTGGGCGAAAGCGCCTGAAGGCGCGCGTGTGGGAACGCGGCGCGGGCGTCACCCTGGCCTGCGGCACCGGCGCCTGCGCCATGGCCGTCGCGTCCGCCCGGGCGGGCCTCACTGACCGCGAGGTCGACATCGATTTGCCCGGCGGCCGCCTCCACGTCCGCTGGGCCGCCGACAACCACGTGTACTTAAGTGGCCCGGCCGAGACGACGTACAAGGGCGAGTTCCGCCTGTAGTCATCCCCGCGAAGGCGGGGATCTAGCCGGGCACCGTCGGTTTGGACGGAGAGAATTTAGGGGACAAAGCCCTTAGAAGCGCATCGCAGCTTTTCGGTTGTATCTGTCTAGATTCCCGCCTTCGCGGGAATGACAGGCGGGAGATTTCTCCCAATTCAATTTTTCCACGGAGGAAATTATGTTCAACGGATCCTATGTCGCGCTTGTTACGCCGTTCAAGAACGGTCAGGTGGATGAAAAGAAGCTGAGAGACCTGGTGGAGTGGCAGATCGCCGAGAAGACGAGCGGCCTCGTTCCCGTCGGGACCACCGGCGAAGCCAGCACGCTCACCTACGAAGAGCACTACAAGGTCATCGAGATCGTCGCGCAGCAGGCGAAGAAGCGGGTTCCGGTCATCGCGGGCGCGGGATCCAACTCCACGCAGGAAGCCATCGAGCTGACGAAGGAAGCGGCGCGCCTCGGCGTCGACGCCGTCCTGTCGGTGAATCCCTATTACAACAAGCCAACCCAGGCAGGCCTCATCGCGCATTTCACTGCGATCGCGAAAGCGTCGCCGGTGCCGGTCATGCTCTACAACATCCCGTCCCGCACCAACGTACAGCTCACCACCGACACCATTGTCGAGCTGGCGCAGAAGAACGCGAACATCGTGGCCGTCAAGGAAGCGACGGGTTCCATGGACGCGGCGACCGAAGTCATCGCGCGCTTGGGCAAGAAGTTCTCCGTCACCTCCGGTGACGACTCGCTCACCCTGCCGATCATGGCGCTGGGCGGCGTGGGCGTCGTCTCCGTCGTCGCGAACCTGGTTCCCCGCGCGGTCGCCGATCTCTGCGCAGCCGCTGCCGAAGGCGACTGGGCGAAAGCGCGCGAGCTGCACGTGAAGCTCTATCCGCTCATCAAGGCCATGTTCATCGAGACGAACCCCGCCCCGGTGAAGGCCGCGATGAAGGAAGCCGGCTTGATCGACGACGACTTCGTGCGCCTCCCAATGGTGCAGGTTTCCCCCGACAGCCGCAGCAAAATTATCACCGCGATGAACGACTTCGGCGTGAAGCCGAAAGTGGCCGCAGGGAACTAACGAAAGCCGTCATTCCCGCGAAGGCGGCACCGTTCGATAATCATTGATGTCGGTGCCGTCCCTGCTGGGACGGGAATCCAGGCAGAACGAAATTTAGGGCACAGGTCCTCGGTTAGGGCTCAACAGCATTCGTAGCAATTGGTCTAGATTCCCGCCTTCGCGGGAATGACGAAGGGAGCACACTTTATGTCCGACAACAAAATAAAACTCGCCGTCTGCGGCGCCCTCGGGCGCATGGGGACGCGCATCCTGACGCTGGCCGGTGAAGAGACCAGCCTGTTTCGCCCTCTGTACGGCGTCGACCGCGTCGGCGCGGCCGCCAAGGTTTCGGGAGACGGTCACACGCCGCTCGTCTCGGACATCGGCAACGCGCTGGGCAGTGTGGACGTCGTCATCGATTTCTCGTCGCCGGAGTCCGCGCTTCTGCACGCGAAGGCCTGCGCCGCCGCGCGCAAACCCATTGTCATCGGGACCACGGGCGTCAGCGCCGCCGATCAGGCCGCGCTGAAAATCCTGTCGAAGGACATCCCGATCGTTTTCTCGCCCAACATGTCGGTCGGCATGAACGTTCTCTTCAAGCTCGTCGCGGACGCCGCGGCGGTGCTGAAGAGCTACGACATCGAGATCGTGGAATTCCATCACAACCAGAAGAAGGATTCTCCGTCGGGCTCGGCCATGCGCCTGGCCCAGGTGGCCGCCACCGCATCGGAACGGTCCGAGAAAGATTTTGTCTATGGCCGCGAAGGCCAGGTGGGCGCTCGCACGAAGAAAGAAATCGGCGTGCTGGCCGGCCGCGCGGGCGACATCGTCGGCGACCACACGGTCTACATCGCCGGTCCCGGCGAACGCCTCGAGTTGACGCACCGCGCCCATTCCCGCGACGCCTTCGCCGCCGGCTCCCTGACGGCCGCCGCGTGGGCCGTGAAGCAACAGCCCGGCTATTACAGCATGAGGGACGTGCTCGGCTTCTAGCCGAGAGGAAACATAAGTTGTCGGCGGCGCTTCGCCCGCAGTCATCTCCGGTCCATCCGTCATTCCCGCGCAGGCGGGAATCTAGACCGTGAACCGTCGGCTTGGACGGAGACAGAACAAAGGCCAAAGCGCGCCCGGGTTCGCGCGGGGTCGGCCCTAACTTTCGTATCACGCTTCAAGATCCACCCGGCTAGATTCCCGCCTTCGCGGGAATGACATGCCGGTTAATTTCGACTCTCAATACTTTTGGAGGTCCCCTTCATGCAGGTTCGCTCATCTCTTAATCAACGTCTCCAGAAACTCCCGCCCTATCTTTTCGCCGAACTCGACCGCCGCAAGAAAGCCGTGCTCGCGAAAGGCGTGGACCTTATTTCTCTCGGCGTGGGAGATCCGGACAAGCCGACGCCGCAGCACATCATCAACGCGGCCAAGGCGGCGCTGGACATTCCGTCGCACCACAAGTACCCGTTCGGATCGGGCCTCTCGCAGTTCCGCGACGCGGTGTCGAAGTTCATGAAGACGCGCTTCGACGTGGACGTGGACGCCTCGACGGAAATCTATTCGTTGATAGGCTCCAAGGAAGGCATCGGCCACCTGCCGTTCGGCGTCGTGGACGCGGGCGACGTCGTGCTCGTTCCCGATCCCGGCTATCCGGTCTACCAGGGCGCGACCATTCTGGCCGACGCCGAAGTTCATTACATGCCGCTCCTGGCCGAGAACAACTACCTGCCGGACCTGGAAGCCATCCCCACCAATGTGTTGAACCGCGCCAAGCTCATGTTCATCGGCTACCCGAACAACCCGACGTCCGCCTCGGCCTCGGAAGCGTTCTTCAAGGAAGTTGTCGCGTTCGCCGAGAAGAACCAGATCATCGTCGCCCACGACAACGCCTACAGCGAGATGTACTACGGCAAGCCGCCGATCAGCTTCCTCTCAACGCCCGGCGCGAAAGAAGTCGGCGTGGAATTCCACAGCTTGTCCAAGACCTACAACATGACCGGCTGGCGCATCGGCTGGGTCTGCGGCAACAAGGACGTCGTGAAGCAGCTCGGCACCGTGAAAGACAACTTCGACTCCGGCGCCTTCGAAGTGGTCCAGGCCGCCGGCATCGCCGCCCTGACCGGCCCCCAGGACTGCGTCGCCGAGATGCGCAAACTCTACAAGGGCCGCCGCGACGTCTTCGTCCCCGCATTGAAAAAGATGGGCTGGGACCTCAACACCCCCGACGCCACTTTCTACGTCTGGGCCAAAACTCCCGGCGGCATGAAGTCCATGGACACCGTCGGCCGCATCCTGGAAGAAGCGTCGGTCATGTCCACGCCCGGCAACGGCTTCGGTCCGTCGGGTGAAGGGTATATCCGGTTCGCCCTGACCGTGGATGAGCCGCGACTGGCTGAGGCGATTGAGAGGATTGGGAAGTTGAAGTGGTGACAGGCACGATCATCTTGAAGTAAAAGAAGCCCCGGTTCTCGAAAGAGGATCGGGGTTTTTTTCTCACTACATCCGACCTTTGGGCCATATGAAAATTATTTACAAGGTGACCTACCCTAACGGGAAAATCTACGTCGGGAAGGATTTCACCGACAGCATAAATTACTTTGGATCTGCCGATGACACGTTGATCGCTCAAGACTTCACGCGCGATCAGCGGCGTGATTTCACAATTAGGCGGGAGATTTTGTGGGAATCTGAAACGGCTTCCGACCAAGAGGTCAATTTGAAGGAAGTCGAGTTCATTAACTTCCTTCGATCAAATGAATCCGCAGTGGGATACAACCAATGGCCCAGAAAAAAGACGTGATCCTTGGTTATCTACGTCTTATTTAAAGCGGGACGAACGCCCTCTTCATAGGTCTCTTGGGTCTCGGTAACGGTTCTCAAGGTGCCACCTCTGCTCACTTCCCGCCGTGCATCCAATGCTCCCCGCCTCCTTCCCCGCCCCCATCAAAAAAATCGGAATCAACCCGTGTGTTGATGCGCCCGCCTCGGTCTCCCGGGTTTTCAAGAAGCGCGGATACATTCCGGTGATGGGATTTCTGAACATGATGGCGGTCAAAGCGCCGCTGGTGCCGATCGGGAACGGGCGGCATCGGTTTTTTGTGAATGGGGGCATGATGAAGCGGGCGGGGATGAAGGTGGGGGACACGGTTACGATTCCGCTGGCTAGTCGGCGGATAAGCCGATTCTCTTCCCTGCCTCTTCTCCCGGCGCGTCGACCAGAGACTGGATGATCTCGAAGATCATTCGGATGTCTCGCTTGTTCTTCGCGCCTATTTTTCCTTGTTTTTCCAATTCGGCTTCGATCTTTTTTAGAACCTCCGGCATCCCGGGGATTCCATTGAGAATTCTGCGATGCCGGACAAATACACGCATGATCTCGATGTTCACCGCGACGGCCCTCGGACTGCGGATCACGCTCGACAACATGGCGACGCCCTCCTGCGTGAACACATGAGGCAGGTTTCGTCTTCCCCCATGTCCCGCGCGTCTTGATATTCCAAATTGGAATATCAAGTTGGCCGATTCTCCCGGCGTTAGTCGGAACATGAAGTCCTTCGGGAAGCGGTCGGCGTTTCTTCTCACGGCTTTGTTGAGATTGAAGGTGGTGACGCCATAAAGAGTCGCAAGATCGCTATCAAGCATCACGCGACGTCCGCGTACAAAATGAATCAGAGTTTTAACCCGGTGGGATCCAATGGTGGGAAGCATCTACCCTCCTGAAATTCTCATCGGAGGGGTGATGG
This sequence comes from Elusimicrobiota bacterium, assembly GCA_043732015.1. Lineage (GTDB taxonomy): Bacteria > Elusimicrobiota > Elusimicrobia > F11 > F11 > JBBRXR01. The sequence goes on along the minus strand of JAYTIE010000001.1, from coordinate 11,928 downwards.
AAACGACGGGATCTTTATAGGGAATCTTTTATTGGTTCTCAAGGGAATGTCTGTCTCGCCCCTGCTATGTGACGGTTTAAGGTCACAGATTGTGACCTTAGAGAATCGGCTTCTGGGAGCACGGTGCCGGTTCTCCAAGTGCCACCTTTTGACCGCTTAGCGCACTCATGTTCCGCAAGAAGGCCCGGATCGGAATCCCGATTCGGGCCTTCTTTTTTCCAACGGTGGTCGGGCGGGGCTTATTGCGGCTCAAACGTGTTGCAGGCGTTGAGGTCGCCGGTGTCCAGGCCCGTCTTGAACCAGTGGACGCGCTGGGCAGAGGTGCCGTGGGTGAAGGAGTCGGGGCGGACGCGGCCGGTGGACCGTTGCTGAAGGCGGTCGTCGCCGATGGCACTGGCGGCGTTCAGGCCTTCTTCGATGTCGCCTGATTCCAGCAGCTTTTGCGCGTGCTCGGCGTGGTTCGCCCAGACGCCGGCGAAGCAATCCGCCTGCAGTTCCAGCCGAACCGAAAGGTCGTTGGCGTTCCCGCCGTGCGCGCGGAGGGACGCCACCTTGTCCGAGATGCCGAGAAGCGTCTGCACGTGGTGCCCGACCTCGTGCGCGATGACGTAGGCCTGCGCGAAATCGCCGGGGGCACCAAGGTCCCGCTTCAACTGATTGTAGAACCCGAGATCAATATAAACCTGGCGGTCGTTCGGGCAATAGAACGGCCCGACAGCGGTGTCCGCCACGCCGCACGCCGACTGAACGGCCTCGCGGAACAGCACGAGCCGCGGCTCCTCGTAGGTGCGGCCCATCTGCCGGAAAATGTCGGTCCAGGTGCGCTCGGTGTCGGCCAGGATGACGGACACGAAATCTGCCAGTTCCTTTTCTTCCGGCGTCTGTCGGAGCGGGACGGTGGTCTGCGTGACCTGAGGCGTCCCTCCCAACAGGGCGGTCTTGACGGAATCGAACGTTCCGGTGAAATAGGCGAAGGCGCCCAGCGCCGCCAGCCCGATGACCGTTTTCTTGATTCCAAAAAAACGGATGAGGGTCGGAAGCAGGCCGAGCAGCCCACCCCCGAGCGCCGTGCGGCCTTGAAGGCGCACGTCCCGGCGGTCTTCCACATTCCCACTTCGCGGTTCGTCCTGCCAACGCATAGAGGAGCTCCTCACCAAAGATTCGGATGCTCTTAACTACTCGCGATCCGGCCAATCGTTCTCGGTGGCCACCGGTTCGGACGGAATGACCGTCCTTCCCCTTTGCTAACCTCCCGCCCATGAAGTTCTCTCGCCGCGTTTTCTACTGGGGTGGAATCTGGGGGCTCCTCGCACTTCTGCCGATGTATTTTCTGGAGAACCGGATTGGGTTGGAGATGCCGCCGGTGATCTCGCATCCGGAATTCTTTTATGGGTTTTTGGGCGTGGGGACGGCGTGGCAGGTGGTGTTTCTTCTCATCTCGCGGGATCCGGTGCGGTATCGGGCGCTGATGATTCCGTCCATTATTGAGAAGGCGTCGTTCGTCGGTGCGGTTCTGGTGCTCATCGCGCTGGGGCGGGTCTCCGGGCGGCTCGTGGGCCCGGCGCTGGCGGATGGGATTCTCGGGATCCTTTTCTACATGGCGTACCGGCGTTGCCCGCGCGAGGCGTAGGGGTTCAGGTTTTCTAATGATCGGTAAGAAGGAGACTTTTATGAAGAGATACATCTTTGGGTTGTTGGCGGTCATTGCGCTGTTCATCTCCGCGTCGGTGGTGATGTCTTCGTGCGCCTGTCCGTGCCGACCGAAGCCTTCCGCCAGCGCGCAATCCTGATCGAGACACCTTGGTAAAGAAAGCCCCGGCTCTCCTTGGGAGAGCCGGGGCTTTTCTTTCTGAGCCGGAGCGCCTGAGCGAATGACCCTAGTAGGCCAGGTCGAAACCCGTCAGTACACTGTTCCCGGTCTGATCGCCACCGTCACTCGCCACGCCCTTGTCACGGAACTGGTTGTACTCAAGATGAAGCGCCAGCCCACCGCGATCAACAAAGAACGGGAAGTAGCGCACCAGCAACGTATGCGAGTCCACATTGTTGAAATTCTTGGCGAACGTGGAATCGCCCTGTTGGCGATTTCTGACGGCGTCATAGCGATACGCGAAAAGGCAGTTCGGCGTCGGCGACAGGAAGGGAAGCAGGGGCGCCCAGTCGATTTCCGCGAATCCGCCATCCCAGACTGATTTCTGCGCCGTCGCGATTCCCTGCGAGGCGAACATGCCCTTCGTGTCCCTGGCCCTCATCCAGGCGCCGAAGAGATTCACCTGATTGCGAATCGTCACGCTGAGATCCGCTCCCACGCGACTGAATGGCTTTTCCGATTCTCCGACGCCGTCACACGTCGGGCAGGCGTCGTTCGCTGCGGTGGGAATGTTTCCGGCCGCGGCAAAAACCCCGATCCGGTCTCCGCCAGAGGCGCCGTAGCCGCCGATTGACTGGGTCAGGTGTCCGTAGAAGTTCGTGCTGTGTCCGCCGCCGGATCCACTCTTGTTGAGACCGCTCGTCGACAGGCCGCTGAACGCGTACCGGAACGTCCCTGCGCCCGGCGTGTTCGTCTGCCCGTAGAGTTGGGCGCCCGGTTGATTGTCTCCCAGCGCGTAGTCGTTCGGATTGGCGTAGCCCTGCGTTGAAAGCCCTCCCAGATTCGTTGTGTATGGCACTCCAGGCTGGTAGTGATACATGACGAACGGCGTGTTCAGCGTGGGGCTGCGATGCTCACTGAACGGAATGTCCGGCTCGAACCGTCCGACTTTCAGGTTCATCAGGTAATTCGCGTCACCAAGACCGAGAAACCGCTGAACGTTGCTGAGCTGAAGGTAGGCGGCTTCAAGATCGCCCTCTCCGCCGCTGGGTGCCGCATTGAAGCCGGCCCCCTGGAGGCCGGGCGTGTAAACGATTCCGAAACTCACGTTCTTCTCAAGCAATCCAAAACTCAGGATATCCAGCCCCGTAAAACCAAACGAACCGCTGTTGATCTTCTGTCCACTTTGCTGCACGTGAGAACTGTTGTAGCCGACCGTTGTACGAAGCGAGATGGGAAAGTAGGCGAGCGGTGAGTCGGCGGCGGGGACATCCTTGTCGGTTCCCGTCTGGTATCCGTTGTCCCGGAACCGATTCCCGAAGTCATTCAGTTTTGGAAACGACGGGCTGTGGCAAATCTCACAATTGTAATTGTACTTCCGGGCGAACGCCGGTATCGCCTGCGCTTCCCGAACGCCGTCTGGGCGAACAGGGCAACGGTGTCTCAGCTGACCAAGGTAAGGAGGAACCACCCAGAGCACGGCCAGAATCCACGCGGAACCGATCACCTGCGCCATCAACTTTAAAATTCGCTTCGCCATCGTTTCCTCCAGTAATTTGGCCGGGCCTAGGACTTCTTGAATGTGAAAGTGACTGTCTTTTCTTCGCCGGCTTTGATGGAAATCGACTGCTCTGCCGTTCCCAGTTTTTCATGCCAGGCGGCAATCACATAGTCGCCGGCGGGAAGATTCTTGATCTGAAATTCACCGTCACTCCCGCTGATGGCGAAATATGGGTTCGAGAAAACACCGACGATCGCCTTCATCCAGGGATGGACATTGCAGATCAGAGGAATGAATTCCGGTTTGGTGAATGTTTCTAGAGTTTTCATCCCCTGGATGGGCTGGGCGATGTTGAAGGGTTTGTTGATCTTGGGTTGGGCGTTGATGTTGTGGAGGGTTGGATCGCTGTTGGCGATTTCCAGGGGCTGATTGACCTGAACTCCCACGACGTGGGGAACATACTGGCAGCCTGACTGGTTCAACTTCGCCGTCGTCGTGTTGGCGGCAAAGGACTTTCCTTCCAATCCCTGCTTCACGTAAACGAAAACGTTCTTGAGTCCGCCGTTCTTTCCGACCACGTAATCTTCGGAAGCGATGCCGTTCGGGTGAAGCTGCTGACAGGCGGGGTCGCTGTTCGTCTTCACCACGACCGCGGCCGGTACGGGTCCGCTAAAAATCACGGTTCCCTTGAATCCTGATGAATCTCCCGCAGAAGCGGACATCGCAACGGCGAGAACCAATCCCGATAAAATTCCACCTACGAGAAAGCGGTAAGATTTCATCAACCCCTCCACCTGTCGAATCGCCTACATGACCAGAAGAGTAGTAGGTGTAACCGGAACCCTATATGATAAGCGTCATAGAAGGTTGAATATCTGTCTCAAGGTGCCACCGGTCCTCGTAGCGCAACCTTTGTAGGATCCATTCATGCGCCGCTCTATTCTTCTCTCCTGTCTCCTCCTCTCCGGATGCGCCACGTCGTTCACCAACGTCGTGAAGGTGTCCGTGGATGGAAAGCCCGACGGAAGGCCGCGCCTCGCCGCCATCGCCGACAAGGTAGGGCTGGACAACAAGTTAAGCGCCAACCTCGTCGAACCCGCTCCGAATTTCCGGCGGTGGTTCAAGCGGCCGCCCGGTCACGTGTACCTTTTCGAATTCCGTCAGGAGAAAGGCAGGGACGTGGGCCTGTTCATCCACACCGCGACGATGATTCAGAAGGGGCCGCGCGGCGAAGAGCCGGAGCGGCAGTTTATTGAAGAGGCGAAGGCCGCGTTCGGACGGGACACCGTGACGGCGAGCGCGGAGGGAAAAGGCAGCTTCCCCCCCGAAGCCCAACCGCCGTTCGTTGCGTTCGACAGGAGTTCCCCAGAGACGAAGAAGCAGATCGCGGATCTCCGTCTGAAGATTGATGATCTCGACGAAAAAGCCGCGCGCCTGAAGGAACAAACCACGGCCGTCACGCTCACCCCCGAACAGCAGAGAGGCGCGGTCGAAAGCCTGAAACAAAACCGGAAAGAAAAGGCGGCGCTCGAAGCCGACATTCAGGACGTCGAACATCCCGAGACTTATTGGCAGCCCGGTAACGGTTCTCAAGGCGCCACCTTTCGCTGATCCTCCCTTGGCAAGCCGCAGCTGGTACCAACCGCAATCTCATTGTTTCACGGCGCACGCGCAGGACTGGGACAAGATCGCCGACGACATCCCGCCGTATCGCCACTATGCGCCCCGCCCCCTGCCGCCGGAACCGGGCCGGTAATCAGCCGGGTCCCCATGGCCACCGACCCTTCTTTTGTCGAATACATTCTCGACCAGGCCAAGCGCACCTTCAGGTTGACGGCGCGGAAGATGTTCGGGGAATACGCGCTGTACGCGAATGGGAAGGTGGTCGCACTGACGTGCGACAACCGGCTCTTTCCCAAGGACACACAGGCCGGGCGGGCGGCGTTGGGAGACGGGGCCCGCGAAGGCGCGCCTTACCCTGGCGCGAAAGGGTGGCTCGTGAAATCCATCGGAAAACGTTTCGCATTTCTTTTTACCCGCTGGTTGAGCTCGGTACCGGTTCTCAAGGGGACACCTGTTGTGCCCTTGCTATGTGACGGTTTAAGGTGGCATTCTGTGACCCTCGCGGATCGGTGTCCTACGTTGAAAATCAAGGCGGCCGAAAAATGAACAGAATTGTGTTTGCGATGATGGCCTCACTGCTGTGTGGGACGTCACTTCTTGCCGCCGACGCGCCCATTTCCTCCTATGCGGCCTCTCTCATGTCGGAGTTCTCTCCCAATAACTCGTGGACGGAACTGGAGAAAAGGTGGGAGAAAAAGTTTATGACAACATGTGTTCGCGAAGAAGGGGCGTCCTCCTGTCTGGCGACTGAAAAATTGCCGGTTGGCGTGAAAGAAGTGGCGCTCACCATGGACATGGAAAATGAAAAAGAGAAATGGATAATTCTCAAGCTTCAGCCCGGGGTCATCAAGATCGAAAAAGAAGCCGAACTGATGTCGGAATTTCCTTTCAAGAAAGGCCGCCGAACGGATCAGCGACCCAGTTTGAAAACGGTCCAGACGGACGTCGAAATGGAGGGCAAAGGTCCGGACGACTCCTATAGCGGCATCTATCAATTCGGCTTCGACGAGGCCGGATGGATCAAGACGATCAGCGCCTCCTGGTCCAATTACGTCTGCGCGAACTGAGGGCCTGAAGTTCGGTGAGGCCGTACCGGTTCTCAGGGTGCCACCTTTCACCGCGTCCCTGAAAGAATCTCCACCTCCCTTTGCTAACCTCCCGCCCATGATGTTCTCTCGGCGCGTCTTTTCCTGGTCCGGCCTTCTCGCGTCGTTCTTCGTTTGTCCGGCGAGCGCGGGAGCGGAGAAGTGAACCTTCCGTTGACGGGCGGCTGCGCGTGCGGGACGGTGCGGTTCGAGATTTCCGCCGCACCGGCGCGGACGTTTCAGTGCCATTGTTACGACTGTCAGAAGATGTCGGGCGGTCCGTTCATCGCGGCGGCGATTTTTCTGAAGGCGGCGTTCCGGTTCACGAAGGGCGCGCCGACCTATTATTCGGCCGAGAGCGCGATGGGCGGCGTGAACACGCGCGGCTTCTGCGCGGTGTGCGGGTCGCGGATCACCGGCGGCGAGCGCGGGGGAGATTGGCCGTGGATCGGCGTGACCGTGTCCAGCTTCGATGACCGCAGCTGGTACCAACCGCAATTTCATTGTTTCACGGCCCACGCGCAGGACTGGGACAAGATAGCCGACGACATCCCGGCTCACCGCCACTACGCCCCGAAGCCAGCGCCAACCGAACCGCAGAAGTAGATCCCACCTCGGGCGACGAAATACCTCAAACCGTTGGAGATCTCAACCGTAGGAAAGGAGACGGGTTGAGAGCCCCACCCCTGCAGGACAAGGAGACGCCATGTCGGAAACTTCCATTGATAATCCCGTCGGTTGGTTTGAGATTTACGTTCAGGACACCGCGCGCGCAAAAAGATTTTATGAGACCGTGCTCGGCGTGAAATTGGAAAAGATGCCCGGCGACATGGATTACTGGCTATTTCCCATGGTGGAACACGGGAAGGGGGCGTCCGGCGCGCTGTTGCGCATGGCGGGCAGGCCGTCGGGTGGGAACAGCACGGTTGTATATTTCAGCTGCGAGGATTGTTCGGCGGAAGAGAGCCGCGTGGGTCAGGGCGGCGGGAAGGTGCTCAAACCGAAGTCCGCCATCGGCAAGTTCGGATTCATTTCCCTGGTGACCGATCCGGATGGGAACATGATCGGCCTGCACTCACGCAAGTAGGCATCCCTTTTTACGCAGGCTCACGCCGCCGTTGCGGACGCGTCTGCATCCGGAGGAGCTGACGACGGCGAGATGCGGATCCCGGTTCTCCTGGGTCAAAAAAATGGCGCCCGGAGCTGTGCCCCGGGCGCCAAAATGTCTGCGATCTTCTTTCGGGTTAGAATTTCATTCCGAGCGAGAGCCGGTGCGTGTCACCGAGATCGCCGTAGGGAAGGAAGGCGTAATCCAGGGTCAAGTTGGACAGGCGAAGACCCAGGCCCACCGACGCTCCGCCGGCGCCCGTGCCGCGGCCGAACTGGTAACCGCCGCGGATCGCCACCATGCGGTGCGCCCACCATTCGAGGCCCGGCTCCAGCAGCGCGCGGTTGTCATGGATCAGGAGTTCCGAATCCATGGCCAGCGTCAGCTTGCCCATGCGTTCGAACGCCATCTGATAGCTGACGCCCGGCTTCACGGAGAGGGGAAGTTGGTCCGCCTTCTCCTCGAACTTCAGCGTACCGCCCAGGTTCAGGACGGAGAGAGAAAGGCTGAGGCCGCCGTCCTCGCTGAAGCGGTAGAGCGATCCCAGGTCCACCGCGCCGGTGGCCGCGGACTTGGTCCCGAGGTCGGAGCGGATGTACTTCGCCGCGGCGCCCAGGTTCATGGAGCCCGATCCCAGCGCCATCTTGTTCGCGTAGCCGATAGACACCGACATGTCGGAGGTATTGAAGCTGCCCATGTCCGGCGAATCGGTGTCGCCGGCGGTCGAGCGCTTGTCGATGTTCTTAACGCCGAATACGCTCACGCCAATGCCCAACGTTCCCTTGGATAGAGGATGAGCGTATCCGAGGAACTGCGAGGCCGTGTCCTTGAAGTAAGAGTTGTAGCTGAGCGTGGCTTCACGCTTGTCCAGCTGGGCGAGGCCCGCCGGATTCCAGTAGATGGCCGTCGCGTCGTCGGCGACGGCGCTGAAGGCGCCCGCCATTCCCGGTCCGCGGGCACCCGCGCCGATGCGCAGGAACTGCGCGCCGCTTTGTCCCGTGCTGGCGTTCGCGGGAAAGACCGCCGCTGCCACCACCAGAGCTGCCGCCAGAGCCGATCCGAACCGCTTCATGATGTCTCCGTTGTTCAAGTTAATTTTTTTCATGGCGGCTCCTTATTTAACCAGGACCATTTTGATGGGTTCTCGCTTGGGAGCCCCCGGCGCATCGACCCGCGCAAAATACACGCCGCTGGCGACGTCGTCGCCGGCGGTGTTCCTGCCGTCCCAGTGGAAGTAGTTATAGCGCCCGGCGTCGCAGTCGCCCTTCAGCTCGCGCACCATGTCACCGGCCACGTTGTAGATCCGGATGGTCACTCCGACCGTTCCGGTCCCGGTTGGGGCGACGACGATGTAGGTGCCGCGGATGGACGTCGGCACGCCGGTGGTTCCGGCGCGCGGCGCAACCGTCTTGTCTTTCAGGTTGAACGGGTTGGGGAAGTTGTACTGGTGGTAACCCAGCGCCGTCGCCGTGGTGGTGGAGGGGACGAGACCCACGGCGAAGGTCACCGCGCCGGCAGCCATGGCCCGCGGGTTCTTCGAGTATCCGTTCTGGGTCTTGATCGCCTTCATGAGGCCCATCGCCTTCGGCGCCGTGGTCGTTCCGACCGCGCTGGCCAGCTTCGCTCCGCCGGCCGAGGCCAGGGTCGTCTGTGAGGCGACCTGATTGTTAAGGTCGATGAAGCCGCTCGCCGTTCCGTTCAGCGGGTCAATGCTGACGTCGGAGGTGATCTTCACCCACTTTCCGTTGATGAGCGCGAAGAGCGCCATGTCTTTCAATTCGTTCTGGTCTTCGACCGTGTTGGGATCGAAGGGAATGCTGAAGGGAACCTGACGGTCGGTGAACTGAACGTCATTGAGCGTCACGGTGACGGCGTCGCCGACGATCCGCGTGGCGTCATCCCCCAGTTTCGAGGAGTCCTCGGAGGTGACGGTGGCGGTCGGGAGCTTGTCGCCCGTGGCGCCGTTCAGCATTGCGCCCGCCTCGACGTCGAGATAGGAGCCGTCCGGACCGAGAATGCGGTTCTCGGGCTGGCCTTTGTCGTCGGGCGTGCTGTCGCCGGTAAGCGCTTCGGAGATCTCGATGTTCGCGTTGTGATTCTTTTTCAGGCTGAAGTCGAGCTCCGTCACGACGTCCTGGCCTCCGTCGGCCGGCGTCGCCAGGATGTGGAGACGGTAGTTGGTGTCCGCAGCGTAGTGGGAAACGTTGTCCCGCGCGATCAAGCTGCCGTCCGGCATGTTCGCGAAGCTCGTCGAGATTTCACGGTCCGATCCCGCGTTGAATGTCGTCCCCGCATTGTAGACCCAGACCTTGCCGGAGTCGAAGTTGTGCGGATTGAGGATCTTGAAGATGAACTGGTTCTTCACCACGTCAAAGTCGACGATCACGTCGACGGAGAGCGGCTTCGGATCCAGTTTGAAGTCGGTTCCGCTCACCTCACTGTTGGTTGCGACCACGTCCAAGGACTTCGGATAGTAGCCCGCGGCCTTCACGGTGACCTTGTACGTGTGCGTCGGGATCATCCCTTCAAGTTTGTAGGCGCCGGTCTCGCTGGTCATCGCGTGGATGAGCGCCAGCGGCTCAGACGGGCTGGCGGCGTTCTCGGTGTCATCGAACGCGATCACCATCTGGCTCGCAACCGGTGTCGTTACGACGCCTTCGGAGGTCGCGGCGACTTTCGTCACCTTGCCGCTGATGGAGCCGGGGCCGGCCACCAGAGAGAAGTCAATCGTGTCCGTCTCGTTGGCCGAAATGACCGTGCGCTTGGCCCTCGGCGCGAAGCCGCCGGCGAAGACAGTGATGGTGTAGGGCGCGTGCGGAAGTCCGGGCGAGGTGAACTTGCCCTGCGCGTCCGTCGTCAGACGCCGGTCTTCCATGCCGGGGGCGCGGATCTCGACCCGCGCGCCGTCCACGGCCGCGCCGCCCGCGGCGCTGGTCACCGTTCCGGCAACAACACCGCCGGTGCCCGCGTCCTTGTCCAGGTCGACGTTCCAGGTGATCTTCGTGCCGACCTCTCCGGTGCGGACCTTTTTGAAGAGGTCAGGATAGTTCTGGGTCTTCAGCGTCAGAGCAACGGGCCGGTGCGGCGGAATCCCGCGCAGCTCGTATTCCCAGGTCAGCGTGCCCGCGAGGTGGAGAAACCGGTCGTAGTCGTTCGTGGCGATCGCCTGATCGATCTGTTTGGTGACATCGCCCCTCAAGGCCGCCGGGGGCGGCGTGACAAGACCGATGCCAATGATTTCCTTGGTTTCCGCGTCCAGCGCGGTGACGCGCGGCAGAAGCGCGATGAATTTCTCGAAGCTGCCGCCCATGGCCTCGAAGTCTGCCCGGCGGAGAATGTTGGTGCCGGCAACCGTGCCGCCGATATTCGTCCCCGCCGAGACGGCGGTGACGTCGAAAGGCAGGTGGACTGCGTTGGTCAACTGGCCATGAAAGCTCACCTGCGGCGCGGTGGCCTTGGCGGCGTCCACGGGGACGTTTTTCAGCGCTGAGGTGAAGGTCATGTACTGGTGCGAATCACCGTCACCGACACTGCCGTTGCGGGTCATGTAGAAGTCATAGGCGTCGCCCACGGCCATGTTGTCCGGGCAGATGCCGCCCGGCCAGTTGTTGCCGCAGTTGCCGCTGCCCGAGTAAGCCGGGGTTTCGCGGAAGGTGTCTTTCTCGTCCTCATGCACGAGGAGGCGGAGAAGCGTGTTGGCATCCAGCTGCGCTCCGGCTTTCACCCGAAGCACCTGCCAGGTTTCGCCGCGGTAGTTGTTGCCGCCGCCGTTGGTGTCGATGATGCGCGTGAGCGACGGAAGTTTCGACGCATCGTAGTCCGGCGAGACAACGACGCCGTTCACGAACTTGACGTTCGCATCCGTGTCCTTGTTGGCGGACACGATGATCGCCGGCGTCTTCGGGTCAGGCGCGAGCGTGCTGTTTCCGCCGTACTGGTTGGCGACCAGCCGGTAGTTGCCGGGGATGAGGCCGCCGATGGTGAAGGAGCCGTCCTTCTGGACCTGCGCGTAGCCCCAGTTGTTGTCGCCCTGGGCGTTCACGCCGTAGTTGATCCATTGATTGCCGCTGCTCTTGGGCGCGGCGACCGATCCGTCCGGAAGGTAAACGAAGCCCTTGATCTGCCCCGCGGGCGCCAGCTTCATCGCGAGCGGAACCGTCTTGGTGCCCTTGAAGGAGACGTTCAGGTCGCCGCCGCCGTTGCGGACGACGCCCCAGTAGTTGGACTGAACTTCCACCCGGTAGGAGATCGGATCGCCGTTTCCGTCGACCGACGGCACGGTAACGCTGGTCGTGTAGGTGTTAGACGGCGTGGATCCGGCGCCTCCAATAACGCCGAAGTTGCCGGAGCAACCCTGTCCGTCGCAGTGCTGGAGTGTAAAGGTGATCGGATCGGTCCGAAGGTCCGCGACGTCGGTGAACGTGGCCGTGACGTTCACGGTACCGTCGCCGCCGTTCGACGTGGGAACGACGACGGTGATCGCCGGCACCCCGCCGTCGGAAGTTACCGCGCCCGCGACAGAAGCGCCCTGCGGGTCATACACGGTCACGGTGCCGTTGTTGATGTTGATGCGGCGGTCGTCAGAAGAGGCGGGAATGTCCGCGTTGCAGCCGCGCACGCCGCCGCCCCAGTTGAATTCCTTGTCGGCTCCGCCATTGAACATGGTCGCCTGGCGGGAGAAAGGCGTCCACACCTGGACCACGAGGTTCTTGTTGCCATCGGGAATTTTCTGGAAGAGCGCCTTGCCGCTCGTCGCCTGCACGTTCTGCTGATAGAAGGCCGAGCGCTGGACGACCGTGTC